>CAMCYK010000106.1 GCA_945883695.1 Akkermansia muciniphila | reverse complement strand
ACACGACTGGGTTTCGGAAATCTGGTGCTGGAAACGGCAGCGGCTTGGCCTTTCACCCCTGGATCTGCGTCCATCCTGTTCATCTGCGGTTGAAAATCTCCCTCCGCGGGTGCGTCGATCACGCCGCCCTCCCTCGTGGACGAGCGCTGGCCCTGTCACGGTTCCACCGCCACCCGGATGAAAAAGGTCGCTGCGCCCGCGGTCGGCACCAAGGCATGCAGCGGGCCGGTGGCGGGGCAGTCGATTACCTCCGGCCGCGCGGTCCAGTCGCCGGGCGCGGTCGCGGTGCTGATCCGGTAGCGCTTGCCGGCGACGCCCGGCCAGGTGATCGAAACGCTGCCGCCGACCGGTCCGCTGATCCCGGTGATGGCGAACCGCGAGGCCGGGTCCCGCGGATCGGTGCCCGCGAGGTATTCGTCGAGGTTGCCGGAACCGTCGCCATCGGCATCGTCCGCGCTGTCATCGACGCCGGCGAGCAGCGCATGGAACTCCTCCCAATCGTCCGGCATCCCGTCGTCGTCGAGGTCGATCACCGGGTAGTGCCCGCCGTTGACCGCGCCGGGCGTGGGGGCGGCGGCGGTCCAGGTGGCGGCGTCGTGGCCGATCGCCGCCCGATTCGCCCGCTGCAGCGAGCTGCCACCGCCATCCGCTCCGGTCGGCCACGGCGCGAGGTCGCGGTAGTCGACCCGGTCGGACATCACGTGGCGGGTCAGGCCCTCGAAGTCGTC
Organism: Akkermansia muciniphila; assembly: GCA_945883695.1. Taxonomy (GTDB): domain Bacteria; phylum Verrucomicrobiota; class Verrucomicrobiia; order Verrucomicrobiales; family Akkermansiaceae; genus Haloferula; species Haloferula muciniphila_A. Next base: position 19,841 of record CAMCYK010000106.1, on the reverse strand, counting down.
CGGCCACGCGATCTCCAGGCGGTGGCGGTTGTTCGCCAGCTTCGCGGTGAAGGGCCCGAGGACCGGCGTGGCGGGGGCGAGCCCGTAGGTCGCGCGGAAATCTGCCAGGCCCCCCGCGTCGGCGGGGTCGAAACCGACCAGCAGCAGGTAGCCGGCCGGCGGCAGCGTGGTGCCCGCCGGAAAGGTGAAAGCGGAGTCGCCATCCAGCCGCCAGCCGGCGAGGTCGACCGCGGCGTGGGTCGGGTTGTGCAGCTCGATGAACTCGGTGGCCGTCACGTCGATGCCGCCCGGTCCGTCGACCGGATGGTACATGACCTCGTTGAAGATCACCGGCCGGGTCCACGGCGGGTCGTTCGCGGCCCCCGGGGTGGCGCGGCTTTGCGGCCAGAACTCCGCGCCGCCGAGGCCGTTCGCCAGTCCGCTCGCGGCGACCCGGCCGAAACTGACGTCCTCCGCCGAGGCCCCGAAGGCGACCCGCGCGCCGAAGCCGGTCAGCGCGCCGCCGCCATCGACCGCCGACAGCCGGACCTCGTCGCCGGTCGAGGCCAGCGCCAACGGGATCGCCCCCGCCCCGAACTGGCTGGCCGTGACTTCGAGGTAGCCGCCGGCGGGAATCAGGGTAGCCGCGGGAAATTGGTACTTTTCCGGCGCCCGGAAATCATCGCTGAGCCACCAACCGCCGATCGCGATCGCGCTGCCGCCGGGGTTGTGGAGTTCGATCCGGTCCTCCTTGCCGGGAGCGGGACGGGCGAGCACCTCGTTGATCACGACCGTTGCCGGCAGCCAGTTCGGCTCCTCCGGCGAGGCGGTCGTGACGAAGGAGACCACGGCGGTGCCGCCGTCGGGGAGCAGGCCCTGCGAGACATCGTCGGCCTGGCTGCCGAAGGTCACCGAATCGATCGTGCCGATGCCGTTCGCCGCGCTGAGCACCAGGCTTTCGCCGCCGGCGGCGAGTTTGAAATGGCAGCGGTTGCCGCCGGCGGTGCTGCCGTCGGCGGTGAAGCGGGTGAAGCCGCCGGCCGCGATGAAGGACAGGGGCGGGATCCGCGTCAGCTTGCGGGTGGCGGGGTGGTCGCTGAGGTAAAGGTCGCCGAGCGCCACCGGGCTGCTGCCGCGGTTGTGCAGCTCGAACCAATCCTCGCCGTAGGCCGGGGCGGCCATCCATTCGTTGATCGACAGCGTCGCGGTGCCGCCGAGCGCCACCGCGCGGTTCGTCAGTCCGGGCGTCGGAACATTGGCGGTCCAGCCGCCGCCGCCGTCGGGGATCCGGCCGATCGCCAGGTCGGGGGCCTGCGGGCCGAAGGTCACGCTGTCGAGGATGCTGGCGCCCCGCGTCATCAGCAGCGTCTGGCCTTCCGCGGCGAGGCCGAAGCCGCTGTGGAAGCCGGGCGCGGTGAAGTCGCGGTCGCACCAGACGATCAGTAAGTCTGGCCATAGCTCAGCGCGTCGAACGGGATCGGCAGGACGCTCAGCGCGCTCGTCGAGGTCACGCGCAGCAGCGGGCGCTCGTAGTCGCCGGTGGCGTCGCGGATTTCCCACAGGGTGGCGGCGTGGGGGCTGCCGGCGGGATGCGAGTAGCCGTGCCACGGCTCCCGCGCGCCGCCGGGGCCGACCTCGCTCAGCACGGGATCATCGGCGCGCGGCGAGACGACTTCGCTGCCGTCGCCGCGGTCGGCGAGAAAGCGGTAGCGGACGATGGCCCGCGCGCCCTGGGCCGGGATCGGAGCCGAAAACATTCCGCCTCCGAGGTCGCTCATGGTCGTCGTCACACGGGTCTCCGTGGTCGAATCGACCCCGTCGACGAACCATTCGAGCCGCACTGCGGACAAGCTGGCAGTGGAGGAAAAGACGCAGGACACGGTGGCCGCGTTGCCGGCGAGGATCCGCGCCGCGCCGTCGCCCGCCTGGACCCGCGATTGGCCGACCACCACCGGCTGCGGCACGGCGCGGGTCACCGCCTGGGGTCCGCCGGGCGTCGGTCCGGATCCCAGCGGCGAGGCCAGCCAGTTGGCGGGATCATTCGAATTCGCGCTGGCGCTGACCCGCTGGAGCGAGCGGCCTTTGTATTGGAAATCCGCCGAGTTGAGCCCGGTGAAGCGGTCCTGCGCGCCGAAGGCATCCGCCGCGCCGGCCCAGGGAAACGATGCCGCATAGGTGACGGAATCGACCGTCGCGCCCGCCGCGTCCTTCAGCCGGACGGTGTCGCCGCGGTTGGCAAGCTGGCCGCCGAAGGGCCCCAGCACGCCGCCGACCCCATACACCGTCTGGAGCCGGCCGACATTCCTGGCGATCACCTTGAAGCCGCCGGCCGCAACCGCGGTCCCCGCCGGAAAGGTGAAATCGATCCCGCCGGAGAGCGTCCAGTCACTCAGGTCGACCGACGACGCGCCGGTATTGTGGATCTCCACGAACTCGTGAACGTCCTCGCCGAGATCGAGCGCGGGATTGAAATTCTCAATGCTGTCGAAAGCCGGCTCCTCCACCGGGTGATAGTGGATTTCGCTGACCACGACCCGCGCCGACACCCCGCCAGCGGAGCCGAGCAGCAGCGCGGCCAGCCGGGCGAAAAACGAGGACGGCGGTGATTTCATGATCGCGGGGAGGACGGCAATCGGCGGGGAGCACGCCGGGTCTAACCCCGATCGGGGCCTCACGGCAAGGATCCGCTTGGGGGGATCGGGTAAATCCCCGGCTCCAAAATGGCGCTCGCCCGCCGCGGCGCGGCCACCCTAGTCTGCCGCGACATGAAACTCGGGGTCATCGGTTGCGGGAAAATGGGCAGCGCCCTGGTGGAAGGAGCGATCCGCGCCGGGGTGATCACCGCCTCCCAGGTCAGCGGCTGCGACTCCCACCCGGCCGCCGCCGCGGCCTTCGCCGCCGCCACCGGCGCGCGGATCGCGGACGGGATCGCCGGGCTGGATGCCGACACCTATCTGCTGTGCACCAAGCCGCACCACGCCGCGGCCGCCCTGGCCGCGCTGCCGGCCGGCGACGCGCGGGTCATCTCGGTCGCCGCCGGCCTGACCACCGGCTGGCTGGAAGCCCGGGTCCCGGCCGGCGTCCGGGTCGTCCGCTGCATGCCGAACACCCCCGCGCTGGTCGGCAAAGGGGCCGCCGCCTACTGCCGCGGGGCCGGCGCGAGCGACGCCGACGCCGATGCCGCCCGCCTGCTGCTGGGGGCCGTCGGACTGGCGGTGGAACTTCCCGAGTCGCTGATGGACGCGGTCACCGGGCTGTCCGGCAGTGGCCCGGCCTTCGTTTACATCATGATCGAGGCGATGGCCGACGGCGGCGTGCGCGCCGGCCTGCCCCGCGCGGAGTCCTTGAAACTGGCCGCCCAGACCGTCCTCGGGGCCGCCGCCATGGTCCTCGAAACCGGCCTCCACCCCGCCGCGCTCAAGGACATGGTCGCTTCCCCGGGCGGCACCACCATCGCCGGGCTGGCCGAATTGGAGCAACGCGGGATGCGTTCCTCCTTCATCGAAGCCGTCCACGCCGCCGCCCGCCGCTCGGCCGAACTCGGCGCGTCTTGAAAACCCCGCGAATTTCTCTTCCCGCAAGGTCCCGCTCCTTCCTAATTTCCAGCCATGCGATTCCCGCAACTCGTTCTTCCCGCCCTCGCGGTCCTGCTCGCCTCTTGCGGTGACGATGCCGACCTGCCGCCCTTGGTCGGCGGCGCGGCACCCAACCAGGAGCGGGCGGAGGCCTTGTTCAGCGAAGCCCAGGGGGCCGAAAGCGCCGGCAAGCGCTCCAAGGCGATCAAGCTCTACGACACCATCGGCGATGAAATGCCGCTCGCCCGCCGCGCCCCGGAAGCGCGGTTCCGCCAAGGTGAATTGCTCGAGGAAGCCGGCGATGTCCCGAAGGCCTTCGACGCCTATCAGGAACTGATTTCCCGCTACAACAACAGCGGCCTTTACGAAAAGGCCCTCAACCGCCAGGCCGCCATGGCCCAGGCCGCCGCCGACGGCCAGGTCAAGACCAGCTTCCTCGGCCTCAAGGCGCGGATCTCCGACGAACGGATCACCGAAATGCTGGCCAAGGTGCGCACCAACGCGCCGAGTTCGCCGCAAGCCTCCAAGGCCCTGTTCACCATCGGGGAACTCTGGGAAAGCAAGGGCAAGACCGCCGCCTCCAGCAAGGCGATCGCCGCCTACCGCGAGCTGGTCGTCGAATACCCGGACAGCCGCGAAGCCCCCGAAGGCCAGTTCAGCATCGGCAAGATCCTGCTCGACCAGGCCCGCAGCGGCAACCAGGACCAGGCCAACCTCGACCGCGCCCGCGAGGCCTTCCAGGACTACCTCCGCCAGTATCCCGGCCACTCGAAGAACGCCGAAGCCCGCCAACTGATGTCCAACCTGGGCGGCGAGGACATCCAGCGCTCGTTCAACATCGCCGAATTCTACGAACGCAAGGGCGACACCACCTCCGCCCGCTTCTATTACGAGGAAGTCCTCCGCAAGTCGAAATACGGCGACCTCCACGACAAGGCGAAGGCCCGCCTCGCGGCGCTGGGGGGGAATTAAGGAAAGGAAATTAAGGAATTGGGAGATTAGGAAATTAGGGATCTCGGAATCCACGACTTTCCACCCAATTACCCAACTGCCCAATTACCCAATCTCCAAATGCGTTTCCTCCTCTTCCTCCTCGCCCTCGCCTTCACCTCCTGTGCCGGCTACCAGCTCGGCGGCGCCAAGCCGGCGGTCCTGCGCGACGTGAACCACATCACGGTGCCGATGTTCCGCAACGACACCCTGCACCCGCGCGCCGAAGCCCTTGCCACCAGCGCCGCGACCGATGCCGTCGTGCGGGACGGCACCTTCCGCATCACCACGCTTGAAAAGGCCGACGCCATCCTCGAAGGCACCGTGCGGACGATCATCTACACGCCGCTGCGCAGCACCCGCCTCGACACCCTGCGGCCGGAAGAACTGCAGAACACCGTCACCCTGACCTGGACCCTCAAGGACGCCCGCGACCCGTCCAAGGTCCTCGCCTCCGGCAGCTCGGTCGGCAACAGCCGCTTCTTCGTCGATTCCAACCTCCAGACCTCGCGCAACAACGCCCTGCCCGACGCCCTCGAGCGCGCCAGCGAGGCCATGGTCTCGCGCCTCGCCAACGGCTACTAACCGTGGCTGCGGCATCTTGCCGCAAGCCTGTCTTCCATGTCCGAACCCGGCCGCTTCGTCCTCGTCCCCACGCCGATCGGCAACCTGGGCGACATCACCTTGCGGGCGATCGAGGTGCTCAAGGAGGCGGACCGCATCGCCTGCGAGGACACCCGCCACTCCGCGCCGCTGCTCGCCCGGCTCGGCATCACCGGCAAGCCGCTGGTCTCGCTGCACGATCACAACGAAGTACGACGTTTGCCGGAGTTGCTCGACGCCGTCCGCGGCGGCGAGACCGTCGCGGTGATCACCGACGCCGGAATGCCCGCCGTCTCGGACCCCGGCTACCGCGTCGTCCAGGCCTGCATCGCGCAAGGCCTGCCGCTCGAGGTGCTGCCCGGCCCCTCCGCCGTGCTGACCGCCCTCGTCGGTTCCGGCTTCCCGGTCCACGCCTTCCGCTTCCTCGGCTTCCTGCCGCTCAAGAAGGGCAAGCGTCTTGCCGTCCTCGAGGAATCCCTGGCCACCGAGGGCAGCAGCATTTTCTTCGAGTCGCCGCACCGCCTGCTGTCGACCCTCGAGCTGCTCGCCGGCCAGCACCCGCAAGCCCCCTGCTGCGTCGCCCGCGAGCTGACCAAGAAATTCGAAACCTACCACCGCGGCAGCGCGGCGGAACTGCTGGCCCATTTCCAAGTCCACCCGCCCAAGGGTGAAATCGTCTTCCTGGTCGCCGGCGAGGAGCCGCGGAAGCGACGGGAGCGCGATGAACCTTGACGCACCTTCCCCCTTGGACTGCGTGCAGCCTGCTGCCGCTCTCCCCCGCCAGGCTGCTGGCGGCACCAAACCCGATCGCGGGTGCCAAGGATTCCAACCGCGCCCAAGACCGCGCGATCCGAAGCCCTCGGCTGGGTCCACCTCAGCCGTGCCTCGATAAATGTGAATCCGATAGAACTGACCCCATACCCCGATAGAGTCCGGGAAAATGGAGCTTGATGTGAATCGGATAGAACTGACCCCATTGAGGAGTTGCTCGACGCCGTCCGCGGCGGCGAGACCGTCGCGGTGATCACCGACGCCGGGATGCCCGCCGTCTCGGACCCGGCTACCGCGTCGTCCAGGCCTGCATCGCGCAAGGCCTGCCGCTCGAGGTGCTGCCCGGCCCCTCCGCCGTGTTGACCGCGCTCGTCGGTTCCGGCTTCCCGGTCCACGCCTTCCGCTTCCTCGGCTTCCTGCCGCTCAAGAAGGGCAAGCGCCTCGCCGTGCTCGAGGAATCCCTCGCCACCGAGGGCAGCAGCATTTTCTTCGAGTCGCCGCACCGCCTGCTGTCGACCCTCGAGCTGCTTGCCGGCCAGCACCCGCAGGCCCCCTGCTGCGTCGCCCGCGAGGTGACCAAGAAGTTCGAAACCTACCACCGCGGCAGCGCGGCGGAACTGCTCGCCCATTTCCAAGCCCACCCGCCCAAGGGCGAGATCGTCTTCCTGGTCGCCGGCGAGGAGCCGCGGAAGCGACGGGAGCGTGACGAACCCTGACACACCTCCCCCCTTGGACTGCGTGCAGCCTGCTGCCGCTCTCCCCCGCCAGCCTGCTGGCGTCGAGCACCCCAGCCAACGGGATCTCCAAGCCCGAAGCGGGCGACGGAGAAGGGGCGTCTCGCGCCCCCGACCACTCGCCAAGGAAGGACCTTTCCGCGGGAAGTTCCAAGCGGCGCGAACCTCTTCAGAGCGACGCAACATCTTCGCGGACTCCAATCGGCGATTGAGGAGTGACGATTCTTGATTTCCGATTGAAGGAAGGAATCCATCATCTCAAGTGAGAGGATGACTTCCTGCCCCCCCGGACCTGGGCTTGTCCGATCCGGGATTCCGACTAGCGTGGGACGCGTGACGGTCATTCTTGGGATCTCGGCATTTTATCACGATAGTGCGGCCGCATTGATTGTCGATGGAGGGATCGTGGCCGCCGCGCAGGAGGAGCGGTTTTCGCGAAAGAAGCACGATGCCGGGTTCCCGGTCCAGGCGGTCGCGTATTGCCTGAGGGAAGCAGGGCTGAAGGCGGAGAATCTGGATTATATCGTTTTTTATGAGAAACCGCTCTCCAGGTTCGACCGACTGCTGGAGACCTATCTGGCGTTCGCACCGGCGGGTTTCCGGAGTTTCCGCCACGCGATGCCCGTCTGGCTCAAGGAAAAACTGCACCTGCGGCGCACGCTGCGCCGGCATTTGCCGGGTGCCGACCAAGCGCGGCTCGTTTTCACCGATCATCACGAGAGTCACGCGGCGAGCGCGTTTTTCCCGAGTCCGTTCGAACGGGCCGCCTTCCTGACACTGGACGGAGTCGGGGAATGGAGCACGTCCACGTTCGGCACCGGTGAAGGCAACCGACTGGGATTCCTCGGACAGTTGCGGTTTCCCCACTCGTTGGGGCTGCTTTATTCCGCGTTCACGTATTACTGCGGTTTCAGGGTGAACAGCGGTGAATACAAACTGATGGGACTGGCTCCCTATGGCAAGCCGGTGTTCGCGGAGACGATCTTCCGCAAGCTTATCGATCTCAGGCCGGATGGCAGCTTCCGGTTGAACATGGAATACTTCAACTATTGCCAGGGCCTGACGATGACCCATGAGAAATTCCACCGGCTGTTCGGTGGTCCGCCGAGAACGCCGGAATCGGCTCTGGAACCACGCCACATGGACCTTGCGGCCAGCGTCCAGCAGGTCACCGAAGAGATCGTGCTGCGCATGGCCAGGGAGATCCACCGCCGGACCGGCATGGACAACCTCGTCATGGCGGGCGGAGTGGCGCTCAACTGCGTCGCCAACGGACGCCTGCTGCGCGAGGGCCCGTTCGAGAATCTCTGGATCCAACCGGCGGCGGGAGACGCGGGAGGAGCGCTTGGCTCCGCCCTGTTTGTCTGGCATCAACTGCTGGATCACCCGCGCACCCCCGGCCCTCGAGACACCATGCAAGGCGGGTTTCTCGGACCCTCGTTTGATCGGTTCGCGATTGAGGCTTTCCTGGCACCATTGGACGCCCCTCACGAGACCTTCGCGGACGAGGCAGGACTCCTCAAGCGGGTGGCCGGGCTGCTCGCCGACGGCAAGGTCGTGGGCTGGTTTCAGGGGCATATGGAATTTGGTCCGCGGGCGCTGGGATCCAGGAGTATCCTGGGGGATCCGCGCGATCCCACCCTGCAATCGACCATGAACCAAAAGATCAAGTTCCGTGAGAGCTTCCGCCCTTTCGCTCCTGCTGTTCTCAAGGAACGCGCGGGTGAATTCTTCGAGATGGCGCCGGAGCGGGAGAGTCCCTACATGCTCATCGTCGCACCGGTCCGGGAGAAACACCGACGACCTCCCGCTCCGGCCATTGCGGACGACAGCGACGATCTGCTTGGGCGGATCCGTCAGGTGCGCTCAAGCCTCCCCGCCGTCACCCATGTGGACTACAGTGCCCGGGTCCAAACGGTCGATGAAGCGGGGAACGACCGGTTCTACCGCTTGGTGAAAGCCTTTGGCGAACTCACCGGATGCCCGGTGCTGATCAACACCAGTTTCAACATCCGCGGGGAGCCGTTGGTATGCACGCCGGAGGACGCCTACCGGTGTTTTCTCGCCACCGACATGGATGTTCTCGTCCTCGATCATTTCGTGCTGCTCAAGGACCAGATGAAAGACAAGATCACCCAGGAGGAACGACGGAGATACCTGGACTCGTTCGAACCCGACTGAAGCACCATGACCTGGTCCGACCTTCCATTCAACCCGGATCGCAAGGTGCTCCGGCAGTTCGCCGGCCTGTGGCTGGCCGTTTTCCTGCTGCTTGCCGCGCACCAATCTTGGAACCAGGAGCGGCCGGCCCTCGGACTCGCGCTTGCGGCCGCCGCCATCGTGGTTGGTCTTCCCGGATGGTTCAAACCGTCTCTCTTGCGCCCGGTTTTCGTCGCCTGGATGGTGGTGGTCTTTCCCATCGGGTGGCTGGTGTCCTATGCGGTGCTTGCAGCGCTGTATTTTGTGGTGCTCACCCCGGTGGCGCTGTTTTTCCGCCTGCGCGGACGGGATTTGCTGGATCTCAAGCCGGAACCGGGACGCGAAAGCTATTGGGAACCCAAGCAATGCCCTCTTGATCCGCACTCGTACTTCCGCCAATACTGAAGTCAGACCGCTTTTCGCCCGTCATGAGCAAACGAAGAAGGGAATTCGAAAAAGCCGGAAGCCGCCGCAATCCGGGCGGCTTCATCGGCGAATTGTGGGGATTTATCCGGACCAACAAGAAGTGGTGGATGCTGCCAATTCTAGCGCTGCTGTTACTGTTAGGACTGCTCACCCTGCTCGGCGGCACCGGCGCGGCACCCTTCATCTACTCGCTGTTCTGAGCGGCGTCAGGGCTTTCCCGCCTTCGAGCGCGCGAGTTCGAGATTGCTCCGGAGCCTCGCGTCGCCGGGTCTGATTTCCAGTGCCTTCTCGAAATGCCCGATGGCGTCGGCGGTTCTGCCCTGCCCCGCCAGCAGGGCACCGAGATTGCTGTGGGCCTCCACGTCGTCCGGCCGGATTTCGATGACCGTCCGGAAACGGGCGATGGCCTCATCGGTCCGGCCCCGGCCGGCCAGCAGGTTTCCAAGATTGAAGTGGGCGGCATCGTAGCCGGGATTGAGCTCCACCGCCTTCAGAAAATGCCCGATCGCCTGTTCCAACTTGCCATCACTGGTCCGCAGATTGCCGAGATTGAAATGGGCCATCTCGTCGTCCGGATTGATCGCCAGAGCTTTCTGATAGTGGGTGAGGGCTTCGTCGGATTTCCCGAGGGCCGCCAGGGCGGTGCCGAGGTTGTTGTGGAGTGGCCCGTCACCCGGCAGTTTCGCAACCGCGATGCGAAGATGTTCCACGGCCACCTCGGGGCGGTTCGATTGCTTGGCCAGTCTGCCGAACCGGCGATGCAGGCACCAGTCATCGGGCGCGGCGGCAAGGGCTGTTCCGTAGGTCTTCCATGCGGCCTCCCTTGCTTCCGGCTGCAAGGCCAGCGTCCGCAGATTGTCCCTGCGGGCGCGGGCCGCGCTCTGGCGGATGTCGTGATCGATCTGGCTGACGAAGGGTTCCCTCGAGGTCATTTCCACCATGTCCGCGGCGATCTGATAGTCGTCCCACGGCGTCAGAGCCAGTAGTTCCGCGCAACGCTGCCTGGAAGGGACCGCGCCGCGCCCGGTGGAATCCGCGAGCTGCGGAAGCGCCTCGCACACCTGATCGAACACGGCCCTCGCGAGCAGGTAGTCCCCATCGAAGGTAAAATGAACGTGTTCATGGAACAGCCTGCCGGCGGAAACATCGCCGAGGTCCCGACCGGCCCCGGCAAACGCGCTCTCGGCATCAACAAACCGGACCCCGGCGGCCTTCTCCCGATCCGCCACCTTGCGGATCTCCGCATTGGTCCGCGAGTCCGCGCGGAATCGCAGGCCGTCCAAATCGCGCGCCAGCACGAATCGCCGGAGAGCCTCGTCGGACCGGCCGACCTCCCTCATGCACCGCCCGATGCGGAACTGGAGGTCCGCGAAGCGGTCATCGATCGCAGCGGCCCGCTCGAACCTGTCGAGCGCCGTTTCCCACGCCTTGGCGGTCTCGAACCCGCAGCCCTCCCCGTAGAGCGCCTCCCATTCCGCCAGTTCCCCGTCCCGCAGGCCGGGCCGGTGCCGCGACGCGAAGGGCGGGCAGTCGGACAGGTTCACGGCCACGTTCGACAGGACCACCCGCGCGTCCACCTTCCGGGCAACGCCGCAGAGATCGGTCAAATTCCGCCCGAAGTTTTCATAAACCGCCGCCAGCCGCGGGTCGTCTTCGCCCACCTTCTGCTTCATGAACATCCTCATGCCGTCCCACCGGACGGGGGCATCCTTGGCGGAGCGAAGGGATCCCGCCGAATTTTCGATCAATTGTCCGGTCCTGGTCGATTTCACCCGCAGGGCGGCCCGGACCCATCCGATGCCCGGCGACCACTCCTGGAACACCGTGCCCGGGCCGTAGGGGCCGACCACCTCATTGTTGCCCGTGTAGACGACAAAGAGATCGGGTTCGCGGGCGGCGCAGTCGCGGGCGATCTCAAGGACGGCATGGGAGTTGATCGCCGTCATCGCCGCGTTGACGACTTCGAATTTCCTGTCCGGATAACACTCGCGGAGCATGACTTCGAGAATCCGGCCGAAGCTGAACGACGGATCGGGCGTGCCCATGGCCGCCGAACTGCCGAGAACGAAGATGCGGATCGCTCCCGTCGGCTTGGGAGCGAGAAGACACGGATGTGGATCCCTGGCCAGAGCCTTTGGGAAGAATCTCCATCCGAAACGCCAGTTGGCGGTGTATGCGCCCCGCGCGTCCGGCCCGAGGAAAAATCCCGTGGGGTAACCATAGCCCGCGATCCGTAATCCACCTTCCAGCAGCACGAAAAACAGGACCGGAGAGAGAATCAGGAGCGCGATGCGCAGCAGCCAGCCGCGCCAGCCGCGGAATCGGCCGTTCGCAGGCGCCGCGGAACGGCCGGTCTCCTCCTCTCGGCAGGATCCCGGCGCTACTGACCGGACCTTAGCGCCACCGCGTCCTGCGCGCACCTTTCTGCTAGATTTCCGCCCCATCCGGATAATTTCTGATAAGAGGTCCTGTTGAATGCCATGGTTTCATTTCCGCCCTCAGGGCGGTGAGACGGGGTCCCAATCCCACCAGCTTGGTGCCAGTCGGACCGACGGGTGTCAAGTGCGCCGACCGCGCGGCTCCTGTCCGCTCTTCTCCGCTTCGCAGGCCCGCCGCCGCCCTGATCCAATCGGATTCGCCATGGGATCGTTCCCACCTCGATTCCCCTGCCCCCTCGGATCAACCCTTGGAATTCCGCGCGTTACCGGGAACGGCCACGAGCCCGGCGGTTGGCATGGTTCCATGAACAGGCGCCTACCCATTCGTCAGAACCCCCGTACCTTGAATGAACTTGGGGGAACTCCTCGCATCATACCTGCCGGCGGGTTGCGGCTTCCCGTCGAAAAAGAGTTTCCCGACGCGCGCTTCACCCACGAAGTTCAGCTCCAAGATCGCCCCTGTGCGGATGCCGATCTCCGTGCTACCACCGAGGCTTTGAGCGCTCGAGAGCGAAAGGGTGCCCTGGGTCACCCGGGTCGGACCGCTATGGGTGTTGGCTCCGGACAAGATCCAGGTTCCGCTGCCGGACTTGACGACCGCTGTGGCCGCCTTGCCCGCGCGGTCATGGGGATCGATGATCGCTCCGGCGATCTCGCCGGTGCCCGCGGTGTCACCCTTGAGCACGACCGTCTTGTCGGCGCCATAACCGGAAATCAGCAAGGCACTGGTGAATTTCAACAGGCCGGTGCCGGATTGATCGAAGGTCACGGTGGCATTCTTTCCCGCGAGATTGATCACTCGGTCGGAGGTCTCGCCGGAGCCGGTGTAAACCAGGGCGCAATCCCCATCCTTGCCTTCCTCGCCGATGACGATCTCGCCGGCCTCGATGTCCTGCGGTGCTCCCAGGCTGCTGCCGGGCCTGCCCTTGCCTTTGGTGAAGCTGTTGAGGGATGAAACACTCAAGATGCCGTTCTCAAGCACCGTCCTGCCGGTATAAGTGTTGTTGCCCGCGAGCTTCATCACACCTGCCCCGCATTTCGTGAAACGAAACGAACCGCCACCCGGACCTTTGGAATCCGTGATGTTGGCGGAAACAATCACCGGAGCGCTGGCGTTGGCCGTATCCAGGGACAAGAACGAACCACCCATCAAGCCATTCTCATGGACCGCCGTGCAGAGATTCCCCAACAGCTTGCCAAGCTGCTCCCCACTGAACTCACCGGGCCCGCCGACATGGAGCCGCAGCGTCGCGGCCTTGTGAATGGTGATGTTCGCCGGAGTCCATTTCGCGCTGTCCCCGTTGTAGAGCCCCGCGGCCTTTTTCACAATCAGAGTCCCCGGAAAGACGGTGGTCGGACCGGTGTAGGTGTTGGTGCCTTCCAGAGTCACGGTGCCACCGGGCACCATGTTGAGGTAGGTTCCATTGGTACCATGCAGGGTAAAGCCGCCGGAACCGCTCATCCCGCCGGAAATCGTGCAATTGCCGATGAGGTTCGCGGTCCCGTTGAGCTGGATGGAACCGCTCAGGGAGCAATGGAAGAGCGTTCCATTTTGAATCACCAGAGGATTCGCGATGGTGCTCTCGGTCGACAAGGTGCCGAACTGATCCAGGGTTACCGTCCCGGTTCCCAGACCATCCTCCTTCCTTACGTTGATCTTGCCGCCGTTGATGAGGGTTCCACCGCTGAAGGTGTTGGAGTTGTTAAGCTGAAGGATCCCGAAATGCACGTCGTGGAAGTTGATGCCGGCGACGTTGGGATCACCGGAGCTGTTCAGAATCAGCGCGCGGGGACCCGAGATGATGCCGTTGAAGCTGAGGAAGCAATTGGGATCCTTGTCGGGTGCGGTAGTCACCATGAGATCCTCCTGAAGGTTCACAGGGACATTGATGTCGACCCGTCCGCACTTGCCGGCATGGATCACCGGAGCGATTTTCCCGGCATGGCCGCTGGTGAAGGTCATGCCACCGCCGTTCAAAACCAGACCGCCGGCACGATCTCCGAGGACGAGTTGGTTCAACAGGAATCCTTCCTTCAAATCATTGCTGGCGCTGCAAGCACCACCCGGGTTGAAGTTCAAAATGTAGTCCTCCAATCCGGCACTCTCCGGTGCGGCATTGCCCGACCAGCTTGCCGCCTCGCTCCAGTCGCCGTCACCGGCTTTGCTCCAGGTGAACGCGTTCTGCTTGTCGCTCTTGACCACCGCCACCGTCACCGTCCGGGTGGACTTGTCCTGGGCGGTGATGATATAGGTCTGCGGCTTGGTGAAATCGAGAGCCGCGCCGGACGCGGGAACCGCCGTCGCGAAAGGCGGAAGCGTGAAGGTGGGGGCCAAGGCTCTGACGTCGCCAGCCTTCGGCATCCGGATCACGATGCGATTCCTTGAAACGGCGGAGGACAGGCTGCCCGGTAGCGTGAAGGCCGTCATCTCCTTGGCCTTGCTGACGGGGGTCTCGAGTACCGTCACCACGTATTTTCTGGTCTCGCCGTCTTTCCCGGTGACGGTATAGGTCTGCGGCTTGGTAAAGTCGTTGCCGACACCGGTGGCCGGGGTGACGGCGGCCCCTTCCGACACCTTGATGTCGGGCGCGAGCTTGGTGACATCCGTGGCATAGGGAACGGCAAGTTGGACACCGGTCTTGGAAACATTCGCGGGAGGCAGGTCCGGAAATGAGAATTCCAGGATCTCGCTTTTGGCAGGGGAGACGAAAGGCCTGTCGTCCCCGAGCGACATGAATGGAGGCCCGCCCTTTGGATCACTAGCCGTCCGGGGTAGCCTGGCTGCCTTGGCCGGGTCGATGTATTCGGTCAAGTCCCGCATGGCGATACATCGGTAACCATTATCCTTGAGATATTGCATCATCGCCCTGAAGGTCGCCGGCTCCAGACTGACCGGCGGATGTTCCATGTCCGGCACGCCGTGGAAACAAAAGACAACAACCTGCCCCTGGCAGGCCTGCTGGGCCTGCTTGATGAAGTTCTCGATCGGGACTCCATCATGAATCGAAAAAGACGGAACATCGAATGGATTGTCCACCGTCGGGCGATAAGGCCGCTCGTGTCCGCCACGTCCGAAGGTATAACCGTGGGCGGCCAGCTCGGGACAGTCGTTCCAGTTCACATTGTAGATCGGCCAGCAAAGTGTCGTCATCAGCGGACCCCCATGGGCCAGGACCTGATCCTCCATGGCCATCACCGGCTCGTATCCCGAGGAATGCCCCAGGGTGTGGTTGCCGATTTCGAGACCCTCCGCATCCATCGCGATCATCTGGCGGTAGGTCAGATACCAATCCTTGCGGGTTTTGAAGGAATCGAAGTCGCAAACATAGATCGTGCCACCGAATTCCATTTCCTTGAGAATCGGAGCCACCACCGTCGCATGACTGGCCGGCGCATCATCGAAGGTGAGCACAATCAATTTGTCGGGAATGGGCTTGCGAAGGATGCCGCCGGGGTCGGGATCGGCCGTGGTCTTTTCGGCGGCGGCATGCAGCACGATGGCCGCAAGCAGCACGATGCCCGAGAGCGGCAGGGGTCTTCCAAAGGGGAGCGATTTCATGCGATGGTTCGACCAAACTGGTGTTTCTGACCGGATACTCAAGACGGGATTGTCACCTCCGGGATGGCCGGCTGGCTGGTCACAGCCGCCCCGCCGCCTTGATGTCCAGGTAGCGGTTCGCCAACGCCACCGGAAACTGCCGCGCCGGCACATCCAAGGGGAGGATCCCGAAGCCTTGCAGGGTCTCCCGCACTTTCGGGCGCGCCGCGTCGAAGCGCGCCGCCGGAATCCGCGATCGGCTGCGTCCGCGAATCCCCGACCGTGCGCTCGCGCCGACTCGCCGGCATCACCAGGTGCCGCGACCGCGGCAAACGCATCGCCGGAATCTGGAAAGAGCCCGATCGCGGGGGGGTAGTGCACGTCTCGCACCGCTTGTTACCCAGCCCGTTCGCCCCTCCGGCCACACTCGGCCCCGCTGGAGTGAACTACTTGGAATTTCAGGGTAGTTGCCAACAAGAAATCCATACCAAATTGACTTCCGCCCGAAAAGAGCTGATAGCAACCCATAACTTGATGGAGGAATCGTTTCGCGCGCGGCAGGGGTCTCCGGCGGCTGGGGCCTTTCCCGCGACGCCATTCTTTTTTGCAGCGCTCCCGGATTCACCCCAGCCATTCTCCGTCGCTCCCGCCTCCAATGTTAGTTCCCCGACAACCGTATCATGAAGAAGCCCGTGGACGGCATTTTATCGGCGCCAACGGCATCGCCGCGCTGACCTTCGGCGAGGTGCCGTTTTCACCCGCGGGGAAGGATGCCGAAAGACGAGCCCGGCACGCAACACGATGAAAGCACCGATCCAGATTCGAAGCGGAAAGCCACGCGACGCCCACCGCGGTTTCGCCCTGGTCATCACCCTCTCGCTGATGGTTCTGCTCACGGTGCTCTCGATTGGCCTGCTGACGCTTTCCACCATCACGCTGCGCACCACGTCCAATTCCGCCACCCGCGAGATCGCCCGGGCCAACGCGCGGCTCTCCCTGTTGCTGGCGATCGGCGAGTTGCAACGCCAGACCGGCACCGACACGCGGGTCACCGCCCGCGCCGACATCCTTGACGAGAACAACCCGCCGGTGCTCGGGGTGTGGAAGAGCTGGCAGGGCGCCGACCATGAAATGACCGGGCCTTTCCAGGGCCGGCCGAAGACTCCCGGCAGCAACTATCGAAACCTCAAAAAGGACCGCTTCGTCGGCTGGCTGACCTCCCGCGCCACCACCGATCCCCTGACCTTGCCCGATACCGCGGCGGGCCGCGGCAAGGTGACCTTGGTCGGCTCGGGATCGCTCGGCAGCTCGCCCGCACGCGAAAAACTTCAGGTCCATCTGACGCCCACCATGATCACCACCCCCGGCCAGCAGGGCGGCCTCGCCTGGTGGATCGGCGGCGAGAACCAGAAGGTCCGCCTGCCGCGGCCCTACTCACCCGATCCCGAGACGTCGCCGGCCCGCTGGGCGGTGCATGCCAAGTCGCACTCGATCGCCGATCCCGGGCCGTTCCGACTCGAATCCTTGCTGGATGACCCGTCTCCCGCCGACAAGGCCGTCACCCTGCAGCTAACCGACCTGATCGCCGCCAAGGAGGAAGACAAGGCCTCGCGTGAGTTCTTCCACGACCTCTCGACGGTTTCGACCGGGCTGCTGACCAACACCGCCACCGGCGGCTGGCGCAAGGACCTCTCGCTGTTGACCGAGTCATGGGAAAGGCAGCCGAGGTCGAATCTCCCGTTGTTCCGGGTGACCCCCACGCTCAACATCCAGTTCTCGCGTCCCGCGCCCGGCGACGCCGTGCCCACCCGTTCGATGCTCTACCCGTGGGCGTCCTACCGCGGGGGCGACACCATCCCGATCTATCAACACGGCCCGGTCACCAGTTGGGCGAACATGATCGACTTCGCAACCTTCTACAAGCGGGTCACGGCCACCAGCGGCGGCAAGTTCACCGCGTCGCCCCATGCGATTTCGATCGGCGGCGACAGTTTCAGTTTCCTCCACAAGGTGCGCATCCTGCCGGTGATCGCGCGGATGCAGTGGATCTTTTCGCACAGCGCCGGGCCCGCCACGCCAGCGGATGCCGCCAGACTGGCACCGCGCCTGTTGTTGACGCCGGCAATCACGATGTGGAATCCCTACAACGTGGAGATCAGCGTCGACTCGATGTCGTTCGGCGTCGCGAAACCGCTGCCCGCCGCCCTCAGATACACCCTCAACGGCGTCGCCAACACCCAGTACAACAGCATCACGGGCGGAGCCCGCAACAACTCGCCGCCACTCTCCAACGACGGCAACCTGAGTTACTCGATCAACACCCGTTTCACGCTCAAGCCCGGCGAGTCCCGCCTGTTCAGCCCCGAGTCCGCCACTCCGGTGGCCCCGGGAACCGCCATCGTCTTGAAATCCGGTTTCCGCAACGGCGGCGGACATTTCTTCCCGATCTTGAGCAACAGCAACGTTGCGGTGCTCTCCTTGCCCACCGCCGCCACCATCAAGGCCGACGCCAAGTTCGACACCTATTACAACGACAACGGACAAGACGGGGTCGGCATCTACCTCGACGTGTCGACCCTCGGTGCCCACGCGCTTGCCTACCGGATGGTCTACAAGCCGGAGATCGCCAACCTGGTCTACGCGCCGCTGACCCAACTCGCCGAGGCGACCCTCGGCCAATGCCTCACCAATCCGGTTCCATTCCTCTCGACCGTGTTCGGCGCGCGGATGGCCAGCCGCACCCATTTTCCCGCCAAGGGCTTCGTCCAATCGAGCCCCTTCGTCAATTATACCAACATGGGCTTGAAGGACGTCGCGGACATGGGGCGCCACTATGGCGGCACCGGCCATCCGGTCAATTCGCCCTTCGACTACAGCTTCATCAAACATCCGGCCGGTGGCGACAGCCTGCTTCCGAATGCCGATGACTCGACCGGCCGCGGCTACATCGTCACCGGTTTCACCAGCGCCGAAGGCCTCTCGCGCTGCGTGATCGGCGAATTGCCGACGCGGCCGCTCGCTTCGCTGGTCGAGTTGGTCAACTGGGACCTGCGCTATGAAAACTCGGTCCCGCCCTTTGCCTACAACCTCATTGGAAACTCCGACGCCAGCCCCTTGCTACCCTCCAACGCGGTGGTCAACGCGGCCGATGCGAATTTCGCGCAGAATCTCCAGCACGACGATTCCTACTGTGCCAACCACCTGCTGTTCGACGATTGGTTCGTCTCGTCGATCACGCCGGACCCGACCGCCTTCGGCACCTCGGGCAGGAGCCAGCAAGTGACCTACACCGAATTCGTGACGGGCAGGAAGCCGCTCGCCAACCGCGCCTATCAGCCGACCCGGGCCGACCGGGCGCTCGCCGCTTCCAGCAGTGCCGCCGCGACCAAACTCTACACCGATCGCGTCGGCAAGATCGACTCGTGGAAGAGCATTGGCTCGCGGCTCGAGGTCGAAGGGATGTTCAACGTCAACTCGACCTCGGTCACCGCCTGGCGTGCCTTGCTCGGCCATGCCCGCAACCAGCGGGTCCCCTACACCCGGGTCTCCAGCGCCTCGTGGGACACCGGGCTCTCGGACGGGACCGATTATCCGCTGACCCGCTTCAGCATCGCCGGCGACAGCGCGGCCGGCACCGCCAGCAGCTCCGGCTCGTTCCCCGAGGCCAACGAGTTCGCCGGCTACCGCACCGTCGATGGCAAGTTCCTGGACGCGCTGGCCAAGCAGGTGGTCGCGCAGGTCCGGCTCCGCGGGCCGTTCCTGTCGCTGGCGGAATTCGTCAACCGCCAGCTGTCGTCCGGCAATCTCGCCCTGGCCGGCACCCTCCAAGCCGCCCTCAACGAAGTGGCGAAGAACCCGGCCACCAATCCGTTCTCCAATATGGAAGCGCTCTCGACCCAAGCGGTCGCGGTGCCGGTGCGCGCGGCCGACGCGGAATACCGGTTCCCCGCCGCCGCCGTCGGCTTCAGTGGCTATGGCCTGCCCGGCTGGACCCGCCAGGCTGACATCCTGCGCCCGCTGGCCCCGATTCTCTCCGCCCGCGACGACACCTTCACCATCCGCGGCTACGGCGACGCCCGCGACGGCGACGGACGGGTCCTCGCCCGCGCCTTCTGCGAAGCGGTGGTGCGCCGCACCGGCAACTTCCTCGATCCTGCCGAAGCCGCAGACATCCTCGCGCCGCCGACCCGCAAAGTGAACTTGAAATTCGGCCGCCGCTACGAACTGGTAGCATTCCGCTGGTTACGCGCCGGCGAAATGTGATTGCCGGCAAATCGGATCTTCAGAAGCCTCCCCGAGCATGCCGGTTGGAGCATCGGGGGACCAGGCGCTCGGCGCAATCGGCGCGGACGCCGATGCAGCGGTGCTTGGCGAAAAGCTTCACGTTGCCGGCGGTTCCGTCCGGCAGGCCGGCTTCGCCATCGAGCATGCCGATGATTTCGCCAAATCTGGTCGAAGAAGCGGTCGGCGAGGCGGCCTTCTCCCATCTCCCGCGTCGGCACCCGCTCGCGGCGGACCGGGGCCGGGTGTGGCGCTCGATCATTTCCAGACGGCGGATTTGACTCCCCCCCCTGTCCCCCCCCCCTGT
>CAMCYK010000105.1 GCA_945883695.1 Akkermansia muciniphila | reverse complement strand
CGTCTTCGACCAGCACGCTTTTGAAGCGTTCCATCCACAAGGTCCCGCGCCGCTCGTGGTGCTTGTTGAACCAACGGCTGAAGCGTTCCTTGAGCTCCTTGACGAAGATCGACAGGTCGCAGAAGCGCTTGCGGAAGGTGTCGAGAATGGCCTCCGCCTCGCTTTCCCGTCCCGCCTCCCGGACCCGGGCGAGTTCGGCTTTCACTCCCGCGATGAAGGCTCTCGAGTAGAGCAGCGACAGGTGCTCCAGCAGCCTCGCCTCGCCGCCCTCGCCTTCGAAGCGTCTCAGGAACTTCGCCCGCTCCGGGACCTTCACCAGGATGTGGAAGTGGTTGGCCATCACCGCGTAGGTGAGGATTCCCACCCCCGAGAATTTCGCCATCCGCCACATCAGCCGGAGGAAGGCCTCCTTCTCGGTGTCGCCGAACAGCTTCGCGCCGCCCGCGGTGCGGCTCATTACGTGGTAGGCCTGGCCGCCGGCGTTCTCCCCGCCGAACTGGCCGAGCAGGCGCCGCGGCGGGCGCTTCATCGAGCGCCCGAGGCTGGCCATCCGCCCCGGCATGGCAGCGGTGGGGAGGGTCACTTTTTCGAGCGGGGAGAGTTCCTTCAAGTCGTTGGCTTTCATCAGAGGAGGGACGAGCTCGGGGAAAAGAAAAGCAGGTTTCCAATCGGCCGTCTACGACAAAATGGCTGGCGTTTAGAAGGGCTTCGGCATCGATCCGCCAATCTCAATCTCCAGGAGCGCCCCTATCGCAGTTCGGTCACGGTGCTTTCGTAGGCCTTGTCGATCTCCGCCCGCTGGAGGGCTTCCTGGGTCGCCGACTCGCGATGGAACCAGGTGAACCCGTCGCTCTTGAGGGTAGCCATCTGGCTCCGCGAGCGGTGGCGGGCGCTGTCGAAGATTCCACGCAGTCGCTTCTTGCGGTCGGTTTCGCTGAAGCGCTGACCGCCCTTTTGCTGCTGTTCGATCCAGCTCTGGAGCGCGGCGATGTCCCTTGAAAGCGGGTTGTCCCGCTGCTGCTGGAAGACCGGCGAACTCCACTGCGACAGGCTGAGTGCCGCGATCATCAGCTCCGACTGCTGCTGCACCGCCAAGATCGCCTTGCCTTCCTTGAGAAAAACCTCCACCGGCACGACCTTCCACTTCCAGTTCCGGTCGAGTCGGCAGCCAAAACGCCGCACCCCGGCGAAGCGCGTCTCCTTCGCCCACTCGTCCTTCCGCTCCGCCGTCAGGTGCGTCACCACCCCCAGCGCCTCGCGGGTCGTCCCGTGCAGGATCGGCCCGCCGCTGTTGCCTTGGATCACCTCGGCATCGATCTCGATCGACTCCGGTCCGACGCCCAGCACCTTGCCCTCTTCAAATCCCACGGTCCCGCCACCACCGGCATTGCCGGATGCCAACACCGGCGTCCCGACCGTCGCGACTCCCGCCGCCGCCGCGATCTCCAGGAAATGCGGCACTTCCTCGCCGACCGCGAGCCGCACCAGATCCGCGCCTTCCGCCGCCTCCAACGCTCCGAACTTTCTCACCACCGTGCCGTCCCGCAGCTTGACCAGCAACTTCGAGTTCCCCGACAGCACGTGCGCCGCGGTGTTACCCGAGGCAAATCCCCCGTCCGGCACGAGCGGGCATCTTGCCACCGCCCGCAATTCCGGCTTATTCCATAACGCCATCAAATTCCCGATCTGCCGGAGTTTTATTGCCCGCCGCCGGCAACCGGCGACGACGGCCCCTCCAAGACCCTCAGGTTCATCCGCTTCGGAGGTTCCCACCGGGCCCGGTTATTTTTGTCATCGCCGGGAAATCGCACCCGGCACATCCCGTGCTTGCCAGTCCGCGGGCGGTCCCGTTCCCTCCGCCCGCACCTCATGAGCGAAGGCCTTGCCATTCTCACCTCCGGCGGCGACTCGGCCGGCATGAACCCCGCCGTCAAATGCGCCGCCGATTACGCGGCGTCACGCGGCTACAAGCCGTGGCTGGTCTACGACGGCCTGCGCGGGCTGATCGACGACAAGATCGTCGAGTCCAACCGCGACCTGATCTCCGGAGTCCTCCACCGCGGCGGCACCTTCCTCCGCTCTTCCCGCTCGAAGCGCTTTTTCGATATCGAGTTCCGCCGCCAGGCCTTCGAAAACCTCGAGCGCCGCGGGATCAAGAAACTGGTGGTGATCGGCGGCGACGGCTCCTTCCGCGCCCTCAACCAGTTCTACAGCGACTTCGGCGTCCCTTTCGCCGGCATCCCGGCCACCATCGACAACGACATCGCCGGCACCGACTACTGCCTCGGCGTCGATACCGCGCTGAACATGATCCGCCAGTCGGTGGACTCGATCCGCGACACCGCCACGTCCTTCTCCCGCGCCTTTGTCATCGAGGTGATGGGTCGTCACTGCGGCTACCTCGCCATGGTCAGCGCGCTGGCCTGCGGCGCCGAGGTCTGCCTGACCACCGAAATCCCATTCGACCTCGAAAAGATCGGCACCAAGCTGAAATACGAGATCAAGCACGAGGGCCGCAGCCACATCATCGCGATCGTCGCCGAAGGCACCAAGATGGCGGAGTACACCACCCGCTACATCAACGACGCGATCGGCATGGAAGCCCGCCTGACCGTGCTCGGCCACGTCCAGCGCGGCGGCTCGCCGACCGTCCACGACCGGATCATGGCTTACAAGTTCGCCATTGCCGCGGTGGACTCGCTGGAAGCCGGCGAAACCAACGCCATCATGGTCTACCGCGACGGCACCTTCGGCCACCTGCCGATCAGCACCGTGGTCGATTCGAAGTATCAGATCGATCCTTCCCTGATGAAGCTCTGCATGCCGCTCTGCACCTGAGCCAGCGGCTTGTCATCGCTCAAAGTCCTGCTGCTCGTCGAATCCGTCCGGCCTCGCGTGGTCGCCTGCCGCCGCCGCGCCGCCGGGGGCTTCGAGGTCGAGGAATACACGGGGCGCGACGCGGTGATCGCCCTTCCGGAAATCGAAGCGGAACTCCCCTTCGCGGAGCTCTACGAAGGGACCGCCTTCGCCTGATTCACCTTTTCACAAGACCCGCACCCTGTTCCGATGACGGGGTGAATGAACGACCGCTCTGCGCCTCGATGGTGGTGGCCATCGTCCTCCGCCTGTTCGCGATCTACTGGTTGGCGAGCGGACTGGCCAGCTTGCTCACGGCCCTCGGTTCGCTCGCCGGATTCGGCCATCTCGGTTGGATGAACTACGGCGTGATGCTCCTGATGCCCGTCGCTTACCTGCTTCTGGCGCTCGTCACCTGGATCTTCGCCGGCCGTATCGCCGAGAAGGTCACCGGCGCTTCCGATCCCGCGTTGCCGGTCGCGGCGATCTCGCGCGGCGACCTCTACGGGTTCGGGCTGCTCATCACCGGCCTCTGGTTTTTCCTGAGCCATCTCGGTGCCGCCCCCACGGGACTCCACCAGCTTGCCATGTACCGCGGGATCGACCCGATGCTGCTGGACGGCGCGGAAAGCCCGATTCACGTGGCGCTGCGGAGTATCGTCCCCTGCATGGTGGGGATGACGGTGGCGATCTGCTCGCCCGCGCTCGGCCGGAAGATCGTCGCCAAAGCTCCGCCGGACAAACCGACTCTTCCGTGAACCCCTGCGATCCGCCGAAAGCACCGCGCCTCACCCGCTCTCCGGCAGGAAACTCGGCATGATGACCCCCTCCGGCTGGGTGTAGGGCCCGCGGACCTGGGCGAAGTGCAGCTCCACATTGCGGCAGCCCCAGCCGTAGAGTTCCTCGACCAACGCCATCTCATGAGTCGGGATCAGGAACACGGGCGAAGTGCCGCGTCGATGCGCCAACTGCGCGTGGATCAGCGCCAAAGCGGTGCCGTCGTCCCGCATCACCCCGGGCCCGATCATCCGGCAGCCGGGATGATCGACCGAGGCCAGCCAGCCGTCGATTTTCCCGGCGGCGTCGCGATGCACGAAGGTGGTCCAGTGGCCGCCCGGATTGCGGAGGAAGTGAGCCAGATCTTTCGCCCGGTGGATGCCCGCGACCTCGGTCTCCAGATCGACCATCGGAAACAAGTCCGCCATGTTCGCCAGGCGCACCGTGCCCGGAAGCAGGGGCGGCGGCGGCGGCGGCCGGTCCAAGGGCAGGACCATGTCCTGATAGACCGCCACCGGGCTGAATCCGGCCCGGGTATAGAGCGAGTAGGAGTCCAGGTTCAGCGCGCTCGACATCAGCCGCACCGGCAGCTCGCCGGCGCGCTCCAGCACGCCTGCTAGCAGCGCCCGCGCCACGCCATGGCCGGCGTGTGCGGGATCGACATTCATGATCCCCAGGCCGACATGGCTGTCGCGCGGGTGGTAGAAGCAGGACCCCGCGATCTTCCCGTCGATCTCCGCGACCAGGCAGCACCCGGGATCGAGCGCCCCGTAGGTCTCGGTGAAAATCCAGCAATCCTCCGGCGGCCCGCTGAAAATCTCGCGGCCGAGATTCTCCCGGTACCAGGAGTTGGTCGAGCGGTGGATCAGGGCGGCGACGGCGGCCTCCTCGCCCGGGCGCATGGATCGCAGGTTCACGCGCCCACCTTGAGCCCCGCGGCGGGAAGATGCGATTCCAAAGACGACCGGCTGCGGCCCCTCATTCCCGGGCTCACTGGAACGCGTTCATCAGAATCCGCAACTCCTCGTCGACCTGATCCGCGGCCGCGAGGGTCCGCGCGATCTCCTGGCGGAGCCGCTTCCGGTAGCGGCCGCGCAGTCGATGCACGGCGACTCTAACCGCTCCCTCGTCGATGTCCAGCGCGGCCGCCGCGGTCGCATAGGGGATTTGCGCGCGGTCGAAGGAAAGATAGCTCCGGAGATGCCCGAAGCGTTCGCCTTCCCCCGCCGCCGACGCGTCGGATTCCAAAGTGGCGAGCACCCGCTCGAGCAAGGCCGTCGCCCACTCGCGGTCGTAGGCCGCGTCGGGCGAAAGCGACGACTCGTCGGCGAGGCGGAAGCGCGCGTCCGCTTCCTGCCAATCGAGCGACAGGTGCGCGGCTCCGCCACCGCGCTTCAGCCGGCCCAGCTTGTCGCGCTCGTTCGCAAGGAAGTGCTTCGCCGCCGCCAGCAGGAAGGCGCGGAACTTCCCGTTCTCCCGCCGCAGGCCGGCGATGTCGCCGCGCGCCAGCAGGCTGGCGAAAAACCCCTGTGTCAGATCTTCCGCATCCTCCCGGGCGAATCCGCGGCGGCGGACATAGGCGTAAACGGGAAACCAGTAGGCGGCGCACAGCTCCTCCAAAGCCCCGGCCGCCTCAGCCCCGCCGGCCGCCATCACCAGGGTCCACCGGGTGGTGGCGAAGAGGTCGTTGGTCGGTTGCGGGGTCACGGCTGCTTCGCTTGGGGTTTCAGCGGATGAAGTAGCCGGCGGGCTTCCAATTGTTGCCGTCCAGCACGAGCACCACGGTTTCCACCGCTTGGTCCTTGAATTCGAAGCGGGTCTTGAAACGCACCATCATGCTTTCACCCTCCGGGACCCCGGTCACCTTGCCTGCCCATTCGCGAGACATGAACTCCCGCGAGACCAGCGCTCCCAAAGGTTCCCGCGCGGCCGCGGTGGCAGACGCCCAGTTTTCCGCGGACACATGCGAAGCCGTGGCTTGGGCAAGCGCGGCGTAGGCAGGGCCAAAATCGCCCGCGTCGATCTGTTCCAGCCATGGTTCCGCGACTCCTTCGCGATGGGGTGACCAATCGTGGTTCTGCACCAGAATGGAGGACACGGAAATGGCGGGATCGCCCGTCGCGGCACGGTCCAGCGGCACGACCTCAAAGCCGTACGGCTTTGCTTGAGGAAAGGTGATGAAGCTCCAAGCCACCGAGACGGCCCATAGAAAGACGACTACCCATACCCCGGCCAACGCGATTCGACCTTGCCGGGAATGTCTGCCCACAAGCCCGCAGGCGAGCGCAATCAGCAAAGCGATGACGCCAAAGCCCAATGCATGAAGCCGCCATTTCATCGGCGCGAACGAGAACAGTGCCCCGGTGCCAGCCAGCGCGGCGAGAAAGGAAGCCAGCGCAATCTTCCCCGGCCGCGACCCGTTGTGGCCGGGTCGCGCGGAAACCAGTAGCAGCGCCCCGGCGAAGCCGGTCCATACCCCGGCCAGAAGAAATCCCGGCAGAATCCGACCCCACGCTCCCAGAACCGCGGCATTCACCGACCGGGTTTCCACAATCCCGCCCACCGCCTCATCCAGCGAGCTCACGACGCCCTTCCGGATGCGGTTCATCTCCTCGTTCGCGACATCCGCTTCGCGATGATAAACGGAGATCCACCAGCCGCGACCGTCGGATCTGCGGGCGAGCGTCCCGCTCGGTCCTTGTTCGCGAACGATTCTTTCCAGCGCGATGGCGACCTGCTCCGCATCCCCCGATTTCAACTCGTAGATCGCCGTGATCTGGGCTCCGCCCGAAGGCCGCAGTATCCCGGAGAAGCCGGCAAGCAGCAGGACCAGCCCCGCCACCTGAAGGATTACGCCCCACCGGCCGCGGCCGGACCCGCTGCTCGCGGCAGGCTCGCCCTGCGTCTCCTCCACCCGCGTCTTCATCACGCTCGCCTGCTGGAAGCGCAGTTCGGGATCCTTCTCCAGCGCCCGCAGCACGATCTCGTCCAGCCGCACGTCGACGCTCACTTTCCGCGACGGTGCCTCCAGCCGTTCGCCGGGCAGCTCGCCGGTCAGCATCTGGTAAAACACCACGCCGAGCGCATAGATGTCGGCACGATGATCGACCTCCGCCGGCCGCTCGATCTGCTCCGGCGCCATGTAGCGCGGCGTGCCCATCACCTTGCCGCTTTCCGTCTGCAAGGATCCGCTGGCGAAGATCGCGGCCGCTTCCTCGTCGGGGTCACCACCGACCAGCTTCGCCAAGCCGAAGTCCGCGACCTTCACCCGGCCGCGACGGTCGATCAGCAGGTTCTCCGGCTTGATATCGCGGTGGACGATCCCGAGGTCGTGGGCGAACTGCAGCGCGTCGCAGATCTGCGGCACGATCGCCAGCGCCTCGCGCGGCGAAATCCGGCCGCCCTTGAGAAGCTGCCGGAGATTCACCCCGTCGACGAATTCCATCACGATGAAATAGAGCCCGCCGCTGCAACCGAACTCGTGGATCGTCACGATGCCCGGATGATTCAACTTCGCCAATGCCTTCGCCTCCCGCGCAAAGCGGTCCGCGAAGGCCCCGTCGCCGCCGATCCCCGGCGGCAGGATCTTCAAAGCCACCACCCGATCCAAGTGCCGCTGCCGGACCTTGTAAACCGCACCCATCCCGCCTTGGCCGATCAATTCAAGGATCTCGAACTGCGGGAAAATCGCCGCCAGCTCCATCAGCGACGGCGGCTCGAACGCCTCGCGCGGCCCGTCGAGCAGCGTGTCCTCCGCCGCCCCCTGCCGCAGCAGGTCCGCCGGGGACAGCCCGCCGAGCGGTGAATGGGGATCGTGCGATTGCATGCGGCGGTCGGTGGAGTCTGGCGTCATACCCTCCCCAGAAGCAACCCGGCGGATCCGTTACCGGAAAATTGACAGACCCGCCCGCCTCGCTTTGCTGGCAGGGATGAAAGTTCTCGCCCTGTCCCTCCTCGCCGCCGTGTCCGCCTCCGCCGCCCTGGTTGAAAAATCCGTCGAATACCAGCACGACGGCGTCACCCTCGAAGGCTTCCACGTGTACGACGACGCCGTCACCGGCAAGCGCCCGGCGGTGCTGGTCATCCACCAGTGGACCGGCCTCACCGATTACGAAAAGATGCGCGCGCGGATGCTCGCCGAACTCGGCTACAATGTCTTCGCCGCCGACATCTACGGCAAGGGCATCCGCCCGGTGCCACCCGCCGCGGGCCAGGAAGCGGGCAAATACAAGACCGACCGCGACCTGTTCCGCGGCCGCTTGCAGGCGGGCCTCGAGGTCCTGCAGAAGGACGAGCGCACCGATCCCGCGAAGACCGCCGCGATCGGCTACTGCTTCGGCGGCACCGGCGTGCTCGAACTCGCCCGCGGCGGCGCCGACATCGCCGGCGTGGTGTCCTTCCACGGCGGACTCGATCCCGCGGCAGGCAAGTCCGCGGCCAAGGACGGCGTGAAGGCCAGGGTGCTGGTCCTCCACGGCGCGGTCGACCCCTTCGTGCCGCCCGTCCAGGTCGAGGCCTTCAAGCGGGAGATGAAAGCGGCCGGCGCCGACCTGACCTTCGTCGCCTACGACGACGCGGTGCACGCCTTCACCCAGAAAATGGCCGGCGACGATCCGGCCAAGGGTGCCGCCTACGATGAGAAAGCCGACCAGGCCTCGTGGGAGGCGATGAAGACGTTCTTCGGCAAGATCTTCGGCAAGTGAGGCAGCGTAAGATATCCCTTGCGCCCTGTCACTCCCTCGCTTTCTTGGGTTCGTGAAAAAGAAGTTCTTCCCCTTGTTCGCCCTGCTCGCCGCCTGCAACCTGCAAGCCGGCGACCCGCCGGAGCCACAACCCGCGCCCGCCTACGTCGATGAAGCCCCGCTGCCTCAGGACTGGCCGAAGCCGGGGCCCTACGACCAGGTCAGCGAGAAAACCTATCCCGCTTACCGGGCCGCTTTCACCAACGGCAAGGGCGAAACCAGCGCGTTCTGGACCCTGTTCATGCACATCAAGAAGCATGACATCCCGATGACCGCCCCGGTCGAAATGGGCATGGCGGGCGAGGACGGGAAGCTCGAGCAATCGTCGATGGCCTTCCTCTACCAGAACGGGAAGGTCGGAACCACCGGTCCCGACGGCGCCAAGGTGGAAGTGCGCGACGTCCCCGCCACCATCACGCTCAGCTACACGTGGCAGGGCACCGACTCCAAGGAGAACATCGCGAAAGCCCGGACCGCCCTCGATGCCGCTCTCGTGGCAAAGACTAAAGAAGCGAAGGGTTTTCGCCTGCTGGGCTACAACGGACCGGGGACGCCCCGGGCCAAGCGCACCTGGGAGCTTCAGGCGATCCTGAAATAGAGAGCCTTATTGACATCGCGCGGAAATTTGTTCATAGGACCGTCCATGAACTTAAACCCGATGTTCTCGCGGACCCTTGCCCTGGTGGCACCGGTTTCGGCCCTTACCCTGACCCCTGCGGGTGCCGCCGCCGTTGACTATTTCCTCAAGATCGACGGCATCAAGGGCGAGTCGGTCGATGACAAGCACAAGGACGAGATCGATATCCTGAGTTTCTCCTGGGGACTCAGCAATACGCCGGTTGCGGGCGGCGGCGGGGCCGGCAAGGCCACCTTCAAGGAGTTTACCGTCACTAAAAAGACCGACACTTCCAGCCCCAAAATGATGCTTGCCTGCGCCACCGGCCAGCGCATTCCTACCGTCAATTTCGTGGTCCGGCGTAATCCGGAACCCGGCACCCCTGAAGCGCCGCAGGAATTCTATTTCATCACGCTCGAGAACGTTTTGGTCTCATCCTACAGCAGCTCGGGCAGTCCCGCCGGTGAACTGCCGACGGAGAGCCTGAGTTTGAACTTTACCAAGATCACCTACGAATACCGCCCTCAGCGCGACGAAGCGGTAGTGGTCACCTTCGACACCCGGACCGATCCCACCGGAAATCCCTGAACTTCCCGCCATGAGAACTCTCGCAGCCATCGTCGGTGGCGCGCTCTTGGCCCTCTCGCCCGGTGCTTCCGCCAACCTGCGCGCCTGGCTTGACTTCGGACCGGAATTCGCGGGCGAAGCGACCGACCCCGGCCACAAGGATTGGGCGGCGGTGGCTGCTTTCTCCTCCGGCAAGGATGACCAAGGCTTCAAGCTCACCTGCCACCGCCCGGTCGACAAGGCCAGCCCCCTGCTGATGATAGCCTGCGCCACCGGCAAGCATTTCACGGAGGTGAAGCTGGACGTCGCCAAGCTGACCCCGGATGGCCAGGTCAACGTCTGGGAAATCACCCTGAAGGACGTGCTCATCAGCTCCTACAGCAGTTCCGGCGCACCCGCGGGCCCCACCGTCGGGGAAGACCTCACCCTGCGCTGGAAAAGCCTCGTCTTCACCTACCGGGTTTTTCCTTCCGGCGGGATTCCCTATCCGGTGAGCGCCATCGTCTCCCCCGACACCGACGGCGACGGCTTGCCCGACGCCTACGAGGAGTTGGTCCGGCTGGACCCCGCGGTCAGCAATTCGGGGCTCGACTCCGATGACGACGGCCTGTCGGACACCGATGAATACCGCCTTGGCACCGATCCGCGGGACCCCACGTCCTTCTTCAACGTGGTCGCGACCCCGGCAGATCCGGCGACCGGCGGCCTGCGGCTCACCTGGCCCAGCGTTTCGGGCGAGGCTTACTCGGTCCTTTACAGCCCCGATCTGGGAGCACCGTTCGCCCGCATCACGACCCTCACCGCCACCGGTCCGGAAACGTCGCACACCGTCCCCCGCACCCTGCCCGCCGGATTTTTCCAAGTGACCCGGGTCGCCCCCTGACCACTCCCGATGTTTTCCGAGTCCGCCCTCGCCGCATGGGATCCGGCACCTTTCCGAACGGCGCTCAAGAGGGCCGGCTACACCGCCGCGAGGCTCGACGAGCTGGGATTGAAGTCGCTCACCGATCCCTTCGCCCGGGTCGCGGTGGTCAGCCGCACCTTCCCGCACGACTCCCCGATCGTCATCGTCAGCCGCCTTTTCGACGCCGGTGAACCGGTTTCCGGGCTCCACGCCCTGGCCCTCTTCGGCCAGGATCTCGAAGGTTTGATGCGGCTGGGCCTGATCGAACCGCTCGGCAACGATCTCATCCGCTCGGTCGCCCGCCTGGAAGCGGACGGGGACGGCTGGTTCGCCTGCGACCATCTGGCGGCCCTGGCCTCCGGGAAAACCGATTACACCATGGGGATCGGCATGAGCACCCGCCTGCTCGGCGCCCTGATGCCGGTGCGGTCCGGCGACCGCGTGCTCGACCTCTGCACCGGCGGCGGCTGGGTCGCCCTGCACCAGGCGGCGGCCGATTGCGAGGTCACCGCCAGCGACCTCAACGAGCGCGCCATCGGCTTCGCCCGCTTCAACGCCCGGCTCGCCGGCGGTCGACCCGTCGAATTCCTCACCGGCAACCTGTTCGAGCCGGTCGAGGGCCGCCGCTTCGACGTGATCACCTGCAATCCGCCCTTCGTCCTGTCGCCGGGCTCGACCTTCATCTACCGCGACTCCGGCTGCCGCGGGGATTCGCTCTGCGAACAGCTCGCACGCCGCCTCCCCGACTTCCTGCTGCCCGGCGGGATCGCCGTGATGCTCCTCAACTGGCACGACGACGGCCGCGACGAATCCTCGCAGCGCCCGCTTTCGTGGCTGGAAGGGAGCGGCTGCGGCGCCTGGTTGTTCCGCGGAATCACCCACGGCCCGGCCGAATACGCCCAGCGCTGGCTGCGCGAGTCCGGACGCGGGCGGGCACCCGACGCGGCCGAAATGGACCGCTGGATGGATCACTTCCGCGAAATCGGAGCCCGCCGGATCCACTCGGGATTTCTCGTCATCCACCGGGGCGACGTGCCTTGGGTCCGCTCCGATGCCCGCAGCCTCGGGAAATTGGAGAACGTCGCCGGGCCGGAGCTGCGGCGTGTTGTCGAGGGCCAGGCCTGGCTCGCCCGCGCGGATCCCTCCGAGGATGCGCTGCTCGAAGCCCGCTACACCGTCCCCGCCGGCGTCCACGCCCAGACCGACCTGATCCTGGACCAGGGCTGGGGCGCGCGGACCATCCGCCTGATGAGCCCCGCCGAACTCAGCTACAACGGGCAAATCGACGAATTCCTGCTGCGCCTGCTCGCCCTCTGCCGCGAAGGGCAGCCGCCCTCCGCCATGGTCGCCGAACTGCGCGCCACCCCGCGCTTCGAGCACATGGCGGAGCTGGCCCCCCAGATCGCCGGACTGGTCCGCGAGCTGATCGGCCACGGCCTGCTGCTCCCGGCCGAACTGGCCTGAGCCCGCCGCGCGCCATTTCAGCCCTCCGCCGCGGGCTTGGCATTGCCTGACCTCCCTCCCCGTGGGACGATTCCGGCCTTGCCGAATTGCCGTCCTCCCGGACCTTCCGGGGTCGGGCCGGAGCGGCCTTCCCCCGCGGGATTTCGGGAAGGAATCCGGCGGTTCCGCCTCTCACCCAACCTGTCACCCATGCCCCAGCCGTTTCCGTTTCTCCTCGCCTGCACCCTGCTGCTTGCCCCGCCCACCTTGCGCGGCCAAGCCCCGGGTGCCCCGGTGGCCGCGGAAGTCTTCACCGTCAAATCCGTGCCGATGGTGAATTCGGTCAGCACCGTCGGCACCCTGCGCGCGAACGAAGCGGTCGATATCGTGCCCGAACTCACCAAACGCCTCGCCAAGGTCGAAATGACCGAAGGGGCCAAGGTGGAGAAGAACGACATCCTGTTCATCCTCGACGACGCCGACCTCGCCGCCGAACTCGCCGAGATCGAGGCCCGCCTGAGTCTCGCCGAGGCCAATAAAGCCCGCACCGAAGCCCTGCTGCCCCAGCGCGCGATCAGCCGCCAGGACTACGACCTCGCCCTCGCCGAAGTCGAAATCCTCAAAGCCCAGAAGGCCACCCAGCAGGTCGAACTGGCCAAAACCCGGATCCGGGCCCCCTTCGCCGGCCAAACCGGGGTCCGGCTGGTCAGCGAAGGCGCGCTGGTCAAGCCCGAGACCGTGCTGACCAACTTGCAGGACCTGTCCCGCATCAAGGTCGATTTCCCGCTGCCGGAACGCTACTCAAGCGAGATCAAAACCGGCCAGAAATTCACCTTCACCGTCGCCGGCAATGCCAACGTGTTCGAAGGGGAGATCGCCGTCATCGAACCGGCCGCCGACGCCGCCACCCGCAGCCTGCGGGTCCGCGGAATCTGCTCCAATCCGAAAGGACTGCTGCCCGGCGGCTTCGCGGAGGTCACCCTGCAGCTCGATACCGTGGAGAACGGCTTCGCGGTCCCGACCCAGGCCGTCGTGCCCTCGGCCCGCGGCCACGGGGTGTTCGTCCTGCGCGACGGCAAGGCCGCCTTCCAAGTCGTCGAAATCGGCATGCGGACCGCCGACCAGGTCCAGATCCTCCGCGGATTGAACGAGGGCGACCCCGTGCTCACCACCAACATCCTGCGCCTCCGCCCCGGCGTGGCGGTCAAGCCGGTCGCGCCCTGATTTCCCATCCGCCCGCCTGTGAGTCTCGCCGAAACCAGCATCAAGCGCCCCGTGCTCGCCACGGTGATGTCGCTCGTCATCGTCCTCTTCGGGATCACCGGCTTCACCTTCCTCGGTGTCCGCGAATACCCGGCGGTCGATCCCCCGATCGTCACCATCCAGACCCGCTACCCCGGCGCCAATCCGGAAGTCATCGCCTCCCAGATCACCGAACCGCTGGAAGCCGTGATCAACGGGATCTCCGGCATCCGCACGATGGCTTCCGAGTCGCGCGAGGAGCGCTCGACCATCACCGTCGAGTTCACCCTCGACACCGATCTCGACGCGGCCGCCAACGACGTCCGCGACCGGGTCTCCCGCGCCATCCGCAACCTGCCGGTCGACGCCGACCCGCCGGTGGTCGAAAAGGCCGACGCGGATTCCAGCCCCATCCTCTTCCTCTCGATGCGCAGCGACCAGCGCGACATCCTGGAAGTCAGCGACCTCGCCGACCGCCTGATCCGCGAACGGATGGAAACGATCCCCGGCGTCTCGTCGGTCCGCATCTTCGGCGAAAAACGCTTCGCGATGCGGCTCTGGATGGACCCGGTCAAGCTCGCCGTCCACGGCGTCACGCCGCTCGATGTCCAGGCCGCGCTCGACGCCCAGAACGTCGACCTCCCCAGCGGCCGGCTCGAAGGCAGCACCACCGAGATCTCGCTGCGCACCCTCGGCCGGCTCGATACGCCGGAGGACTTCGAGAACCTCATCATCAAGGAGCAAGCCGGCCGCCAGATCCACTTCCGCGACATCGGCCACGCCGAACTCGCCGCCGAAAACCTCCGCACCGGCACCAAGGAAGGCGGCGTGTTCTCGATCGGCGTCGCCATCATCCCGCAACCGAACACCAACGCGATCGCCATCGCCGACGAGTTCTACCGGCGGCTCGAGGTGGTCAAAAAGCAGGTCCCCTCCGACGTCACCGTCGAGGTCGGCTACGACTTCACCCGCTTCGTCCGCCGCTCGGTCTCGGAAGTGAAGGAAACCCTGGTCATCGCCTTCGGCCTGGTCGCCCTGATCATCTTCCTCTTCCTGCGCGACTGGCGCTCGACGATCATCCCGGTGATCGCGATCCCGGTGAGCATCATCTCCGGCTTCTTCATCATGTATCTCGCCGGCTTCTCGATCAACGTCCTGACCCTGGTCGCCATCGTGCTGGCGATCGGCCTGGTCTGCGACGATGCGATCGTGGTGCTGGAAAACATCTACGCCAAGATCGAGGACGGCATGCCGCCGCTCGAAGCCGCGATCAAGGGCTCGAAGGAAATCTACTTCGCGGTCATTTCCACCACCATCGCCCTCGCCGCGGTGTTCCTCCCGATCATCTTCCTGTCGGGACTCACCGGCCGGCTGTTCCGCGAATTCGGCATCACCCTCGCCGGCTGCGTGCTGGTCTCCGCCTTCGTCGCGCTGACGCTGTCACCGATGATGTGCCGCTTGCTGTTGAAGAAGCACGACCACGGCGCGAACTGGTTCTACCGCGCCACCGAGCCGTTCTTCGTGTTCCTCGGCAGCAGCTACCGCTCCCTGCTGGGGCTTTTCCTGAAAGTCCGCTGGGCCGCCTTCCTGATCCTCGCCGGCAATGCCCTCCTGATCGTCTGGCTGGTCCAGGTGGTGCCGCGCGAGCTCGCCCCGCTCGAGGATCGCGAGAACATCCGCATCAGCGTGACGGCCCCCGAGGGATCCAGCTACGAGTTCACCGAAAGCTGGATGGACAAGATCGCGACCTACGTCGACGACAGTATTCCCGAGACCTACCGGACCTTCACCATCATGGGCGGCATGGGCCGCACCGAGGCCAGCCTCGCCAGCCAGAACATCTATCTCAAGCCGCCCGACCAACGGTCCCGCAGCCAGGCCGACATTCACAAGCAGATCATGGAAGACATGGGAACCTTCACCGGGGTCCGGGCCTTCGCCACCCAGCCGCCGACCATCGGCGACCGCCGCTCCGGACAACCCTTGTCCTACGTCCTGCAAGCCCCGGACCTCGAGTCGCTGATCGGGGTCCTGCCGGACTTCCTCGACGCCGCCAACAAGAGCCCGCTGCTGCGCCAGATCGACGCCGACCTCAAGGTGAACCGGCCCGAAGGTATCATCTCGATCAACCGCAACAAGGCCGCGGAACTCGGGATCTCCGTCGAGCAAATCGCCCGCACCCTCGAATTCGCCTACTCCGGACGCCGCTTCGGCTACTTCCTGAAAAACGGCAAGCAGTACCAGGTGATCGGCCAGATGCAGCGCCAGGACCGCAACGACCCCGGCGACCTGAAGAAGCTGTTCGTCCCGGCCAAGGGCGGCGAGATGGTCTCGCTCGACAACCTCGTCAGCTTCGAGGAGTCCGCCAGCCCGGCCGCCATCTTCCGCTTCAACCGCTCGGTCTCCGCCACCATCCAGGGCTCGCCCGCCCCGGGGAAAACCATCGGCGACGGCATCGCCGAGCTCGACCGCATCGCCGCCGAAGTCCTGCCCGAAGGCTTCCGCACCTCGCTCGCCGGGCAGTCGCGCGACTTCGCCGAAAGCTCGTCCAGCCTGCTCTTCGCCTTCCTGCTCGCGCTGCTGATCATCTATCTGGTCCTCGCCGCCCAGTTCGAAAGCTTCATCGACCCGCTGATCATCATCCTCACCGTGCCCCTTTCGCTGGCCGGCGCCCTCCTCACGCTCCACTTCACCGGGCAAACCCTCAACGTCTTCAGCCAGATCGGCATCATCATGCTGGTCGGACTGGTCACCAAGAACGGCATCCTGATCGTCGAGTTCGCCAACCAGCGCAAGGAACAGGGCATGAGGAAACTCGAGGCCGTGCTCGATGCCTCCGTCTCGCGCCTCCGGCCGATCCTGATGACCAGCCTGGCGACCATCCTCGGCATCCTGCCGATCGCCCTCTCGCTCGGTGCCTCGGCCGGCTCCCGCCAGTCGCTCGGCATCGCGGTGGTCGGCGGCCTGATCTTCTCCGGCTTGCTCACCCTCTTCGTCGTCCCCGCCGTCTACGCCGTCTTCTCCCGCGAGCTGAAGCCCTCCGATGTAGCGGCGCGTCTATGACCGCCGCACTTTGTAAACGAAGCCACCCCCGGCAGCCCGCCTCACCCCCGGGAACGAACCCACCCACCCGCCATCCGACCATCAGAAATGAGAACCACGGAACACTCGGAACACACGGAAGATTAGATAGTTGGGACAGTGTTTACTCTCACCCGTAAGATACGTGGCCGAATCTGGATGTTCGACTCATTTTCCGTGTGTTCCGTGCTTGGCCATCTTCACTTCCAAGGGCATTCCTGCCCCTCACGGCCACACCGCGAAGATCACCCCGCCACCCGCCAGCATCGCCGCAAAACCCGCCATGGTCGGCCGGACATATCCCTTCCCGCCCAGCACCACCACCAGTCCGGCCTTGAACGCCAGATTGGCGATCCCTCCCAGCAGGATCACCCGCCACCCGGTGGCCGCCTCGACATGTCCGCTCTGCACCAGCCCGGAGGTCGACAGCGTGATCGCGTCCATGTCCGTCAGCCCTGAAATCGCCGCCACCGTGTACAGCCCGGCCGTCCCGAAATGCTCCTTCGCCAGCGCCACCCCGTAGAGCACCGCGACGTAGAGCAAGCCGAACATCACCGCCCCCTTCAGCTCCGAGGGCGTGCTTTCCTCGCCCGGCGGACGCCCCGCTTGCGCCGCGAAGCGGTGCGACACCGCGGCCACCAGCGCCGTCCAGCCGGTCATCGCCAGCAAGGGCGGCAGCATCGCCCCCCACGCCCCCGGCGCGGCGACCATCACTTCGATGATCACCCGCACGAACACCACCGCCGAAGCCGTCAGCGTGATCGCCGCCAGCGAGCGCCCGACCGTGCCCGCCGCCCGGCTCCGCCGCGCCACGCTGGCCGTGGTCGCCGTGCTCGAAATCAGGCCGCCCAGCACCCCGGCCAGCAGCGCGCCCTTCGATCCCCCGAAGGCTTTCCCCGCCAGATAGGCCGCCAGGCTGATCCCGATGATCAGCACCACCATCAGCCAGGCCTTGAAAGGATTCAGCACGCCCAGATAGCCCATTTCCCGGTTCGGCAGCAGCGGCAGGATCACCAGCCCCGCCAGCACCAGCCGCCCGATCTCCCGCAGGTCCGTCTCGCCGATCCGCCGCACCATCCCGTGCAGCGGCTCCTTGCTCTGCAGCAGCACCATCACCGTCCCCGCACAAACCACCGCCTCCAGCCGGTGGCCCAGCACCGCGATCGCGCCGACCGTGAACATCAGCAGCACCGAGATCTCCGTGGTCAGCCCGACGTCCGGCTCCGGTTGCCTCAGTTCCGCCACCACGCCCATGATCACGATCGCCGCGCAAGCGAGCAGCCCCGCCCCGATCACCCAGCCGCCCAGCGTGAACGACAGCACCCCGCTCAGTCCACCGAACAGCGTCACCAGCGCGAACGTCCGGATTCCCGCGATCCGTGCCCGCACCCATTCCCGCTGCAAGCCGACCAGCAAGCCCAGTCCCAGCGCCGTGCCGAGCGACTTCAGCAGCTCCGGCGTTTCGGAAAAGTTCGGCGGGTCCGTCATGGAAAGGGGCACGAGGCCTGACGGGGGATGTTAGGGTCTTCCCCGCCGTGAAGCAAGCCGCCAGACTTCACCCCATCGAGCCGGCCATCCGCTCGACCTCCTCCTTCACCGCCGGTGGCCGCTGCTCCGCGTCAAGCGCCTCTACCCACGCCCCGCCCGCCGAGGTGGCCGTGAAGGTCGGGCACTGCGGCACCGTCGACGATGGAAGATGGAAGATCGCAGATGGAAGATGGAAGATGGAAGATGGAAGATGGGCGTGGAGGCGCAGCCGCTAGGGAGCGCCGATCTTTAGTCGGCTTGGACGGCCGGGCTTGGACTGCGTGCAGCCTGCTGCCGCTCTCCCGGAGCCAGCCTGCTGGCCCGGTGCCCAAGCCCCGCGCTTCCCCGGAGCGAAGGCCCTCCCAAGCTCCTGGCTTCCGTCTTGCGCTCCTGTGGCTGTCCAGCGACGTCGCCGTGATCCCCATGAAGCCGGACTGTCGGGATAGTTGGGCCGGCGGTTCGGGCGATTCGCCGTGAAGCAGGTAGCCAGCGAAATCCAAGGCCACCTTCGGTGGTGATCATTCAAGCAACAGCCGCCCGGATCCGCTTGAATCGCCCGAGACATCCGGCTCCGGGTCTTCCGGCCTCATCTTGCGATAGGTGACCCTGCCGCCTTCATCCAGCCGGCCGTGCCGCAGTTTTCCTGGGTCGGTCAAGCTGAGGCTTACCCGTGCGCCGCCGGATACTCCCGCGGCAAGATCAACCGACTGTGCGACCACCTTCAGAACCACGCCACCGGAGACGGGCGCGCGCCCGCTGGCGTCCGAGTGGAAAACAACCTCTCCCCCCGGCGCGTTGACAATGATTTCCGCGCTGCCACCCACATCGCGCCTGAATTCCGTGCGCCCCCCTGGCGTGCTGACGGTGATCCGGGGATTGCCGTTGATGGAACCCGCAAAGTCGATCTCATCGGCCTGCAGTTCCGAAAGATCGAGTATCACCTCACCATTGATGTCGCCGATCCGCAAACGGGACATTTTCCCGGAAAGCCGGATCGTGGTCGATCCATTCATCGAACCGAGTCGGAAACCCCCATCGGCTTCGCGCACCAGGTCCGCACCCGCTCCGGTTACCCTCATGACAGGCTCATCCAAGACGGGCGGCTTGTCATCGACTTGCACAGGGACATCCGCCTCTGCTTCCAGCTTCAAAGGTTCAGCCGCCAGGTCCGGCGCTCCCGCTTGGCCCGGGGCCGCGTGACTGGCCATTTCCTGCGGCGGTGTCTCCGGCTCCCGCAATCCGAGGGACGACGCCGTCCCTGCTGGCTTGGCTGCCTCCCCGCTTGCAGCGACCGGCCTGTTGGTCGCTGGTCGCTGCCACCATAACCCCGCCAAGATCAGGCAAATGCCGGCAACAGCGGCAAGCGCCGGGATCCAGAAGCGCCGGGACTGCGCCGCGTTCGGGCTTGCGGCTTCAGAAAAAGCCACAGGGGGTTCCTCGACCGCCTCCAGCCGCTGCAGCACGTCTTCGCACCCCTCAAAT
This sequence comes from Akkermansia muciniphila, assembly GCA_945883695.1. Classification (GTDB taxonomy): domain Bacteria; phylum Verrucomicrobiota; class Verrucomicrobiia; order Verrucomicrobiales; family Akkermansiaceae; genus Haloferula; species Haloferula muciniphila_A. The sequence goes on along the minus strand of CAMCYK010000105.1, from coordinate 1,421 downwards.
CCCAGCACCGAAGGGTGTTGCCGCAGCGCTTCCCGCAGCTGATCCCGTTGTGCGGTGCTCAAGCCGCCCAACTCTCGCAACCGCGCCAGCCGGATCGTTTCGGCAATAGTAAGGGGATTGCTTTTCGCATTCGCCTTTACACTTTGCACATGCCTGTCCGATTGCATCTGAACAAGCTATGCTTGCTGATTCCGGCATCAAAGCTTTTAAACGAGCCTGCGGTGAGTGGATCGGGCGGAGATCATCTCTTCTCCAGAAAATCCCCGGAACCCATGCCTGCCGGCGTGGGCTCGGACAACTGGAAATCGATCCCGGCACCCTCATCCCATGGGCCGAGCTGGAATCCTGCGGGCAGGAAGCGCTGGTCGCCTTCGCACGAACCCAGGGAGCGATTGGGGATCGGGGCTGAAAGATGGCAGATGGGAGATGGCGGATCTCAACCCCAAGGGGGTGAAACACCACAGCCCAGGGCAACGCCCTGGGTTCCCGATACGAAATAGCCCCGCGCTTGTCCGGCGCGAAGCTCTCCCACGCTCTCCAGTCTTGCGTCTTGCGTCTTGTGTCTTCAAGTCTTGCGTCTTGCGTCTTGCGTCTTGCGTCTTGCGTCTTGTGTCTTCAAGTCTTGCGTCTTCTTGGATGTTCGACGCCGGCTTGTGGACCGCGATACTCACGGGCTCGGCCGCTTCTTCTTCTCCTTCCTCGGCGCCTTGGGCGCGGGCGCTGGTTCCTTGAGCGGCTCACCGTAGTCCGCACCGGCGAGGCTTTTCCCGACGGACCTTCTCCAGGCCGCGAGCGCGGCGGTCATTTCCGTGACGCGTTCGGGTTGTTGCGCGGCCAGGTCGGTGGTTTCGTTGGGGTCCTTCGACAGGTCGTAAAGCAGCACGGGTTTCACTTCACCACTGACCGGGCCTCTCTTGCCGCGATTGGCGCTGGCACCGGTGTGCAGCTTGTATGGCCAGTCGAGCCACACGGAGTGGGCGGCGGGACGCCGCGCGTCGGCACAGAAGGGAAGCGCCTTGCCGCGCGCGGTCATCCGCCCCTCCAACAGCGGCAGCAGATTCACGCCGTCGAGCGGCTGAACCTGCCTGGGCGCGACCGCGCCGGTGGCGGCGAGGAGGGTCGGGTAAATGTCGAGCGTCGAGGGCGGCACATCGCTGGCGAACGGCTTCGCGATGCGCGCGGGCCATTCGATCAGACCGGGCACGCGCACGCCGCCCTCCCACAGTGTGCCTTTGGAACCGCGCAGATTCCCGGTGGACTTCGGACCCGCCGCGCCGCCGTTGTCACTCGTATACCAAACGAGCGTGTTGTCCGCGACCTTCAGTTCGCGCAACGCAGCCCGCAGCTTGCCGACATTGCGGTCGATGCCGGTGATCTCGCCGTAGTAGTTCCGGTCCTTCTCCGGCAGGGATCCATAGGGT
>CAMCYK010000104.1 GCA_945883695.1 Akkermansia muciniphila | reverse complement strand
ATTCAGAGGGGCTCACCTGCCTGACCTTCCTCCATTGCATCCAAACTTGGCGAACTTGGCGTCTTGGCGGTTCAGTTCCTCCGGACCGACCGATTCCGAAACCGCGGATGGCTTGTACTTGCCCCGCCCCGGTGATTTCACCCATGATGGAAGCGCGATCCACGCATTTTCCCACCCATGTTCCGCCGCATTGCCAACCTATTCAAAGGATTCCTCGGCCTCTTCATCGGGGGAATCGAGAAGAAGAACCCGGAAGCCCTGCTCGACGTGGAGAAGGAAAACCTCCGCAAGCAGATCAGCGAATTCAACGCCGGGCTGGCCGCGCACGCCGGCCTGGTCGAGCGGCTGATGGGCCAGGTCAAGAAGCTCAATGCCGAGGAAACCGAGCTCAAGGCCAAGACCAAGGCGCTGCTCCAGGCCGGCCAGCGCGAGGCCGCCGGCGAGATGGCGATGCGTTACAAGACCACCGACCAGCAGCACGAGGACCTGAATTCCCAACTCCAGGCCGCCGAAACCCGCTACAAGGAGCTGGTTCGCGCCCGCGACGTGGCGATCAAGGCCGCCCGCGACAAGATCGAATCGCTCAAGCGCGGGATCGACGACATGAAAGTCCAGAAAGCGATGGCTGAACTCAATGAAATGGCGGCCGGCATGGTCGGCACCCTCGGCGGCTCGGGCGACACGCTCAACCGCCTCGAGGAAATGGTCGAGGAAGAGCGCAGCAAGGCCGCCGGCCGCGCCCGCGTCGCCCGCGACAGCGTTGACATGAGCGGCACCGTGCTGAAGGAAGCCGAGCAGAAGGCCCTCGCCGACATGGCGCTCGCCGACTTCGCCGCCGCCGAAGGGATCGAGCTGGAGCCGAAGCAAGGCACCGCGGCGAGCGAGACCCCGCCGACGCAGGGGACGATGGGACCGGTCAGCCAGTGAGAACCGCCATGCCACCCCAACTCCCATCCCGCTACCGCGCCGACCACTGGTATTCCGCTCCGAACCTGTGGCGGAAGCTTTCCCGCTACGCCCTGGTGGCCGGGCGCAAGACGGTGCTCACCGCCATCACGCTCTACCATTGCCTGCGCGACACCGACACGCCGGCCTGGGCGAAGGGCGTGATCGTCGGCGCGCTCGGCTACCTGATCCTGCCGGCCGACATGGTGCCGGACATCATTCCGGGGGCCGGCTATGGTGACGACTGGGCCGCGTTGGTGACCGCCCTCAGCACCGTGGCGGCTTACGTGAAGGACGAGCACAAGCTGCGCGCGGCCGTGCAGGCGGAGAAGATTTTCGGGCTGAAGGGGCACTGAGCGTCCTGCGGGCGAACTTGATTCAAGAACCTCCCAGCCGCCGGGATTCATGGACGGTGGATCCGGAGAACAACGAAATCGGCGAAACGAGCGAAAATAGAACCACGGATACCGTCAAGCTTCGAGAGAATGACGGATCAGAAGCGTTTGTTCCATGGAATCCGGGGCGTATCGTCGGGACCAGCCCGCCCCCGCCCTTCGCTCCGGATTCATGAAATTCCTCCTGTCCGCCCTGCTCGCCTTCGCCCCGCTCGTTCCGGCCGCTGAAACCGGGCGCCCGAACGTCCTGCTGATCTGCGTCGATGACCTGAAACCGGCGCTCGGCTGCTACGGCGATCCGCTGGCGAAAACGCCGAACCTCGACCGCCTGGCCGCCCGCGGCATCCGTTTCGACCGCGCCTACTGCAACCAGTCGGTCTGCGCCGCCTCGCGCAACAGCCTGATGCTCGGGTCGCGCTCGACCTCGATCGGCATCTACGGCCTCGCCCCGAACTTCCGCGCGGCGGTGCCGGATGCGGTGACGCTGAGCCAGCATTTCATCCGGCACGGCTACCGCGCGGAGGCCGTCGGCAAGGTCCTCCACAGCGGCCACGGCAACACCGACGACGCCGCGTCCTGGAGCGTGCCGACGAATGTCGAGAAAGTCGTCGAATACCTCGATCCGAAAAGCAGCGCCGGCGGCCAGTTGACCCGCGAGGAAGCCTACTTCACCAACCAGCAGCTCGGCCGCATCGGCCAGCTGCCGAAAGGCGCCGCTTGGGAAAGCACCGACGTGCCCGACCACGGCTACGCCGACGGCCGGATCGCCGACGACGGGATCAAGCGCCTGCAAGCCGCGAAGGAGCGGAGCGGCACGCCCTTCTTCCTCGCGCTCGGCTTCGTCAAGCCGCACCTGCCTTTCACCGCGCCGAAGAAATACTGGGACCTCCACGACCCCGCGAAGTTCACCGTCCTCCACGACCTCGACACCCCGCGCGGCGCCCCGCCCTACGCCGGCAAGCGCGGCGGCGAGCTGTCGAACTACGACCCGATCCCCGCCAGCGGGCTGCCCGACGACGCGACCGCCCGCAAGCTGGTCCACGGCTACTATGCCGCTAGTAGTTACATGGACGCGCAGCTCGGCCGGGTGCTCGACGAGCTCGACCGGCTGGAGCTTTCGCAGAACACGATCATCGTGCTGTGGGGCGACCACGGCTGGCACTTCGGCGACCACGGCATCTGGACCAAGCACACCAACTACGAGCAGGCGAACCGCATCCCGCTGTTCATCATCGCGCCCGGCATCAAGCCCGGCGCGGCCCGCGGCTTCGTCGAAACCGTGGATATTTTCCCGACGCTCGCCGAGCTCGCCGGCCTGCCGAAGCCCGCCGGTCCGCAGCCGGTCGACGGCCTCAGCCTGGTCCCGGTGCTGAAGGACCCGTCGACCACCGTGCGCGACCACGCCTACCACTGTTTCCCGCGCGGCGAAGGCCGCCTCGGCCGGGCGATCCGCGGCGACCGCTACCGGCTGGTCGAGTGGAAGAAGCCGGGCGCGCCGGCCGCTAGCGCCGAGCTGGAGCTCTACGACTACCAGGCCGCCGCGCCGGAGTCCGAGAATCTCGCGGCGCGGATGCCGGAGGTCGTCAAGGAACTCCGCGCCATCCTGGCCCGCCACCCGGAAGCCGCGCCGCGGCCGCTCGCGCGGAAGAAGTGAGCCGGACGGGTGCCGGCCACGGTTTCCTCTTCTGCCGGGACCGATCTGTCCCGGCCGCGCAAACAAGCCGCCCCGCGACCCGTATTCCTGCCCTATGAAGCGATTGCTTGCCGCCCTGCTGATGCTTGTCCCCGCCTTCGCGGAGAATCCGCTGGCGATCGCGCTGGTGTCGGAAGCGAAAACGATCGCGCCGGGGCAGACCGTCATGGTCGGGCTGCGTCTCCAGCCACCGGCGGGCTTCCATACCTACTGGAAGCATCCCGGCATCGTCGGTCTGGCGACTTCGGTCGAGTGGTCGCTGCCGCCGGGCTTCAGCGCGGGTGAAATCCAGTGGCCGGCGCCGCAAACGGTCAAGATGGCGCGCTACACCGCGCAGGGTTATCGCGGCGAGACGCTGCTGATGGTGCCGGTGACGGCGGCGGCGGATCTCACCGCCAAAGAGGTCGCGCTGACCGCCCGGGTATCCTGGATGTGTTGCGGCGACCAGTGTCATCCCGGCAGCAAGGTGCCCTTCACGATCACCCTGCCGGTGGCGGCGGGGGCGGTGCCCGATCCCGCGACGCACCCGCGGTTCGAGGCCAGCCGGGCGACATTGCCGGCCGCCGATCCGGCGTGGTCGGCGACCGTCGAGCGCGGGGAGAAGACGCTCGTGCTGACCTTGGAATCGACCGATCCGGCGGTGACCCGCGAGGTGTCGGAGCTGGGGCAGCTGAGGTTTTTCACCGCCGACGGGCAGGTGCATTCGGACCGCCCGCAGCAGGTGACGATCGGCCCCGGGCAGCGGGTGCGGATCGAGTTGCCGGTCTCCGAACACGTGTCCCCCGCGGCGGGGCTGCCGGGCGTGGTCGTCGCGGAAAAGAGCTGGCGGAAAGCGGGCGGGGCGTCCGGGTTGGAAGTGCGATAGGGTCAGGTTGGAACGGCGATAAGGAGTGTCGACGTGCCGTCGACACTCGTGTTGACCGTAGGTCCACACTCCTTACTTCGCTGCCGGATTCGCTTTCAGGTAGGCGTCGACGTCCTTGGTCACGATCAGCTTGCCTTGCATGACGGCCCAGTGGCCGGGGAAGGTGCAGACATACTCGTAGGTGCCTTCCTGGGTCGGGGCGGTGATGGTGAGCGCTTCCCTCTGGCCGGCTTCGAGCATCTTCGAGGCGGCGAAGACCCGCGGATCGCCCTGCGGGACGTAGGCCCGGCCCTGGCTGTCGAGCTTGTCAGGGGCCTGCGCCTGCACCGCTTCCGCGACGGCCTGCAGGGTGCCCGGCTGGACGAAGACGATGTTGTGCGGGATCTGGTCGGGGTTCTCGAGGATCACCTCGAACGGCTTGCCGGCCTCGACCACCAGGCGCGGGGTGTCGTAGCGCAGCTGCTCGCGCACCGCCTTGATCACGAACACGCTGACGCGGAGGTCGCGCAGCACCTGGCGGGCGGCTTCGGCGCGGTCGGGCGGCAGCAGGGCGACCAGTTCGTTGGCGACTTGCACCACCTCGCTGTAGTCCTGGGTAGTGCGGCCTTCGACCGGCACTTTTTTCGCCCAGTTGACCAAGGCGGCGGCGGTCGGGTCGGCGGAGGGCTGGTCCCAGGCGTCGCGCGGCAACTGCGACATGCCTTTCGCCGCGGCGGGAATATCCTCGTTCTTACGGATCAGCCCGGCGAGCCCGGCGAAGACCTGCTGCGGCTCCTTGCCCGTCGCGACCAGCGCGCGGATCGCCGCGGCGCGGATCCCGGCGGCGGGGTCGTGGGGCACCGCGATCTTCGAGGTCAGCCGCGGCGCGGGAATCCCGGCCTTGGTGAACAGCACGTTCCGTCCGGCATCGAGCACGGTCAGGGTGAAGCCCTCCAGCCGCTCCTCGAAACCCGCGCGGTTCCACACCGCGATCTCCGACACCGCGTGGTCGCTCTTGAGATCGACCTCCCACCACGGCTTGTCCTCGCCCTCGCTGCCGTGGGTCTGGCCGCCGCGTTCGAAAGCGGGGTCGGTGTTGCCGTCGAGCGCGCGGCCGGCCTCGCCGCCGTTGGAGGTGCTCGATTGCTTCGCGGCGCCGCCGGCGGCGACGTTGGTGCCGTTGGCGAAGACCTGCACTTCGGCGAGGGTCAGCGTGCCGCGGCGCGGCAGCTCGATCCGGACGAAGCGGGCGGCTCCCGCTTCCTTGTCCGAAACCGTGCTGGCGATCTCCGGCGGCAGGGTGGTCAGCAGCGGAAGCAGCCGCTCGAAGGCCGACGCGCGGAGGATGGGATCGGTCACCCGCGGCAGGGCCTCGAGGAAGTCGGTGAGCGCGCCGGGCGACTGGGTGGCACCTCCCCAGACCGAATCGACCGACCCGTCGGCGGTGATCATCGCGGCGAGCGCCGACTGGCGGACGAGCGCCGCGTTGGCCGGCGCGGCGAGCTTTTCGAGGGCGGGGCGCGAAGCCTTGAGCTCGCTGGCCGGCTGCATCAGCAGGAAGCGGCAGAGGTCGGCGGCGGCACCGCTGCCGCTGGCCGCGACCGGACCCAGGGTGGCGACCAAAGTCTGCAGCGGCGTCGCTTTCCGCAGCGCCGCGAGTTCGGTCAAGGCGGTCTGGCGCTGGATCGGCGGGACGTCCGGCCGGGTCAGCAGCGCGGTCAGGGTGACCGGCGATTTCGGCAGCTTGGCGAGGTCCGGGGTGGCGACCGATCCGAGCACGTATTCGATGCCGGCCGGATTGTCCGCGGCGAGCGCCTTGCCGTCCGCGACCGCGCTCTTCCACCACGGCTCCAGCTGGCGCATCGTCTGCTTGAGGCAGTAGTCGAGGTAGTAGTCGGTCGGGTGCTTGAGCGCGGTAAGCGCGACATCGGCGGCCTCCCACTGGCGGAAGAAGCTGGCGACGCGGACCGCCTCGAGCCGGACGCGCGGCGCTTCGTCATCCGCCGCGACCTTCAGCCAGGCCAGCGCCTCGGGCACCCGGTCGCGCCAGTAGCCCATCACCCGCACACCCTGGGCGCGGGCCCGCGGGTCGGGGGATTTGAGGACGCGCTTGAGCAGGTCGAGGTCGACCACGTTGTGCCACTGGTGGACCCACAGGCCTTCCAGCAGGCGGTGTTCGAAGGCGGGATCCTTCGGGTCGAGCTGGTTGATCCACTGCTTCGCGGCGCGGGTCACTTCCTTCGGGTCGTGCTTGCCGAGCTCGATCTTCGCCCGCAGGCGGACGTCGTTCTCGGGTTCCTTGAGCAATTCCAGCAGCTTCGCCACCGGCTCGCCGTCGACCTTCTTCGGCACCAGCAGCGGGCGGCCTTCGTAGGTGATGCGGTAGATCCGGCCGTGCTGGTGGTCGCGGTTCGGGTCGCGCAGGTGGTGCTGGAGGTGACCGATCAGCATCTGCGACCAGTCCATGAAGTAGATCGAGCCGTCCGGTGCCACGGTCACGCCGGAGGGGCGGAAATTCGGGTTCTTCGAGAGGTCGGTTTCGATCAGGTTGGGCAGCGTCTCGCCTTTGATGCCGGAGCCTTCGTCGGTGAGTTTGGCGCGGAAGATCCCGTGGATGCTGATCACGTTGGCGTTGAGGAATTCACCCTGCCAGTCGTCCGGGAAATGGCGGCTGCTGAGGATGGCGGTGCCGGCGCAGGGGCGCGACGGGCGGTTCCAGAACTCGTTCATGCCCGGGTGCGAGCCGCTGTCGAGATGGCCGCTGAAGGCGGGCCCGAAGTAGTTCGAGTTGCCGGTGGCGTCGGTGATCAGGTCATTGCCCCAGTAGTCGAAAACGCGGCCGTGGGGATTGGCGAAGCCGTAGGGCACGTGGCGCGAGAACTTGCCGGTGTTCGGCTCGTAGCGGTAGATCGCGCCGTCGGTGTTGCGGACCGGACCGCTGTGGGTCTCGACGTTGGTGCGGTGGAAAACGCCGTCGCTGAGGTAGACCGCGCCGCCGGGTTCGAGGCACATCGAGTTGGTCTCGTGGTGCGAATCCGCGGCGTCGAGCCCGTGGAGCACGCGCTCCTTCCAGTCGGCCTTGCCGTCGCCGTCGGTGTCGCGCAGGAACCACAGGTCGGGCGACTGGATCACCAGCACGCCGTCCTTGTAGAACTGGAAGCCGGTCGGGCAATTCAGGCCGTCGGCGAAGGTGGTGATCTTGGCGGCCTTGCCGGTCTTCGGATCGAGGTCGATGACCAGCAGCTTGTCGAAGACCTTGGTGGTCGGCGAGGTCTCCGGGTAGTTCGGCCAGGCGGCGATCCACAGCCGGCCCTTGGTGTCGAAATTCATCTGCACCGGGTTGACCAGCTCGGGGTAGGTCTCCTCGCTGGCGACCAGTTCGACCTTGCAGCCGGGGGCCAGCTTGAGGTGCTGGATCGCCTCCTCGCCGCTCAGATAAGGCACCTCGTCCTTGCGATTCGGCGGGACCAGGCTGACCGGCGGCAGGTTGTCGTCGCTGACCTTGAGATCGGCGCCCTTGGCCAGCGCCCAGACCCGCTGGTCGCGGTTGGCGGTCTTGACGTCGCGCTGCGCCATCTCCTCGCCGAGGGTCACCGCGTTGGTCACGCCCTCGTAGGCGATCCGCGAGCGGTCGCCGTAGATGTTGAATTGGTCGACCGTCCGGTAGCGGTGGTGCCACTGGGTGTTCTTGTCGATCACCGCCGCGCGGATCTTGCCGACCTGCGGGTCCTCGATCGGCGGCGGCTCGGTGCCGAAGATCGCCTTGAACTGGAGCGGCGCGAGCTGGCGGTCGCCTTCCTCACTCAAATGGACGCCGTTGATCGTCAGCGGCGAGCCGGCCTTGGCGAAGAGCTCGCGGGACGGCGTGAACAGATCGACGAAGGGCACGCCCTTCGCTTTGGCGATTTCCGCCATCGCCCGGGTGTAAAGCGCGAGGTTGGCGTTGTTCGCCGCGCCGTCGGGGAAGTCGGGGCTTTTCAGGTTCTCGTGGGCGATCGGCGAGAACAGCACCAGCTTCGGCGCGCCTTCACCGTTGTAGTTCGCCGCGAGCTGGGCATCCAGATAGGCCGCGAGATCCGCCTTGAACTTGTCCAGGCCCTCCGGCCCGCGGAACGATTCGTTGAAACCCCAATAGGCGAACATCACGTCCGCGCCGAAGTCGGTGCCGGCCTTGTAAACGATGCCCGGCCGCGCGGTCGTGTCGCCCTTCTTCATCGACAGGAAATACTCGGTCGGCGGGACGTCCGACGAGCGCGGGCGGAGGGTCAGCTCGTCGGCGGCGAAGCCGAGGTTGCGGACCGTCAGGTCGAGCTCCGGATAGGCGCGGTGGATCAGGGTCTCCAGCCAGGCGTGGTGCTGCTGGCGGTCGGCCAGGCCGCTGCCGACGATCGCCACGTGGTCGCCCTTCTTGAGCGGGACCAGCGGCTCGGCGGCGGATAGGACCCCGCCTGAGGCAGCGAGGAGGACGGCGGCGCGCAGCCACTGGAGCGATCGGGTCGGGGTCATGAAGGGTTGAGGCAATGGATGAAGGAAAGGGCAAAAATCTCCATGATTCCTGCCGGAGATGGACAATTCAAGGTCTTACGGCAGGCGATGGCGAGGATCTTTCGGCGGGGTGGGAGTGGAGTGTCGCCTTGCCGCCTGAATTTTTCACTGAAGGAATCCGTCTCGGCGGTGGTAAGCTTCCCGCCCCACCTCGCCTCCGCCATGATCCGCATCGCCCTCGTCCTCTCCCTCGTCTCCTCGCTGCACGGCGGGGTGACCCTTGACATCGACGCCTTCGGCAAGAGCCTCGGCGGCTGGAAGTCGAAGGGCAAGCAGGCCTGCGACTACGATCTGTCCGGGGCCGCATACCGGACCTTCAAGCCGGAGATCACCCCGACGCCCGACGGCGGGATCTTCGCCTCGGTGCGGATCGACAACCGCCGCGGCTGGCTGGCCAGCGACGACCACGCCATCCTCGAGGTGACGATCGACAAGAACGGCTCGATCGTGACCGCGCAGTCGAATCTGGCGCTGCAAGGGCGCACGATATCCAGCGACGTGATCCGCACCGGCGGCACGGTCGGCGGCGCGGTGCCCGGCGTCGGCGCGGCGGTGAAAGTCGGGGCCGACCTGACGGCGGACCTGTCCTCCAAGCTGCTGCGCGAGAAGGTGGTGGAGCCCGGCCGGGTGAACTTCCCGGCGGCGGTGCGCCACAACTACAACCTGCTGTTCCAAGCGATCCGCCAGGGGCCCGACCTCGCCCCGCAAGCGGCGGTGGAGGAAAAGCAGGACGAGCCGGTGCAAGGCCCGGTCCTGCCCGCCACCGGCGCCGCCAAGCTCGACGTCAAGCCGCAGGGCCAGACGATCGAGATCAAGAAGTGAGCGGGCACGGCAGCCTTCCTGCCGTGAATCTCAGCGGCCGCGCAGCCGGTCCCAGACCCCGCGGTCCGACAAGAGCCGCAGCACCTCCGGCATCCCCATGGCCCCTTGCGCGATCTTGCGGTGGCGCTCGCGGCGGGCTTGCCAGTGCTTGAGCTCCGCGGGTGGCGCGGCATACGGCCGTTGATGGGGAACTTTCAGGCCGACCAGCATCGCCAGATAGCCCTCGATCCCGAACGAATCGCCCGGCAGCAAGTGGCCCGCGTTGATCGAAGACGGGCCGTTCTCCCGATAAAAATCGACCAAGGCCGCCAGCCCGTGGAGCGGGATCTCCTCGCGGCAACGACGCCAGAACCCGGTGTCAAGCCGGTCGTTGAAGCGGTAGTGAAGCGCCAGGAAATCCCGGATCTGCGACCAAAGCCGCCCGTTCATCGCATTGTAGAGCGTCCGCATGCTGGCGGTCGGCCGCCGCTCGGAATCGATCCATCCGTCGGCGAGCCAGCGGCACTGGAGGGAGATCACCATCAGCGCGGTGGCTTCCAGCGGTTCGACGAAGCCGGCGGCATTCCCGACTCCCGCGACGTTGCCGATCCAGCCGCGCCGGTAGTGCCCGGAGCGGAAGCGCACGATCCGCGGCTCAATGGCTTTCGGTGCCACCTTGCGGTAAGCCTCGACTGCCTGCTCGTCCGTGGTGTGGGAACTGGAGAAGACGTAACCCCGGTGGATGCGGTCGGGATGGTCGATGCGCCAGCACCAGCCGCTCTCAAGAGTCTCGGAGAGGGTGTAAGGCAGCACCGGTTCATCGTCCCGGTCCCAGCCGCCGGCCACCGCGCGGTCGCAGAAGAGCGATCCCGAGAAGTCCTCGAACGGTTCGCCGAGCGCCTTGCCGATCAACTCCGAGGCGAAACCGCTGCTGTCGATATAGAAGTCCGCCCGCCGCTCCGAACCATCGTCCAAGCGGATGGCGGCAATCCCGGGTTCGCCGGTTTCCACGCCCGCGAGTTCCGCGTCGGTGAAGCGCACCCCCTGCCGCCGGCAAGCCGTTTCCAGCCAGCTCACGAAAAGCCGGTTCTCGAGGTGCCAGGCGAGGTTGGTCCCCGCGGCCGGCAGGTCGGGCAGCCCGTCGGCCCGCCGCGGAAGCGCCTTGCCGCGGTCCATCAGGGCCGACGGCAGGTCCATCGCCGCCGGGTCGTCGAAGCCGTAAAAACCGTTGTTCCGCGGCAGTTCGGGATAGCGCCACGAGTGCTGCCGGCCGCTGAAGGTGTAGTCGAAATACGGCCGCTTGCCCCACTGAAAGCGGACCCCGAGCTTGAACACCGGCTGGAGGGCGGTGAAGACCTCGTGCTCGTCGAAGCCGAGGAAAGCGTGCAGATGGTGGGGCACGTAGGGCACCGTCCCTTCGCCCACGCCGATCACCCCGATGCGGCTGCTGAAGACCACTTCGACCTCGAGATCCGGCAGCTTGCGCTTCAAGGTCAAGGCGGCCAACAAGCCGGCGCTGCCACCGCCGAGGACAAGGACGGATCGGATCATGGGTCAGATGGCGAAAGAAACGCGCCGCCGGAGACTCCGGCGGCGCGCGGGTTTCAGCAATCCGCAAGTCTCAGGGATTCGCGCTGAGCCGGACGAACATCCTGCCGCCGCTGGCAAGCGAACGCGGGATCGTGACCACCACCCGGTCGATGCCCGCACCGTAGAAGTCGTTGTCCACCGAGATCATCCCGGCCGTGGGCAGCGACCAGCCGAGAGGGGTGAGCGAAGACCCGTATTCCGCGAAGGGGAACGGCGCGTAGTTCGACAGGTCGGTGCGGCGGTAGGTGAACACGAAGTCCGATCCTGACACCACGCCGCCCGGCAGTTTCCCGCTGTCGTCGCCATTGGCGGGGTTCCCCCCGATGACGAATTCGATCGCGTTCGGGATCCCGTCCTTGTCGGGGTCGGCACCCGGGGCGGCCGCGGGACCGGTCAGATTGAACGGCGGGCCGGAAATCCAGCCCTGGAAGGGCGTGGGGACTCCCGCCGTGTAAACCAGGACCAGATCGGTCCCCTGCAGCGCGACGCTCCAGGTGCCGAAGGGCGTGACGACCGGATCCAGCGCGGAATCGTCGATGTCGAACGCGTTCGCCGAGAAGCCGGTGATGCCGCCGGTGGTCTTGAGCAGGGTGAAGGTGCGGTTCTCTTCGGCGAAGCCGACCAGCGCGGACGGTTTGATCGTGATGTAGATCGGGTTGGTTGCGTCGGCGAGGAGGACCGCGCTGTCGGCGACCAGCGTGTCGTAACCGGTGCCGGCCACCGCCGCGGGGCCCCAGTCGGCCACCTCCCAGACATACTGCGAGAAGCTTTCAAGCCGGAGCGCCCCGTCGATGGTCATCGAACCCGCGGCCGCGCCCGGCTCGACCGTGCCGATCAACTGGACGTCACCGGTGATCGTCCCCTCGCCCTTGACGGTTTGGCGCTGGGGCACCGGCCACGGGATGCCGATCTCCGTCACGTCGATGAAGGCCCCCGCCTTCACTTCCACCACGGGGCTCGCGTCGAAGCTGGCCGCGGCGGAGAGCGCCAGGGTGCCTTCGTTGATCGTCGTGTTGCCGGAGTAGGTGTTGACCGCCGTCAGTTCCATGGTTCCCGGGCCGTTCTTGACGAAGGCCTGGGTGTTGGTGAGGACGCCGCTCATCAGGAGGTCGGGTGCCGCGGCACCGTTGGCGACGTTGAAGGTCATCGGCGAGTTGACCGAGTTGACCCGGGCGCTCCACAGCGAGGGCGCGGGGGATGCCAGCACGTTGACGGCGAAGTTGGAGTCGGTGCGGACCTCGTTGGAACCGCTGAGGATGCCTCCCTTCATGTTGATGGTCGTGAAGTAGTTCTCCTGGTTGATGATGAAGGTGCCGTTCTCCTCCAGATTGATCACCGGGGTGGCGGCGAAGTAGCCGCCGAGAGCGTGGAAGGCTCCCGCCGGCTGGATCAGGCTGGCACTGGTCGCGACCGTGATCGAGTCCACCCCGATGTCGCCGTTGAAGGCTCCACCCGCGAAGACCACGGACCCGGCTTCGATGACCAGGTCGCCGTTGAAGGCACCGCTCCCGTAATTCTGGAAGCGGAGTTCCCCGTTGCCCGACTTCGTCAGCGTGCCGCCGCCGAGGAAACCGCCCGACGAGGTGACCTGGAAGGTCTCGTCCACGTCGACCTCGCCCGTGCCGAGGATGGTCATCCTGCGCGGCAAGGTCAGCGAGGCGGTGGCATGGAGCGTTGCGCCGCTGAGGGCGAGCGTGGTGCCCGCACCGGCTGCACCGAGGTTTTCACCGGCTGAGATGTTCACCGTGCCGCCGAGGATCTCGACCGGGCCGCTGAAGGTGTTCGCCGTGCCGATCGTGAGCACTCCCGCTCCGGTTTTGGTCAGGTTGCTGGTGCCGGCGATCGGGCTGCCGGTGAACTCGTACGGCCGCGCTGCGGTGTTGTTGACGAGCATCGAGACGGGAGTCACCGGGCTGGTGATGTTGACGGTCCCGGTGGTCGCGCTGTCGTCGAATTTCACCACGTCGAAGGGATAGAAACGGGTCGGGCTGGAATCCGATTCGAGCTTCCAGTTCAGGGTGGCGGCAGCGGCCCATTCGCTGTCCGTGATTCCGGTCCAGACGACCGGGCTCGGCGCGACGTAGGCGAGGTCCACCGAGGTAGCCGCGACATTGTCGACCAGCGTCAAGCCGTAGCGCGGGTTGGGGCTGGGAACCAGCGACAGCCCGGCGAATCCGGCACCGCCGATCGTGCCGCTGTAATTGATCAAGGGATAGGTCGCGGTGGCGACACCGGGCCGCGGGGTGATTGCGATGGAATGCGTTGCGGCCGTGCTGAAGCCGTTGTTGCTTAGGATCGTCGCGCGGTCGAGTCCGACCCGGAACTGCGAGGTCAGCCCGCTGGCCAGCGCGACTTCCTCGAAGTTTTCGATCCCGACGTTGACCAACTGGTTGGGAACGACCACCTCTTCGATGATGACCGAGGACAAGGAGCCGCGGCCCGCGCCGGCGTTGAGCCCCTGGATCGTGCAGGTCGAGCCGGTCATGCCGTTGACCCTCCAATAGTTGCCGCGCTGGTTGGTGGCGGGATTGATGCGGACCCATTCCTGGCCGGCGGCCAGCCAGTTGCCGAAAGCCGGGCCGCTGCCCTGGGTGCCGACACCCGGGGTGCTGGCACCGGTCCAGTAGGCGAGGGGCGAACTGGCTTGGATCAGGGTGGCGTAGGGAGTGGTGCGTCCGGCGTCGATGCCATTGGCATAGTGGCTGGCCAGGGTGGCGGTCGGGACGACGCCGGGGAAGATCGCGACCTCGTCGAGCGCTCCGACGTAACCCCAGCCGCCGTAGCCGCGATTGCCGAGCAGGACGGGTGCCGCGAAGTTCGGGATGAGGGGCGCGGCCGCGGTGGTGGCGAGCACTTCGGCACCGTTGACCGAGATCGAGATGTTCTGGGTGGTGCCGTCGTAGGAGACCGCCACATATTGCCAGACGCCCTCCGTGAGGACATCGGTCGTGGTGGTCGCGGTGGTCGTGTAGAAAACACTGCCGCCGGCCGGGCCGGTGCCGCCGACTATGAAGGTGAGCTCGTTGTCGTTCTGGCGGAACACCCAACCGGTGCGGTCGTCGGCATTCGCGGGGTTCTGACCGTTGATCATCGACTGGATGAGGACCCGGTTGACGGCCGCGACGTTGGCGGGATTGATCCAGCAGGCGACCGTGAAGGAGCCGGCCGGATTCATGGCGGCGTTGAACGGGATGCTGGCGACCTGGTTGTTGAAGGCCATCGCGGGATCGGCGCTGCCGGCGAGGGCTCCGGGGGTGGTGATGGTGCCGGTGTTGGAGGTGGCGTTGCCGGCGGCACCGGTGCTGCCGGAGTTGGTCAGCAGCGGCGGCGTGACCGGGAAGGCCCAGGTGCTGCCGTTGACGCGGAAATCGCGGGTGGTGTATTCGCCGCCGGCGTCCGAACCAACGATGCCGTACACGTTGTATTTGGCGTAGGGGATGTTGTTGAGGGTCACCGAAACCCCGGGGCCGCCGTCGTCGAGGTATCCGACCGACAGGCGGGCGTTCTCGCTGCCCACCCCCGAGCCGTTGAACCAGGTGTTGGCGGAACTCCAGGTGATGGAGGCGGTGGTCGGGGTCCCGGTCCCATCCACGAGATTGGCTTCGGTGCCGGAGGCCGGGGCTCCTTCGGCGTTCGAGTCATTCCAGACGGTGGTGCCGAGCGGGCCTTTCGGCGTGACGCTGTCGAGCACCTGATTGCCGGCATTCTCGGAAAAATCGTAAGCGATCACCCCGGACCAGCAGGTCTGGGTGGCGAGGCCGAGGAGGAATGCGGTTCCCAACAGGCCGCTGCGATTGGCGTATTTAGTCATGAATGATTCGTTTTTCATCGGATCGGGTAGCAAATGAAGTTTTTGACTCCAGATTGAAAGAGAAAAAAGAACTTTAGGGTTTGAAAAAATGTATTTCATGCCGATCGGCTTTTCACATGCGCCAAATGCATCCGGCAAAGTACCCGCCCGCCCGCCTGCCATCGCCGCCACCAGGACCTCCTCGGCCGTCACCGTGGAAAGCTGGTTCGGCAACGCGGGGAACGCTCGCTGATTTCCCTCACGCTCCCCGCCCCGCCAGATCGCGGCGCAGGCCGGCGACCCGCCGCTGCAATTCGGGCAGCAGCTCGCCTTCCGCGGCCGCCGGATCGAAGCGCAGCCGGTGATGCAATTCCAGCGCTTCCGCCAGCAGCTCGGGCTGCTGCAGGCGCGGTGCCAGCTGGCCCAGCCACGGTGCCAGCGGCATCCCCGGCGGCCGTTCGCCAAGCCATTTCCGCGCGGGCTTTTCCAAGGCGGTGAGCGGGGTCGCCCGCAGCGTCAGCACGCCGTGGCGGCGGGCCCGCTCGAGATCCAGCCGGTCGCGCGAACGCCAGAGATTGCGCCCGATGAAAGCCAGGCCGATCAGGATCGGCGAGAGCAGCACGGCGGTGATGATCGTCATGTGGCCCGGCTGGTCGCGCCACACCAGCAGGTCCTCGCGCTTGAGCTGGATCCAGTCGCTCCAGGCCTGCAAGCGAGATGCCCGCGGGGTCTCGAAGCTGGCCCAGTCGGGCGGCGTCAGATCGACGTCGATCCAGCGCTTGGCGGCCTCGTCCCAGGCCCGGCACCAGGCGTGGGCGTGGGTCCCGCGGACCAGCGCCTCGCCGGTCTTGCGGTCGACTTCCATCACCGCGAAGCCGGAAACGTAGCGGGTCGGCACCCCGGCCTCGCGCAGCAGCAGGGCGCTGGCGGTGGCGAAAAACTCGCAGTGCCCGGCCTTGGTGAACTGGAGGAAGGTCCCGAGGAAGGTCGGGTCCTCCGCCTCGACATAGCCGCGCACCTTGCGGTCGCGCCGCGCCCATTCATCGAGGTCCTTCGGCACCGAGTTGTAGCGGGTGTAGCGGAAGTTCCCGAGGAAATGGCGCTCCAACAGGGCGATCTTTTCCTCAACGGTCGCCGCCTCGTGGAGCCCGATCTCGGCGGCCACCTCCTTGAGCATCGCGGCCTCCCGCTTGGGAATCTCCAAGTCGGGCTGGATCACGATCGGCTGGCCCTTGACCAGTTTCGGGGCCCGGGTCTGCCACGGCGGCACCTCGGTGACAAAGCCGTCGCCCCAGAGCACGCGGGCGTCGCAGACCGGCTGCGACGGCTTCAGGCGGAAGGTGCCCAGCGAGTTGCGCTCGAATTCGTCGAACGCGAACTCGTGCAAGGAGGCGGCGTTCGCCGGCAAGGGCAGCAGGCCGCGGTCGCGCGGGACCACGCCGCGCAGCCGGAAGCGCGGCAGCGCCGGATCGATCGCCGTGGCCATCGCGTCCCCCAGGTCGGGCGGGGCGATCACGAACTGGTCGTCGGGGTCCGCCGGATTGGCCGGATTGGCCAGGGTCCCGGGCGTCTTGAAGTCGTCGAGGAAGCGCTTGGCCCCGCCCGGCAGCTCGTTGACCCGCCAGTTGCCGGTGTAATAGGTGCCGTACGACGCCAGCCGCAGCAACTGCGGGAAGCGCCCCTGTTCGGGCAGCAGGCGCCACTTGATCTCCGGCGACTGCTTGATCTCGCCGAGGCTGCCGATCGACGTCTGCTGCTCTTGCATTCCCGAGCCGCCGCCGCCCGAAAAACGGCCGCTGGTGACGTAGCGGTAGAGCGCGCTGAGACCCTGCTGGCCGCCCCAGCCGCCCAGCGCGGCCAGCATCAGCGCGCAGGCGGTCGCGACCGACAGCCCGCGCCAGCCGCGGCCGCGCGCGGCGACCACGGCCCACGAGATCAGGATCAGCAGACCGGGGAAAAACGCCCGGGAATCCGCCAGCTCGCCAAGACAGGAGGCCAGCAGGGCGGCGCAGAAGAACACGTGGCCGAAGCTGAAGCGCACCTCGCGGAACGGCAGCCCGTGCCGCAGCGCGTGCTCGCGCCGCCGCCGGACCAGCATCGAGAAGGTGCCCAGCGTGGTCGTGCGCGACATCCCGTAGGACTGGACGAACTGGAGCGGCAGCAGGATCACCGGCAGCCAGGAGAAAACCTTGGCCATCGCGTTGTGGCGCGCGCCTTGCAGCACCACCAGCACCATCGCCAGCAGCAGGAACAGCACGCACAGCCGCCACGCCATCAGGAAGGCCCGCTCGCTGAAATTCCAGCGCACCCGGGTCCAGTGCGCGCCTTCAATCAGCAGCGCGCAGGCCAGCCCCGGCACCGCGCGCTCGGTCATCCCGCCCCAGAACAGGAGGCTGGCACCGAGCAGCAGGCGGGGTGGACCGGTCATCGGGGAAAATTCCAGGCAAGAAGTTCCAAGTCGCGCCACGCTAGCCGCTGCCGCGGAAGATTCCAGAACTTCCCATCCCCGCCCGCGGTCAAAGCGCGCGCTTGACCCTTCGTAATCAGCCGTCCAGCGTGTCCGCCCGCCGCGGCCAGGAGGCTCCGGCCTTCCACCACCAGACCCCCTCATCGCCATGGCCGCGAAGATCTATACCAACAAGGACGCGTCGCTCGCTCCGCTCAAGAAGAAGACCCTCGCCGTGATCGGCTTCGGTTCCCAGGGACACGCCCACGCCCTTAATCTCAAGGACAGCGGGCTCAAGGTCATCATCGGCCTCTACCCGAAATCGAAGTCCCGCGAGGTCGCCAAGAAACTCGGCTTCGAGGTCATGGACACCGCCGCCGCCGTGAAGGCCGCCGACGTGATCTTCGTCGCGGTGCCCGACACCAAGATCGCCGGCGTTTACAACAAGGACATCGCCCCGAACCTCACCAAGGGCAAGACCCTGCTGTTCTCCCACGGCTTCGCCGTCCACTTCAAGACCATCGAAGCGCCGAAGGACGTCAACGTCATCATGGTCGCCCCGAAGGGCCCGGGTCACACCGTCCGCAGCCAGTTCGTCGACGGCAAGGGCGTGCCCGGCCTGATCGCCGTCCACAACGATGCCGATGGCAAGGCCAAGGAAATCGCCCTCGCCTGGGCCCGCGGCGTCGGCTGCACCCGTGCCGGCGTGTTCGAAACCAATTTCCGCGAGGAAACCGTCACCGACCTCTTCGGCGAACAGTGCGTCCTCTGCGGCGGTGCCTCCGCGCTGGTCAAGGCGGGCTTCGAAACCCTGGTCGAAGCCGGTTACCAGCCGGAAATGGCCTACTTCGAGTGCCTCCACGAACTCAAGCTGATCGTCGACCTGATGAACGAGGCCGGCATCGCCGGCATGCGTTTCTCGATCTCCGAGACCGCCGAGTGGGGCGACGTGAGCGTCGGGCCGAAAATCATCGACGCCGGCGTCAAGAAGCGCATGAAGAAGCAGCTCAAGGAGATCGAATCCGGCAAGTTCGCCAAGGAGTGGATCGCCGAGGCCACCACCGGCGGCTACAAGAAATTCGACGCGATCCGCAAGGAGGAAGCCGCCCACCAGATCGAGAAGACCGGTGAGAAGCTCCGTTCCACCATGAGCTGGATCAAGCAGAAGAAGCTCAAGAAGGGTGCCACCCAGGCGAGCTTCGTGTCTTCTTCCAAGTAAGCCCCGTTTTTCCCGCAAGCCCGGCCCCCGCAAAGGAGGCCGGGCTTTTTCGCGGGCGCCATGGACTGCGGCAGCCCGCTGCCGCTTTCCGACCGCCAGCCTGCTGGCGGGTCAGGTTCGGGCTCGCCCCTTGGACTGCGGCAGCCCGCTGCCGCTTTTCCTCCGCCAGCCTGCTGGCGGGGCGGTGGACTCCACGGCTGGCCGTGGCAACAAAGCGGCAGCAGGCTGCCCGCAGTCCAAGGCAGCGAAAGATCGCGGCATCGCCGAAAGGAACTTGTCCGCGGATCCGTTCCCAGCAGCCATTCCGCATGCTTGCCATGCCCCGCAAACCCCGTTAGACAGACCGCCACTTCCCAAGAAAAACCATGACGAACACACTCAGCGACGAGCCAATCGCGCACAACGCCAAGCGACTGCTCTGGGCAGGCTTCCTCGCCATCCTCGCCGCCGGCATCGGCTTCGGCGTCCGGGGTGGCATCCTCGCCAACTGGGCCGCCGACTTCGGCTTCACCGGGGCCCAGCTCGGCGCCATCGGCGGAGCGGGCTTCACCGGCTTCTGCTTCGGCATCATCATCGGCGGCGTGGTCGTCGACAAGATCGGCTACGGCAAGCTGGTCTTCGCCGCCTTCCTGTTCCACGTGCTGTCGGCCTTCATCACCTTCGCCGCCAGCAAGGGCCAGCCGCAGGAGACCGCCTACATGTTCCTCTACTGGGGCACCTTCGTCTTCGCCCTCGCCAACGGCACCTTGGAAGCCGTCGCCAATCCGCTGGTGTCCACCCTCTTCCCGAACAACCGGACCCACTACCTCAACATCCTCCACGCCTCCTGGCCCGCCGGCATGGTGATCGGCGGCCTGATCGGCTGGACCCTCGGCGCCCAGGGCGTCAGCTGGAAAATCCAGCTCGGCCTGTTCCTCATCCCGACCCTCCTCTACGGCTGGGCCTTCTTCGGCCAGAGCTTCCCGAAATCGGAAGCCGCGGAAAAGGGCCTCAAGCTCGGCGACATGCTGCGCGAGGTCGGGATCCTCGGCTCGGCCGTCGCCTGCTATCTCCTCGTGCTGTTCTTCGAAGACGCCCTGAAGCTGCCCGCCGGCGTCGCCTGGGGCATCGGCATCGCCCTGCTGGCCACGGTCGGGGTCCTGACCCGCTTCTCGGTCGGTTCGGTCCTGCTGTTCGTCCTCTTCATCGCCCACGCCCTCGTCGGCGCGGTCGAACTCGGCACCGACGGCTGGATCCAGAACATCACCGGCAACATCCTCACGCCGGAACAAGGGAAGATCCTCTTCGTGTTCACCTCGATGCTGATGTTCGCCCTGCGCTTCTCGGCCCACTTCATCGAAAGCAAGCTCAAGATCTCGCCGGTCGGCCTGCTGCTGATCTGCTCGGTGTTCGCCGTGATCGGTCTCAACATGGTCAGCGGGATCACGACCTTCATCGGCGCGCTGGTCGCGCTGTCCGTCTACGCCCTCGGCAAGACCTTCTTCTGGCCGACCATGCTGGCCCTGGTCGGTGACCGCTTCCCGCGCACCGGCGCCATCGCCATGTCGATCATGGGCGGCATCGGCATGATGTCCGCCGGCCTGCTCGGCGGCCCCGGCCTCGGCTACGCCAAGGACCGCTTCACCGTGGAGCACCTCCAGGAAACCGCGCCTGCCGTCTACGAAGCCAACAAGGCCGAAAAGCCGGGCGCCTTCCTCTTCCTCGAGCCCGTGACCGGCCTCGACGGCACCAAGCTTTCGGCCGCCCAGACCGCCAAGCCGGAAGAGCGGACCGAAGAGCAGAAGATCCTGTCCGCGGCCAGCATCATCGGCGACCGCAAGACGCTGAAGGCCGATGCCTACATCCCGGCGACCATGGCCGTGATCTTCCTGCTGTTGCTGATCTACTTCAAAATGATCGGCGGCTACAAGGCGCTCAAGATCACCCCCGAGCAAGCCGCGGGGGGCGTGCCCGGCCCGGTCGTCTGAACCCTGACCGCGGATTCCATTCAAAGCGGCGTGGCCTCCGGGTCCCGCCGCTTTTTTTGTCGTCGGACGATCGCGTCTCTCGCCCGACCGCGCGCCGCGCGAAGTCGCGCAACTTTGCAAGTTGCGTACGGGGTGGAGCCCGTCTCTCCCCCAAGCTTCCGAAGCCGCCCGACCGCGCGCCGCGCGAAGTAGCGCAACTTTGCAAGTTGCGTGCGGGGTGGAGCCCGTCTCTCCCCCAAGCTTCCGAAGCCGCCCTGCCGCGCGCCGCCCGACCGCGCGCCGCGCGAAGTAGCGCAACTTTGCAAGTTGCGTGCGGGGTGGAGCCCGCCTCAGCCCAAAGCTTCCGAAGCCACCCTCGCGCTCCTACAGGGCGCCAATCCCTGACCCATGAAGCCGGGCTGCGCAAAGCCTTGCACCGTGCTATCTCATCTCGCCCCGTTGGGTCTTGGACCGAAAGATGCGGGAAACGCGCAGGGTTTCCGCCCGTACTCGACTTGCAAAGTTGCGTGATTTCGCGCGGCGCGGTCCGGGCTGCGGGCCGCGGGGTGGGTTCGGACGCGTTGGGGCGAGGCGTGCCGCACCCCCACGCAACTTGCAAAGTTGCGCTACTTCGCGCTTCGCGCGGCGCGGGCGGCCTCGCCTCGCCAACGTCCCCGCGCCCGCCATCCACCATCCACCATCCACCATCCACCATCCACCATCCACCATCCACCATCCACCATCCACCATCCACCATCCAC
>CAMCYK010000103.1 GCA_945883695.1 Akkermansia muciniphila | reverse complement strand
GGTGACTCCGCCCGTCACGCATAAATCCAGCGCGAGTTGGGCCGTCCCGAGCGTCAGCGGAAGAACCGTCAAGCCACGCAAACGGGCCAGCGAACGGATCTTGTCGCGCGCCAACTGAGGACTGTCGGGTGGCTGATTTCTCGGGCCGGTGAGGTTGGGATACATCTCGGCAAGATTCTGCACCGATACAAAAAGCTCCACTCCGTCGCGATGCCGCAGGGACAGCAACTCGCGCGCCATGGCATGGCGTGGATCGCCCGCGAGCGTGGCGTAAATGAGCACGTTCGTATCCAGCAGGATGCGGCCTGCCAGGTCCTCAACGCGCATAGGTTTCTTCCCGTGTGAATTGACCCGAGAAACGCCCCTCGGAGGTGACAATCTCATCGTCCTGCCCCCTCCGCTTCTGCAAAAATTGCTCCAAGGCCATCTCGATGATCTGGCTCCGGGAACGGCGTTCTTCCCTTCCGAAGCGGTTCAAATCGTCCAAAATCTGATTGTCGATCGTAGCACTAATGTGGGATTTCATGACATGAGCATGCTACGATGATTGAATTTGTCAAGGAGGGTACTGACCGCTGTTGTGGGGGTTTGAGGTTTTGGATGGAAGATTTCAGGGAGCTGGGCGCTTGTAGATGGTCCCGTCTTTCATGATGACGGTGAAGTTCGCCTCGGGGTCGGCGACGAGGTCGAGGTTTTCGAGCGGGTTGCCGGCGACCAGCAGCAGGTCGGCGTAGGCGCCTTCCTCGACCACGCCGAGCTTGCCGGGGTAGGGATTGCGCGGGCCGGAGAGGGTGAGCAGTTCGGCGCTTTGCGAGGTGGCCATGATCAGGATCTCGGCGTTGGAATACCACTTCTTCAGGCGGGTGAGCTGCTTGCCCTGGGTGACGACGTTGGCCGGGCTGAAGAGCATGTCGGTGCCGAAGGCTGTCTTGATCTTGTATTTCTTCGCGAGCTGGTAGGCGGCATCGGTGCCGGCGAACATCTGCTTCTGCTTGAGGCGGTTCGGCGTGCCTTCGGCGAAGGCGGACGGCGCGTCGGGATCCTCCATGAAGGGCTGGAGGGACCACCAGACGCCCTTTTCGGCGAGCAGCTTCGCGGTGTCCCCGTCGATGAGCTGGCCGTGCTCGCGGCACTTCACCCCGGCCTCGACCGCGGTGCGGATGGCCTTCGGCGTGTAGGCGTGGACGGTGACATAAGTGCCCCAGTTTTCCGCGGCGCTGACGGCGGCGGCGAACTCGGCGGAGGTGTACTGGGCGACATCGAGCGGGTCGTAGCCGATGTCCGACGTGAGGCCGACCACCAGCGGGATGCTTTCCATCATCGTGTGGACGTGGGCGTCGATCAGCCCGGGCATCAGGGTCTTGCCGCCGCCGTCGATCAGGACCGTGTCGCCGCGGCGGTCGGTCGGGATCGGATCGGTGGAGATTTTCTCGATGAGGTTGCCGCGGACCAGCACGTTCGACGGGGCGGACAGCGTGGCGGATTTGCCGTCGAAGATGCGGACACAGGATGAATGGTCCAATCTTGATAATCTCCTCACTTTCCGTGTGTTCGGTATGTTCCGTGGTTGGCCATCTTCCCTTCCAGGTTAAACGGTCTCAAAACATCCCATCCATCCTATCCATCCTGGTCCCCTGTCCATTTTGCTGCGTGCCGGAGATTCCCTGCTTTCGCCCGCGCGCAACCTTGGCTTGCTTTCTCGGGTCCGGCTATCCTTCATCCCCTCGTGTCCTGCCACTCGCGAGATCGCCGGTCGCGGGGAATCAACCGATAGCCTTCAAAGATGACCGTCATGAAATCCACCTCGTCCCCCTTCATCGTGCTCGCCCTGTCCGGCCTTGCCGGGATTCTCTTCATCGCGGGCGATTCGACCGCGCAGACCCCGGCAGCCGCGCCGGTGGCGGCCTCCGCCGGCGTCGTGATCTGGGAATACAAGGTGGAGTCCCTGAACTTGTCCGCCAACCGCACCATCGAAGCCCAGCTGAACACGCTCGGCGCGGCCGGCTGGGAACTCGTCGGTGCGAGCGACACGGGCCGGGCCATCTTCAAGCGTCCGAAGAAGTGAGGGTGTGAGCCTAAAGTCCGATGCCTCCAGGGTCTCGCTTTCATGGTTCCGGCAAATGCCGCCCGCTGCAATATCCCGGAGGGATTCCAGCCACTAGCCGGTGGTCGAGCGCAGCGAACACCACCGGTCAGGCACGTGAGTGAGGGAACCCCGGATGGGGTTCAAGCCGGGCGGTGTGACGGGCGATTCCCTTCACACCACGACAGCGACCTTCGCCGCGTGCTCATCGTCCGGTGATCTTGGCCGGCATCGGACGGACAAGCCTCGCTGGAACCCCGCCCGGGGGTGTTCGCCGCGCTCGACCCCCGGCTACCGGCTTTATCCCCTCCGGGGATTCAGGCACCTAGGTCCGATCCTCAAAGGCGTCGGGCTTCAGCCTCGCGGGAAGAGCCAGGTCACGGCGAAGCGGAGGCCCCAGTCGGGACCGCCGTCGGGCGTCTCGAGGTAGTAGCGGACACCGGCGGAGAGCTGGATCGGCTGGTCGCCGATCTTCAAGAGCTGGCTGACGACGAGGTTCAGCGGGATGTTCCACTGTTCGCGCTGCCAGTCATAGGTGGCTTCGGAGTTGAGGGAGAAGGTGGTCCTGGTCGCCGTGATGTAGGAGACGAAAGGCTGGAGGAAGGTGGCGTTGACGGCGGCGCGGTCGTCGTCGCCGGCGAAGTCCCAGAGATGGTTCGCGAGGGCGCCGTAGGTCCACGGGCCGGACTGCTTGAGCACCACGCCGGTGGGACCGGCACCCCATTTCTCGGTGCCGAGGAACGAGTCGGTGGCGGTGGGCAGCAGGAAGACCGGGCCGAGGCCCCAGATCGGGTCGCTGGATTTCGGCGAGATGAAGAAGCTCTGCACGGTGTCGCCGAGGCCGAAGGCGTCGTTCGCGCCGCCGAGGGCGATGCCTTCCTGGTCGATGACCGGGAGGATGGTGCGGGAGATGACGTTCCAGTCCTCGTTCAGGCCGAAGGGGATGACCGGCTGGATGTTGGCGGTGAACCGGGTGCCGCCGCCGGGCCCGAGGCCGAAGTCGATGTTGTTCTGGACGGGCACGCTGATCAGCGAAGCGACCGGGTTGGCGAGCTGCTGGGCGAGATCGGCGTCGTTGGCGAAGGCCGGCAGGGAGAGGGCGAGGAGGTAGGCGGCGGATTTCATGGGTTTAACTCGGCGTTAAAAAGGCAATCGGGGGGCGCGGCAAGGAGTATTCCCGGCCGGCCCCCCTTTGGAGATGAATTCGATTCCTTACTTCTTTTTATCGCCGGAAATCGCCGGATAGACGATGCCCGCGAGCGCCGCGCCGACGATCGGGGCGAGCCAGAACAGCCAGAGCTGCTGGATCGCCCAGCCGCCGACGAAGAGGGCGGGGCCGGTGCTGCGGGCGGGGTTTACGGACAGGTTGGTGACCGGGATGCCGATCAGGTGGATCAGCGTCAGCCCGAGGCCGATGGCGATCGGTGCGAAGCCCTGCGGCGCGCGCTTGTCGGTGGCCCCGAGGATGATCATCAGGAAGAAGAAGGTCAGCGTGATTTCCGCGACGAGCGCGGCGACCATCGAGTAGCCGCCCGGCGAATGTTCGCCGAAGCCGTTGGACGCGAAGCCGCCCGCGGTGCTGAAGCCGGCCTTGCCGCTGGCGATGAGATAGAGCACGCCGGCACCCGCGGCGCCGCCCGCCACCTGGGCGAGGATGTAGGGGACCATCTCGGACTTCGAATGGCGTCCCGCCACCACCAGGCCGATGGTGACCGCCGGGTTCAAGTGGCAGCCGGAGATGTGGCCGATGGCGTAGGCCATGGTCAGCACGGTCAGGCCGAAGGCGAGCGAGACGCCGACGAAGCCGATGCCGAGCTGGACCGGATTGTCGCCGGTGCTGAGGAACATCGCCGCGAGGACCGCGCTGCCGCAGCCGCCGAAGACGAGCCAGAAGGTGCCGAAGAGCTCGGCGATCAGTTTGTTTTTCAGTGGGATCATGGTTCGGGAGGTGTTAGGTATTGGAAATTCCGAGAGTCGGGTATTGAACTTTGGTTCAACGGTCGAGGGGAAAAGCTTCAGTTCGCGCGGTAGATGCTCTGTCCCGCCTTGAAGGTCTCCATAACCTTGATATCTTTGATCGCCATCGAGCCGTCCTTGAGCTTGAGCGCTTCATCCTTGGAGCCGGCGAAGACGATGTTGCCGTCCCTGACCGCGAGCGCCTCGACGCAGGCGGGCTCCTTGCCGGCCATGGTCAGGATCGAGCCGTTGTGGAAGATGGTGTCGGCGCTGGTGGCGGCGGCCGGGGCACCCGCGTTGGGTTTGCAGGCGGCGATGACGAACAGCAGGCCCAGGGTGCTGGCGATGCAGAGGGGAATGACAGCGCTGGGTTTCACGGGACGAGTGGAAGTTAGTGACGAGGGGTCCCAGGGGTCAAGGCGTCAAGGGCCAGATTTTCGTTCGTTTCGTTGTTCCCTGTTATCTATCCGGATTCGCCGCGGCCACGTTGGTCGTCTCGCGCAGGTCGCTCTCCAGATCGTAAAGCTCGAGCGGGTTGTTGCCGCGCTTCACCGCCTTCCATTTCCCGGAGCGCACGGCGTGGTCGAGGCTGGACCATTGGTGGCACCAGTAGACGAACGCGTGCGGGCGCTGGTCCTGCGGACGGCCCTCGAGCGTCGGCAGGAACGAAATGCCATCGGTGTAGGATGGCGGCGGCGTCCCAAGCAGCTCGCAGAAGGTCGGCATGAAGTCGGCGAAGTAGAGCGGATGGTCGCTGGTGCCGCCCGCCGGAGTTTTGCCGGGCCAGCGGACGATCATCGGCACCCGCAACCCGCCTTCGTAGGACTCCTGCTTGCCACCGCGCAGGATGCCGTTGGCGTCGAACCATTCCGACGGCGCGCTGCCCCACACGGATTGCAACTGGCCGCCGTTGTCGGAAGCGAAGATCACGATCGTGTGGTCCGCCAGGCCGTGGGTCTCGAGTTGCTGGAGGATCGCGCCGACGCTGTCGTCGATCATCTTGAGCATGCCGGCGAAGTGGGCGCGCGTCAGGGTGCAGCCGGTGCTGCCGACCGGGGTCAGGGTGACCTGCGTGTTTTCGACCACCGGCTGGCCGCCGAGGGTGATCTTCGAGAGGTGCTCGGCGCGGACATTGGCGGGCGTCTCGGCCTGGAAGCGGATCTGGCCGGACCAGGCGGGATCCAGCGCGAGCGTCGCGTTGTCCAACGGATTGCCGCCGCCCTACAGGGTCAGCGAGGCATTGCCGGAAAGACTGCCGGCGATGTCGGTGATGCCCACCAGATCGTCGCGCGTGTCGCCATCGATCCGCGCGGCGACCGCGGTTCCCGCCAAGCCGGCTGGCAAGACCGCGTCCGCCACGGGCGGCGGCGGAGCGAAGGGACCGGCCTTCGCGGTCGGCAGGCCCGCCGCGACGGCGAGGATGACAAACAGTGATCTCATCCGCTTCACTCTCCTTCCAGCCGGGCGAGCGCGGCGATTTCCTCCGGCGACAGCGCCCCCTCGACGATGCGGAAGTCATCGAGATCGAAGCGCCCGCCGCGCCCGCCGAATTGCAGCGGGGTCGCGCTGCGCGTGCTGATCCGCTGGTGGGCGGACGAGCTGATCGCCTCCAGCCGGCCATCGACATAGAGCAGCACCCGGCGGGTGTTGTCCGCGGTGTTGCCGCCTTGGAAAACCGCGGCGATGTGGTGCCAGCGGCCGTCGCGGAGATCGGTGCTGCCGATCACGCGGCCCCGCCCGAACTCGGCGCGGAGAGCGCCTTTCACGCCGCCTTCTCGTTCGGCCTCGGGGCTCAGCCCCACCCGCCATTTCATCATCGACAGCTCGTCGCCCTCCTTGCCCCAGAACACGATCGAGGCCGGCAGTTCGGCATCGGGCAGCCCTTCCGGCACGCGGATCCAGCCGGCGACGGTGCGCGGCCGCGCGTCGAGGATGCCGGGCCAGTCGCATTCGAGAAACCGGCCGGGCGTCAGCCGCAGCGCGCCGCCGACCGGTCCCTCGATCGCTTCCGGTTCGCCGTTCGGCCGCGCCGTCGCCGAGGCAAGCGCCGGATGGTCCCCCGCCGCCGGCCAGCCGTCCGGCTGGCGCGCGTCGAAAGTCCAGTGCAGCGCGGGCAAACCGGCGGGCAAGGATTTCGCGAAGAGCGCCGCGTCGTAGCGGATCGCGTCGACCTTCTGCCGCGGGTTCGCGGCCACCGCCTGGTCCGCCCACACGGTGAGCGCGGCAGCTTCTGGCGCCGCGGCCCGGTGGCGGACCGCCACGCTGCCTTTCATGACGTGGACCTGATCGGAACGGCCGGCTTCGACCAGCACGCCGAACTCGGTGCCGAGGTCGATGACCTCGAGCTCCGGACTCAGCACCTGGAAGCCGCGCGCTGCCGGCGGCACGCCGAACCACGCGCTGCCGCGGCGCAGTTCCACCCGCCCGGCGGACCTGATCACCCATTCGGCCGGTGCCTCGATCAGCGCGCTGACCCCGCTGCGGAAGCGGAGCTCCATCCGGCCCTGGCTCAGGCGGACGAGGGAGTCCTCGGCGAGCTGGTTGCCGGAAGGATCGCTTTCCCCGGAGTGCTCGACACTGAAAAGCGTCGCCGGTCCCTGCGCGAAGACCACCAGCGGCTCGGGCCGCGGTGCCTGGACCCGCCACAGCACCGTCGCCGCCAGCGCGACGGTGGCCACCGCGGCGAGCAACGCGGTGCGGACGGGATGCCGGCGGGTCGCTTCCGCCGGATCCAGCGTGACGGCCGCCAGCCCGCTGCGCCCGGCGGCCAGCCGCTGGAGCGCGGAGTCCATCTCACAGCAGCGGCAGTAGAGGTCGAGCGCCGCCGGATCCGCCGCGAGGACCTTCGACAGCTCCTCGCGCTGCCGGGCGCTCGCCGTTCCGTCCAGCACCTCGATCACCAGCCGTTCCACCTCGTCCTCTTTCATGATCGGGCGCGGTCGAGGGATTGCTGGGCGTCGATACAGCGCCGCAGGACCTGGCGGATGCGGAACAGCGTGACCTTGAGCGAATCCGCGCCGCGATCGAAGATCCGCGCGCACTCGGCCAGCGACTTGCCGTGTTGATAGTGCGAGATCACCAGCAGGCGGTCCTTTTCCTTCAGCTTGCCGAGGCACTGGCGCAGCGAGTCGAGCGTGGCGTTGTCCGACCGGCTTTCAGCGCCTGCCTGCTCGAAGCGGCCGGCGATCAGATCCGCGAGGTCGTCCGAGAAGCACAGCCAGTCGGCGCGTTTCTGGCGGGTCAGCCAGGCCTTGGTTTCCCAGCGGGCGACGCTGAAGGCCCACGCTTTGAAATTCGTGCCGCGCTGGAAGACCGCGCGCTTTTGCCAGAGCACCAGATTGGTTTGCTGCAGCACGTCGTCGATGCAGCGCTCGCCAGGCAGCAGGCTGGTCAGGAAGGCGTGCAGGTTTCCCTGGATCCCGGTCAGCAAGCCGACGAACTCGTCTTCCGGAGCGGACCGGGCGGTGGGATCGTCACTCATGGCGGGGTGATTGGACAGGCGGCGGAGACGGACGGCAATGCCGCGGTGCTCAGCGGTCGCGACGGCGGCGGAGCAGCGCGACCGCACCAAGCAGCCCGAGCAGCGTGCTGCCGGGTTCCGGCACGGCGATGAGGCTGAAGCCGTTGCGGGTGCTGCTGTACCAGTTGTTCTGCGGCAGCTCTTCGGTGTTGGTCCGGATGAAGGTGGCGGCGGTGGCGAGCAGGTTGTCAGGCTGATCGCCATCTTGAGGCCGCTGCCGGCCCCGCTGAGGGTGATCGCATTGCCGTTGGTGCGGAAGTGGGCGATGTTCGAACCGCCGCCGTTCGCGCCGCCGGACACGCCACCGTTGTTGATAATGACGGCATTGTCGATGCCGGCCGGGCTTTGCGCGGAATTGTTGATGGAATTGGCCGGAGCGGCCTGGATTCCGGCGATGCTGTCGTCGTCCCAGTTGGTCTCCAAATAGATGCTGTCACCGTCGCCGCCGAGAATGGTGTTGGGACCGTCCGTCAGGCCGTTGGAAGTGCCGAGCCAGACGTAGGCGGCCTGCCCGGGAAGGATTCCCGCGATGAACAGCGAGCAGAAAAGGGAGGTCCGGAATTTCATCGGAATCATGGGGATGGCAGTGTGAGAAAGGAGGGATCAAGCGGCGGCCACGCGGCCGCACCGGATCCGAAACAACAGCAGGACCGCTGAGGTTAACGGGTTTTTGACGAATCTCTCCAAACCGCCGGTTTTTCCGGTTCCTCCGCGATTTTTGTTAACCCGGCATCCCTCCACGGTTGTTTCCCTTGGGCCGCGGAAGACGCGGCCGCGGACGAATTCTCATCACTCCAATCTTCGGCAATGAAACACAGGAACTGCGGCCTCGGAACCTTCATCGGCGGAAGCCTGCTCTTGCTCGGCTCAGCCGGAACGCTGCGGGCGGACTACCTCTGGCTTGGCAAGATCACCGGCGAGTCCGACCTCGGCAAGCGTTACAGCATTTTCAACGGCGACGCCGCCAGCCTCTACGCCGAGGCGAACTGGGAGAACACCGCCAATCCGGGAAACCCCGCCCCGCCGGACTCGGTCAACAATTCCTCGCAGGCGATCGCCGGCATCAACGCGCCGCTCATCGTCAACAACGGCGGTGTGGCCGGCGGCACCAACGGCGCGGGCACCGGCACCGCCCACCTCCGCACCAACGGCCACGCGCTGACCGTCACCGGTCCGGGCTCCGGCATGAAGATGACGGTCGATGGCCAGCGCGCCATGATCCAGAACGACGGCACCGCCGGCGGGGCCCGCTCCCCGCTGACCGTCGCCAATGGCGCCTACGTGCTGACCCAGCAATTCCAGGACATCGAGGTGACCGTGGGCGGAACCGACTCGCGGATCTTCATCGGCAGCAACAGCGCCGCCCACGCCGGACTCGAAAACAGCACGATCGCCCTCACCGGCATCGACGAGACCTCGCCGGAGATCCATTTCATCAACAACGCGATCGAAAACGTGCTGCTCGCCCTGCCGTCGATCACCATCAACGGCAACCCCGCCGTCGCCGGCCTCGACCCCTTCCGCACCGAGCCCGGCGACAACGTGCTCCTCACTCCCCGCACCGACTACTCTTTCGGCAATTTCAAGCAGCTCGACGGCCAGCAAGCGGGCTCGACCAGCGGGGTCTCCCTGCGGGCGATCACGCCGGTCACCCCGCGTTATTGGGACATCAACGGCGCGACCGCGGGCGCGGGCGGAGCGACTCCCACCGGAGCCTGGGATGCCACCACCGCCAACTGGTCCACGGCCGCCGCCGGCGACGTGGCGACCGCGGCATGGGCCGACGGTGCCCTCGCCGCCTTCTCCGCCGGCAGCGACGCCACCGGCCTTTACACCGCGACCCTGGCCGGCACCCGCACGGTCTCCGGCCTGTTGGCGGAAAGCGGTGACCTCGAACTCACCGGTGGCGCGCTCGCCTTCAGCGGCGGCTCGCTGCGGGCCGGCAACCTTGCCTACCTGACCCTGACCACGCCCGTCGCCGGCGCGCCCGCCAGCCAGATCGAGGCCGGTTCCCAGCTCCTGCTGAATGCCGACCAGAGGCTCGGAGCGATTCAGGGATACGGAGGGGTCTCCTGCGATTCGCTGAACCTGGTCACCGATCACGAAGCCGTCGCCCGCTTCTCCGGCAGCTTCCAATCGTCCACCGGCACCCTCACCAAAAAAGGCGGCGGCGAGCTCCGGCTGAACCGCGCGCTCCACACCATCGGCGGCGATCTGGTCGTGGCAGCCGGCAAGCTCACCCTCGCCAAGGATCAGGGCAACCAAGGCGCCCTCACCAGCGCGCCGCTGCTCCGGGTCAAGACCGGCGCGACCCTCGACATCAGCTCTGCCCCGGTCACCCTCGGCGCGACCCAGCAACTGGCCGGCGCCGGCACCGTCGCCGCGGCCAACCGCACCACGTGGACCCAGCCCGCGGGAAACAACCATGCCGCACAAACCGCCATCGTGACCGACGCGCTGACCGTCCTCGGCGTGATCGACCCGGGTGACGAGGGGATTGGCCAGCTCTCCATCCCGCAGGGCACCGTCAGCCTCGGCACCGGCTCGTTTGCCAAGTTCCGGATCGACGACAGCGCGACCCCCAAATCCGACAGGCTGGTGCTCGGCGGCGCGCTGAAGATTCAAACCGGGGCCAACCTCGATCTCGACATCACCGGCACGCCCTCCGCCGCTGCCTACCCGTTGATCCAATACACCGGGACCGCCCCGGCCGGCACCTTCACCGTGGTGAACCTGCCCGCCGGCTACCGCGTCGATCACGCCTACAACGGCAACTCCGTGGCACTGGTGAAGAACTCGCCCTTCGACGCCTGGGCGACCGCCAAGGGCATCCCCGGCGCCGCCTTCGCGGCCGACGGGCCGGACAAGGACGGCATCGCCAACGGGGTCGAATACGCGCTCGGCCTCAATCCGACCGCCGTCGACACCCTCCCAACGCTGGTCCCCGCCGCCGGCGATTTCACCTGGACCCTGCCCAAGGGCGCCGAAGCCGCCGCCGACCCGGGCATCGGCTACTTCTTCGAAATCTCCGACAAGCTCAGCGGCTGGACCAAGGTGCCGCCCACCTCGCAGGACGGCACATCCTTCTCCTTCCTGCTGCCCGGTGGCCAGGGACGGCAATTCGCGCGGATCGTCATCGACCAGCTCTGAGCCGGGCTGTGATGACCCGGGGTATCAGGGTGCCTTGTCGAAGTTCAACCCGGGATCGCCCTGCGGGCCACCGGCGAGGATGAAGTTGAGCTTGGTGTCGGCCGGCAGCTTGATTTCGCCGACCATCTGGGAGTCCTCGCTGGCGAGGACGAGCAGTCCGCGCTGGTCGATGCTGAAGTCGCCGGTGAGATCATTCTTCTGGTCGCCCTTCGTGAAGCTCCAGAGGAATTTGCCGTCGGCGGCGAGGTTCAGGGTGACCTTGCCGGATTCGCCGCGGTCGCTGACCCAGACGCCGACGAGCTTGTCGGCGGGGACCGGCGGCGGGGCGGGCGCTGTTTCGGCTTCGACCGGCGGCGCCGCTGCCTCTTCGGTGCCGGTGGACATCGAGGACTTGCAGAGGTCGCGGAGCTGGGCGGCGATGGTGTCGGCGGGTTGCAAGCGGGCGGCCTGGTCGAATTGCTCGAAGGCCTGGTCGAGGTGGGCGCAGACGAGGTAGTGATAGCCGAGGAGGAAGCGGGTGGCGGCATCGGTCGGCATGGCGCGGGCGTAGTCCTCGAGCTTGCGGAGCTGGTCGGTGTAGGTGGTCTGGCTGCCGTAAAGGCCGGTCATGGTGGTCCAGTCCCAGCCGGGGCCGGAGGCGAGGACGGGGTTGAGGACGCCGGCGGCCTCGCCGTACTTGCCGAGGGCGAACAGGACGAGCGCGCGGTATTCGTGGATCGCCGGGTCGCCGGGGACGTGGCCGATGGCTTCATCGACCGACTTCATCGCGGCGAGGTAATCGGCGCGCTTGAAGGCGGTGCGGGAAGCTTCCAGGGCGGCGCTGGATTTCTCCTCGGCGGAGGCCTGGGCGGCCTCGTCGCCGGGCGGCAGGTTGCCGGCGGAGACGGTGATCGGCTCGCGGTAGTTGATGATGGTGGTGCCGGCGCTGCTCTGGACCGGCGGCGCGGGGTAGGGGTTGGAGTAGGTCTGGTAGCCGATGTTGTAGATCATGTTGCCCAGTCCCCAGGCGGCGATGCCCCAGGCGACGCCCTGGGCGAAGTCGTTGTCGTTGTCGTAGACCACGTAGCCGGGCCAGGGGCGCGGGCGGTAGTAGCTGTAGTGGCCGTACCAGCGCTTGTTCCAGCCGTAGTTCCAACTGCCGTGGTGCCAGCTGCTGTGGTAATGGCCGTTGTTCCACCACGGGCGGCTGCCCCAGTAATTCGGCTTGTAGCCCCAGTTGTGGTTGTTGTGGAAGTTGTTGTTGATGTTGACGTTCACATTGTTGCCAATGTTCACGTTGTTGCCGAAGCCCGGCCGGTTGTTGCCGAAGCCGGGGCGGTTGTTGTTGTTCCAACTCCCCCAGTTGCCCCACTGGTTGTTGTTCCAGGCCGGCTTGGTGGACGGCCGGGTGTTGATGCTGGGGCGGTTGATGTTGACCGGCCGGTTGTTGATGATGGTGTTGCCGGAGCCGGGGCGGTTGACCGTGTTGTTGCCGGAGCCGGGGCGGTTGCCGATGTTGTTTCCGCCGTTGCCGGGGCGGGGGTAGCCCACATGGCCGGGCTTGGTTTCGGGCCGGCCGGGAAGCGGCATCGGCTTGGTCGACGGCCGGTTGCCGGTGCCGGGCCGGGTGGTGCCGGGCAGGGTGGAAGGACGGTTGGCATTTCCGGCGCCGGTGCCGGGGCGGGTGGTGCCGGGCAAGGTGGAAGGCCGGTTGCCCGTTCCGGTGCCGGGGCGGGTGGTGCCGGGCTGGGTGGACGGCCGGTTGCCCGCGCCGGTGCCGGGGCGGGTATTGCCGGGCAAGGTGGACGGACGAGTCGCGGGCTTGGTGGACGGACGGGTCGCGGGTTTGGTGGACGGTCGGGTCGACGGCTGCGTGGCGGGCCGGGTGGTCGGCCGCTGCGCGGCAGGCCGGGTGGACGGCCGTTGGGTCGCGGGTCGGGTGGCCGGACGAGCGGTGGGCCGGGCGGTCGGCCGGGCCATTTTCGAGCCGGTCATCGGGCTGCGCGACATGCTGCGGCTCCCGCCGCCGCCGCCGCCGCGATTGCCACCGCCACCGCCACCGCCACCGCCACCGCCGCCGCCACCGCCGCCGCCACCGCCGCCGCCACCGCCGCCGCCACGGGCTTCGAGGTCGTAGGTGAAGAAGGAAAAGAAGAGGATCGAGACGATCCAGGATGCTTTGGTTTTCATGGCTGGAGAGCTTGAAGGGACAGAGGGTTTATTGTTTGGCGGGTTCTTCCCCTTCCGCCGGGGCTTCGTCGCCGGGAGCGGGGTCCTGCGGGGCGTCCGCGAGCGGCTGCGGGTCGGGGTCCGGCGCGCGGCGGACGAAACGGAGCGTCGCGTCCGGCAGGGTTTCCCCGGCGCGCACGCGATCGGTGGCGGCCCAGATGATGGTGTCCCCGCCGTCCATCGAGATCCTCTGGGTGGCGGCATTGGTTTCGCCATCGGCGGTGATGCCGCTGGTCCGGACCAGCCAGCCGTCGCCGTTGCGGGTCCACTGGCCGGAGGCGTTGCCGCCGTCGCTGTCGAAGGTCCACCAGTAGACCGAGGAGGTGGCGGGGTTCCAGCCGATGCGCAGGCTGGTGGTTTGGACGTCGCCGCCGGGATCGGTGGCGAGGGCTTCCCCGAGCAGGAAATTGCCGCTTTCATCGAAGTCGACCGCGAGTTCCATGCGGACGCCGTCGTCGCCCTCGTAGGTCCATTCGCCGGCGAGCCAGACGAGGGGCTTGAGGTGTTCCGAAGGCGCGGTGACCTCGAGGTGGTCGCGCGAACTGGCGATCAGCCAGGAGCCGTCGGGCTGCTTGATCTGGGTGACCGAGTAGCTGACGGATTTGACCGGCTGGTCCTCGGCGGTGGTGATATGGACGACGCCGTCCTCGATCGCGATGCCCGGGGCGACGAGGCGGACCGAGGCGGCTTCGAGGGCGATCTGCGGAGCGCTTTCGCCGGCGAAGAGATCGGTGTAGAAGGCTTCGATCTCCCCGCGGCCACGGATCTCGTCGCCGTTGCGGCCGATGATCTCGCCGGAGGGCAGGAACAGGCCGGCGATGGTGGCGGCGTCCTTGGCATTGAAGGCGGCGACGAAGCGGGCGGCGGCCTTGCCGAGGGATTCGAGTTCGGCGTCGCTGGTGGCGTCGGCCTGGGCGTCCGCGGCGTCGGGTGGGTGGTATACCTGGGCGGAGGCAGGAAGGAGGGGCGCGGCGAGGAGCAGCGCGAGGGCGGGCAGGACCCGCGGGCGGAAATTCCGGGTTTTCATACGATGAGCGGAGTGGATGGATCAGCTCTCCAGCATCGGAGTTCCTAACCCAATGATTGAGGAGAGTAGATAACCCGAAGGGGTCATCTGGCCACTCTTAATTTTGCGAAAAACGCGCGTTTCCCCCGGATAATCCCTAACTTTTCCAGATGTTATTGAAGTCCCGTTGGGATACCGATTCGCGGGAAAGAGGTGCCTCCGCGGCAAGAGCCGCACCGGCCAGTTTCCGCCCGCCAAGGACCCCCGCGTCTGCCCAGTGTTCCGGTCGCATGGAGGCCGTTTCCTTGACCGTCCGATGGGTTGCCTCCGCGTGGAGTCGCGCCGCCAAGCTCCGGCCCATGTTGAACAAGCGGACCCAATGCCCACACGTATGTCAGAAGTTCCTCGATTACATCAAGGCCTCGAAGCCGACCTACGTCGCCTGCGAAGCGGGGTGCGCCGCCAACGGCAACTTTGATGCCGCCAAGATCGCCGCCCACAACGCCGCGGTCGATGGATACAACCACGACGACGCCACCCGGGCCGGTATGCTCGCCGCGGCCGGCAAGTCCGACGACGGCACGATCCTCGATGCCGTCAATCTGAACAACCTCGACGACTGGCAGGGCTTCCACGCCGCCGAAATCGCGGGCTGATTCCAGACCGGTTTCCCTGTTATCAACACACGAAAAACCCCGGGCCGGAGCCCGGGGTTTTTTGTTGGATCATTTCCGTGCGGCGGCCGGCGCTCAGCTCCCGTGGCGACCGGGAAAGGTCAGCTCCGCGATGCCCGACTTGTCGAGCCCGCCCAATCCTTCCACCGTCATCCGGTCATACTGCGCCTTGGTGGCATCGTTGACCGGAAGCTTCAATCCGGCCTCCTTCGCCAGGGCCTGCGCGATTCCCGAATCCTTCGCGGCGTGCTCCGCCGAGAACCAGCAATCGTGCTCGCGGGCGATCATGTCGCCCGCGTCGGTCTCGAGAACGCGCGAATTCGCACCGGTCTGGGAGAAGATTTCGCAGATCATCTTCAAGTCGAGTCCGAGCGCGCTGGCGAGCCCGAGCCCTTCCGCAAGACCGGCGGTGTTGATGTTCATCACCATGTTGACCAGCGCCTTCACCTTCGCGGCCTCTCCCACTTCCCCGCACAGCCGGAGGTTGAGGGAGAGGTCGTCAAGCAGGGCGCGGTTCTTGTCGAAGACCGCCTGCTCCGCGCCGATCATGAGGTAGAGCTTTCCCTCCCGGGCGTGGCTGATGCTGGAGGCCATCGCGCCTTCCAGCACGTCGGCCCCCGCGGCCTTGCCCGACTCGTACACTTCGCGGTGGATTCCCGGCGAAAGCGTCGCGCAATTGATAAAGGTCTTCCCCTTCGCTCCCTGCAGGAGGTTGTCGCCGTCCGCGAAGTAGACCGCCCGCATCGCGTCGTCGTTGGTGACGACCGTGATGATCACGTCGGCCGCGGCCGTGACATCCGCCAGCTTGCCGCAGTTCGCGGCGCCCAGTTCTTCCGCCAGTTCACCGGCGGCCCGCGTGTTGATATCGTAGACCGCGGTGACCTTGTGCCCGCAGTCGAGCTGGAGGTGGCGGGCCATGTTGGCGCCCATCCGGCCCACTCCGACAAATGCTACTTTCTGACTCATGGTATTGGTTTTGCTGTGAGTTCCGCTTATTGCGCTGCCGTGTCGGAGTTCACTTTGACCAGTTTGGTAATGCGTCCGGACTGGTTCCAGTCCTGGACATAGAGATTGCCGTCCTTGTCGAAGGAGAGGCCGTGCGGGGCGGTGAAGATGCCGAGCTTCATCTGGTCCTTCGGCACCGGGAATTTCGCCCACTGGCCCTTGTCGGGATTGTCGCCGAGGAAGGCGACGGGCGCGCCGGATTTTTCGAGGATGGTGACGCGGGCTTCGAGCTCGGCGACGGCGCAGACGTCGCCAAGGATCGAGATGGTGCAAGGGCGGCGCAAGTTGGTGGCGTGGACGCCGATCCAGTTGCCTTCGAGGTCGAAGTGGACGAGGCGGCGGCTTTCGCGGTCGCAGACGAGCAGGCGGGGCTCGCCGAAGCGGAGGTCGATCGCCATGCCGTGGGAGCAGGTGGTGAGGCCGTCGCCCTCGCCCTTGCCGCCGAAAGATTTGATCAGCTTGCCGGCGGCGTCGAACTTGTGGATGTGCTGCGAGCCGTAGCCCATCGAGCAGAAGATGGTGCCGTCCGGCGCGACGGCGACGGCGGTGAGGCCGTTCCAGCCGCCCTTGACCTCACCGGCGGTGGTTTTGGAGATCTCGAGCAGGACCTTGCCGCTGGTGTCGATCTTGCAGATCCGCAGCGGGTGGGGCCCGCCGAGCTGGGCACCGTAGATCACGGTGGCGCCGTTTTCCTCGCGCACGGCCATGGCGTGAAAGCCTTGGCACTCGGGGGCGATGGCGGGCAGGGCTTTGCCGTCGGGTTGGTAGACGAGGATGCCGTGGGCGGCATCGGTCGAGACGTAGATGAAGCCGGTCTTGGGGTCGACGATCACGCCGCCGTGGGTCGGGCCGACGTTTTTGCCGTCGGGCAGCTCGCCCCAATGCGGGACGGCTTCGTAGGACCAGGTGCCGTTGCCGGTGCGGACAGCGTGGGCGAGGTCCTTGCCTGGCTCGGTGCCGTGATCGGGGTGGGCGAAGGCGAGGGCGGGGAGGAGGGAAAGCAGGATTGCAGGTTTCATCGGGGGGCGAGTGAAGCGGATTGGCGGGTTTTGGCAATGCCCGGTTCGGAGGGTGCGGAGGCCCCGCGGAAAGGGGGCGGATTCTTCGCTTGCGGGGTCGGAGGAAGAGCTTTGGGATGAAAGGCCGTGGACGAGCGCGCGATTCCTCAATCCTTGCGGATCGCGATGAACGTGACGGATGCCGAGTATCGCAAGGCTCGGCTTCAGTCGAAGATCGTGTGGCTGGCGACCTTGGCGTCCGCCTTTCTCGCCGGGGGGCTCTGGTGGGCCGGGCTGCGGCTGACGGGTTGGGTCCGGCAAATCACGCTGGCCGCGGTTGGAACCTATTTGATCGCGAACGGGCTGATGCCCGAGGCGAGGAAGACCGGCACGGCGCGGCTGCGGAAGTATCGGGAACTCCAGCGCTATATGGCGTCGCTGGAGAAGTTGAAGGCGCGTGGCGGCAACGATGGGGATGCCGGTGTTTCGTGATGGAGGAGGGATGGCGCGGGGGATTCGCGGGGATCTTGCTTCCGGGGACCGGCCCGTCCGGTTAGGAAGTAGGAATGGAGGAGAAGAGGAAGCCATGGTCGGGGCTCGCGGTCGCCAGCGTGGCGTGCGGCGTGCTGTCGCTCGGGCTGGGATTTCTCACGGGGATCCCGGCGGTGATTTGCGGGCAATTTCAACACGGAAGATCCGGCGGGACGGAAGCTTCTGGACATGCTGTTAGGTCCGGGCAATCCGCGCGGTGTTCCTTTCCTCGCCGTGGAAATGGGCAAGACGCGGAAAAAAGGCGGGCTGATTCGTGAATCCGGCATCGGCAGTCCGGTCGTCGGGTTGTTCGACGCGTGGGGGAATCCGTTCCGGGTGCTGCTCGATGATGACTACGACGGGCTGATCCGCTTCACTTACGGCGGGAAGCCCGAGGTCGTCCGCGGCCACCGGGTGCTGGTCGCGAGCAAGGGACCGGACGGGATCGAGGGGACGAAGGATGATGTGAAGTCGTGGTGATGAAGGAGGGAGAGATCAAATTCGATCGGGTGACTTGGCTCGGCGGGTTCGGGATTTTGGCTCTCCTCGCGATCATGGCGTCTGGGTTGTTGGCTCCGCGGATGGGTCATGGCCCTGGTGTTCGGACTCGCGCTATTGCGGCCGGCTTGGAATCGGCGTTGGGGAGTTTCGAAGAGGAATATGGGCACCTTCCAGACGTGGGGAGCAACGCATTCGATTGCGACGACGCCCAAGGTTGCTTGCTTGCGAGGATACTCCTGGGGAAAGAAGACGACGGGAGTCAGGCGCAAAATCCGCGGAAGCTTCCGTTCTTGAGCGTCGGGATTACGAAGTCGGCTGCGAGAGCGGGACTTTTGATAGGGACGGAGGGCGAGGTTCTCGGGATCTACGACGGGTGGGGAGAGCCGTTCGAGATTTTGCTCCGGAAGCCGGGAGAGCGGGGGATCACCTTGGTCCACCGGGGGAAAACGGTGACGCTCGAGCAACCGGCGGTGGTGTTTTCGAAGGGGAAGGACCGGATCGCGGGGACGAAGGACGATGTGAGGACGTGGGAGTGACGGGACCGCACTGGGTGCGCGGAGCCTACGGCCCGCAGAAGCAGAGGAATGGCGGGTCTTGGCAATGCCGGCTTGAAGGGGCGGCAAGGCGGGAGGGACCGCCCTGCGGGGCAGAGCCTCCGCGCCCCCAGCGCGGAGCCTGCGGCTGCGGGAAGCCAAGGGGACGGCATGTTTTGCCAATGCGGTCTTGAACGGGCGGCGGGACGGAAGGGACCGCCCTGCGGGGCAGAGCCTCCGCGCCCCCGGCGAAAGCCTTGCCTGCGGCGGCGCGGGAGGGTCGACGCTTTGGCTGTGCGGAGTTGGAGGGGAGATGGGCTGTTGGGGACCGCTCCGCCGGTCTGAAGACCAGCGGTCCCGGGGGTCAGCGGCGGCGTTTTGGGGATTTCTTCGGCGGTGGGGCGGGGGTGTCGTTGGCGGCGGCCCACTTGGACGGGGTGCCGGGAGGCTTTTCCTCGGTCGACCACTTGGAGCGGCTGCCCGCGGGCTTCTCCTTCGGCGTCCATTTCGACGGGGTGCCGGCGGGCTTCTCCTTGGAGGCCCATTTGGAGGGCGCGGCCGGCGGGTCCGAGGAGCGGGCGGCGGGCTTGTCGGAAGATCGGCTCGCTCGTTGGTCAGACGGGCGGGCGGCGGGCTTGTCCGAAGTGCGTGCGGCGGGTTGGTCGGAGGAACGTGCGGTTTGTTTGTCCGAAGTGCGTGCGGTCTGTTTGCCCGTGGATCCGGCGGCCGGTTTTTCAGAGGAACGGGTCGCTCGCGGGTCGGAAGCGCGGGTCGACGTCTGGTCCGGCGAACGGGCGGCGGACTTGTCGGACGACCACTTGATGCTGGGTGCCCCGGTCTGCTTTGAGCCGGCCGCGGGGCGGGAATCCTCGCGCCCGTGCTTCGGCGGAGTGGACAGCGCGGGGGAGGGTGACTTGGACTTGGCAGGTGCGGCAGGCGGGGAAGAATGGCCGCGCGACTTCGCCGGTGGCGGGGACTCGGATTTGCCCGCCTTGACCTTCGCCTGGCCCTTGAAGCCACCGCGCTCGGGCTTGCCCTTCGGCGGTTTTTCGGAGCGGAATTTCTTCGACGGGATCTCCCGCGGCGTGCTGCGGCCGACCGGCCCGACGGACTCCGGCAGGGCGTCGCCGGCGATCTGGAAGTCGACGAACTTCGCCTGGAAGTCGATCCGCGCGACTTGCATCTGGATCTTCTGGCCGAGCTGGAACTGGAGGCCGGCGCGGGACACCCAGCGCATCTGGGATTGCTCGAAGCGCCAGTCGCCGCGCGGCAGGTCCTCGCGCTTGATCACGCCGCGCGCACCGAGGTCGGTGGCCTCGACCATCAGGCCCATCATGCGGACGTCGGTGATCACGCCTTCGAAGACCGGCGGCGGGTCCTGCTTGGTGCAGAAGTCGAGATACTCGAGCATCTTGATCTGCTTGGTCTCGTTTTCGGCCTCGGCGGAGGTGCGCTCGGTATCCGAGATGTGGCGGGCGAACTCGGCGAGCTCCACCTGGCCCGGAACCTTGTCGAGCTGCTTCGGCGGGTTGGTGAGGAAGGCCTGCAGCGAGCGGTGGACGATCAGGTCGGCGTAGCGGCGGATCGGGCTGGTGAAGTGGCAGTAGTCGCCCTTGGCCAGGCCGTAGTGGCCGAGCGGGTCGGCGGAGTAGGCGGCGCGCTTGAGGCTCTTGAGCAGGCCGAGCTTGATCAGGTGCTCGTCGGGCCGGCCCTTGGCGGAATCGAGCAGGGCCTGGATGTGGGAACGGTTGCTGAGGTCGCCGGGGGTGTAGCCGTGGGCCTTGGCGGCTTCCGAGTAGTCGGCGAGGCGGCCGAAATCCGGATCCTCGTGAATCCGGTAAATGGTCGGCTTGTTGCGGATCTTGAGCTGGTGCGCGACGGTTTCGTTGGCGAGCAGCATGCACTCCTCGATCAACTGGTGGCTGGACGTGTGCTCGACCTGATGGACCTCCACCGCCCGGCCTTTGTCATCCAGCTTGACCCGGATTTCCGGCATCTCGAGGTCGAGCGCGCCGTCGGCGAAGCGCTTCTTGCGCAGCACGGTGGCCATCTTCCACGCCTCGCGGACCATTTCCCCGAGGCCGTCCGGCGAGCCTTCCGGCGCGGGCTTGCCGTCGAGGATTTCCTGGGCCTGCTCGTAGGAAAGCTTGGACTGGCTGTTGATGACGGCGTCGCAGAAGTGCTTCTTGAGCACCTTGCCGTGGTTCGAGACCTCGATCACCGCGCACTTGGTCAGCCGGTTGACGTGCGGCTTGAGCGAGCAGATGCCGTTGGAAAGCTCGGGCGGAAGCATCGGGAGGACGCGGTCGACGAGGTAGGTCGAGTTGCCGCGCTCGGTGGCCTCCTTGTCGAGGGCAGTACGAGGCTTCACGTAGTGCGAGACGTCCGCGATGTGGACGGCGACGGTCCAGCCGTTCTTGTTCCGCTCCACCCAGATCGCGTCGTCGTGGTCCTTGGCGTCGGCGGGGTCGATGGTGATGACCAGCCGGTCGCGCCAGTCCTCGCGGCGGGCGATTTCCCGGGCGCCGACCTCCTCCTGCACCGCGCGGGTTTCGGCGATGACGTCTTCCGGGAACGAGGTGCGGAGGCCCTGGCGGTGGATCACCGCGACGATGTCGACGCCGGCGTCGCCGGGCCAGCCGAGCACTTCGAGCACGCGGCCGCGCGGGTTCTGCTGCTTTTCCCACTGCTCGAGTTCGACCACCACGAGCTGCCCCGGAGCGGCGGTGGTGTCGCCGCTGATATCGATCTGGCCGTCCATCGCGGGGTCTTCGGTCTCGACCCAGGCGGATTTGCCCTTCTTTTGATAAACG
>CAMCYK010000102.1 GCA_945883695.1 Akkermansia muciniphila | reverse complement strand
GGAGTCAGGAGGCGACCCGCCAGCAGGCTGGCGGACGGAAAGCGGCAGCGGGCTGCACGCAGTCCAAGGCTGCCGCTTTGTTGCCACAGCCTGCTGTGGAGTCAGGAGGCGACCCGCCAGCAGGCTGGCGGACGGAAAGCGGCAGCGGGCTGCACGCAGTCCAAGGCCAATGACTCACCCCCGCGCTTTCTTCACCGCTTCCCAGGCATCGTCCATCTGGCGCTCGGTCGCCTCCTCGAGCGTCAATCCGGCAATCTTGAGCCGCTTCTCCATCTCGTTGAAGCGGCGCTCGAATTTCTCGTTCGCGGTGGCCAGCACGATCTCCGGGTCGAGCTTGCGGAAGCGGGCGAGATTGACGATCGAGAACAGCAGGTCGCCGAGCTCCTCGTCGACCGCCTCGGGATCCTGCGAATCCACCGCGGCCTCCAGTTCCTCCATCTCCTCGCGGATCTTGGCCAGCACGCCGGTCTCGGTCGGCCAGTCGAAGCCGACCTTGGCCGCCTTCTTCTGCAACTTCGAGGCCCGCAGCAAGGCCGGCAAGCCCTTGCCGGTGCCGTGGAGGTAGGGTTCCTCCTCCACTCCCTTCTCGCCGCGCTTGATCTCGTCCCACTGCTT
Source organism: Akkermansia muciniphila (assembly GCA_945883695.1). GTDB lineage: Bacteria > Verrucomicrobiota > Verrucomicrobiia > Verrucomicrobiales > Akkermansiaceae > Haloferula > Haloferula muciniphila_A. Next base: position 20,703 of record CAMCYK010000102.1, on the reverse strand, counting down.
GAGCACCGCCTCCGAGGTGGCCGCGCCGGAGCTGGCGAACACGTGCGGATGGCGGCGCACCAGCTTGTCGGAAATCCCGGACGCCACCCAGTCGAAATCGAAGTCACCCGTTTCATTCGCCAACTCGCAGTGGAACACGACCTGGAGCAGCAGGTCGCCGAGCTCTTCTTCCAGATGCTCCATGTCGCAACGCTGGATGGCATCGACGGTTTCATACGCTTCTTCGATCAGGTTCGACACCAGGCTGCCGTGCGTTTGCTCGGCATCCCACGGGCAGCCCCCCGGCGCGCGCAGGCGGTGCATGATGGCCCGCAGGCGATCCATCTGGCGTTCCTTGTCGGAACAGGTGATCATTTCGGCATCGGTCATGGCTCGTCGTACGCTCTGGCTGCCTCGTGCAAGGTCTTCCGCTCGTCCTCGGTCAGGCTCTGCAAGCCTTCCCGGCTGATCTTGTCGAGCACCCGGTCGACCTCGTTGGCGGCCTTCAGGTCGACTTCGGACCGCGGCCGCAGCTTGGGTGCGGCGTTGCGCCGGAATTCCGGCGGCCGGATGATTTTGCGCGACCGGCTCCCCTTGCGCAGCAGGAAGGGATACTTCATCAGGAAGAAGCCAAGGATCGCCCCGCCGAGGTGACCGGCTTCGCCGCCGCTGTTCTTGAACCAGGCACCGCCGACCAGGATGTCGCCGACGATGACCGCCACCGCGAGGCCGATGAACAGCAGCGCGGCGTTCCGCATGGTCAGCGAAACCGGCGGGATCAACAAATGGACCGTCGCCTTCGGCTGGATGAAGGCCACGCCGACGATCAGCCCGTAGATCCCGGCCGACGCGCCGACCAGCGGGATCAGCACGCCGGGCAACGCTCCCCGTTCCTGCAGGATGCCGAGCAGGGTCAGCAAGGTGTAAAACAAGGCCCCGGCCGCCCCGCAGAGCAGATAGAACGCGGTGAAGCGCCGGCTGCCCCACCAGCGTTCCATCCAGGGTCCGAAGAAGTACAGGCCGATCGAGTTGAACACCACGTGGCCGACGCTGCCGTGGAGGAACTGGAAGGTCACCAGTTCCCACAAGCGCCACTCGTTGAACGCGGAGTGGACCGTGAAGCAGCCCCAGCTGACGATCGCTTGCCTCAGGAACAGCATGTCGACGAAGTAGATCGCCAGATTCGCGATCAGCAGCGTCTTGGTCACCGGCGGCATCGGCGGTTTCGCCACTTGCCCGCGGTCCCCGCCAAAGTAATCCCGATCAAATGCGCCCATCGCAGAAGGGGTTAACACGGGGTCCCGGGCTCCGCAAGGCCCGCCGCCCCCGACTTCAAGCGAGGATTTCCCGGATCACGTGGCCATGGACGTCGGTCAGCCGCCGGTCGACGCCGTTGTTGCGCACGGTGAGCCGCTCGTGGTCGATCCCCAGCAGATGCAGGATGGTCGCGTGGACGTCGTAGACCTGGGTCGGTGCCTTGCGGTCCAGCGGCTTGTAGCCCCATTGGTCGCTCGGACCGTGCGTCACACCGCCGCGGATCCCGCCGCCGCAGAGCCAGTTGGTGAAGCAGTGCGGATTGTGGTCGCGGCCCTTGCCGCCCTGGCTGGAGGGCATCCGGCCGAACTCGGTGGTCCACAGCACGAGGGTGTCTTCCAACATCCCCCGCTGCCGCAGGTCGCGGATCAGCGCGGCCGCCCCGTGGGAAAAGCCGCGGGCCAGCGGCCCGTGGTCGCGCGCGATGTCCTCGTGCGAGTCCCAGTTGCGGCGCGGGAAGCCGTTGTCGTTGCCGCTCCAGACCTGGACGAAGCGCACCCCGCGCTCCAGCAGCCGGCGGGCGCTCAGGCATTTGCGGCCGAAGGCGTCGCGTTCCTCGGCCTCGTTGATCTCCTTCGGCCACTCGCGGACGTCGTTGCGGATGCCATACATCTCCAGCATCGCGGCCGGCTCGCGGGAAAGATCGAGCGCCTCCGGGGCGGCGAGCTGCATCCGCGCGGCGAGCTCGTAGCTGCGGATCCGCGCTTCCAACCGCGGGTCGTCCGGCCGCTCCGCCGCGTGGCGGGCATTGAGGATCGCCATGATTTCCCGCGCGCCGGCCTCGCTTTCCGGCGTGGTGAAATCGGCTCGACGGTCGGGAAACAGGTCGGCGATCGGCGACGGGGTGCCGGTCTGGAGCATCGTGCCCTGGTGCTGCGACGGCAGGAACGAGGCGTCCCAGTTCTTGGTCCCGTTCGACGCCAGCCCGCGGTGGTCGGGCAGCACGACGAAGGTCGGCAGGTTGTCGTTCACCGAGCCCAGCCCGTAGGCGACCCAGCTCCCCATGCTCGGGAAGCCCGGGCGGTTGAAGCCGGTGGTTTGCAACAGCGTGCCCTGCGAGTGGACGCCGGTCTTGCCGCTCATGTTGTGGATGAACGCGATCTCGTCGACGACCTCGCCCAGCGCCGCAACCGGATCGCCCAGCATTTTCCCGCTGGCCCCGTGCGGGCGGAAATCCCAGACCGGCCGCAGCCAGGGGCCGAGCCCGTCCTGGAAGGTCTCGACCGGCTCGCCGAAGTCGCTCGGCTTGCCGTGATGCTTGATCAGCTCCGGCTTGAAATCGAACAGGTCGAGGTGGCTGGCCGCACCCGCCATGAAGAGCTGGACGACCCGCTTCGCCTTGGCCGGGTGGTGCAGCACCGTGGTCGAACTGTCCGGCACGGCCGCGCCGAGCGGCTCGCGGCCGAGCAGGCTGGCCAGCGCGATCCCGCCGAGCCCGCCGCCGCTTTGCCACAGGAACTCGCGGCGGCCGGGGCGGGGCCGCAGGCCGGTGCGATGATAGGGCGAGTCGTTGCGGAACATGGTGTCAGTCGGCGAAGTTGAACTCGTTGAGATTGAAAATGACCCGGCAGGCCGACGCCAGCCCGTGGCGCTCCGCGTGACCGGCCAGCGCCGCCCGTTCCCCGGGTCCGGCCTCGCGTTGGAAGGCGATCCGGTAAGCCAGGCCGATGCGATCCCCGAGGCTGCCGCCCGCTTGATCGAGCCGCTCCGCGAAATGGCGCGCCATCACCAGCACCAGTTGGTTGTTCATCTGGGCGAGCGCTTGCAGCGGCGAGACGGAGGCGTTGCGCTTGTCCACCGCCATCGAGGGGTCGGCGCAGTCCAGCGTGGCCAGCCACGGCTGCGGCTTGCTGCGGACGATGAAGCGATACACCGCGCGGCGGTGGAGCGCCGGGTTGGCGGCATCGGCGAGATGATACTGGTAGTGCGGCGAATGCTCGGGGCGCTCGATCACGAAGTCCTGGAAGCCCGGGCCGCCCGCCGTCAGGTCGAGCTTGCCGGCCACCGCGAGCAGGCTGTCGCGCAGCGCCTCCGCCTCGAGCTTGCGGCGGTTCATCCGCCACAGCAGGCGGTTCTCCGAGTCGAACGAAGCCGCCGCGCCGGCCGGCGTGTCCGAACGCTGGCGGTAGGTCGCGCTGGTCAGGATCGTCCGGTGGAGGGCCTTGATCGATCCGCCGCCGTCGCGGAACTCCAGCGCCAGCCAGTCGAGCAGCTCCGGGTGGCTCGGCGGCTGACCCATCCGCCCGAAGTCGTTCGGCGAATCGGCGATCGCCCGGCCGAAATGATACTGCCACACCCGGTTGACGATGCTGCGCCAGGTCAGCGGGTTCGCGGGATCGGCCAGCCAGTTCGCCAGCGCGGCACGGCGCTCGCCCTCGGCGGCACCGGCGGGCAATTGGAAGCGGCCCGGCGCGTGGGCGACCGCCGGAATCGCGCCCGGACCGACTTCGCGGACCGGCCGGGTGACATCGCCGCGCGCCAGCAGGTGGATCGTCCGCGGCTTGCCGCCCGCGGCACCGGTCCCGATGAAATTTCCCGCGCCGTGGTGCACCGACCCGACATAAGCTTTCTTCATCTCCGGCAAGGTCCGGAACTCAGCCTCCACCGCGGTGATCTCCCGCTTCAAGCGCTCCCGCCCGGCCATTCCTTCATCGCCCGACGCCTCGCGCAGCAGCGTTTCCCGCTGCCGCTCCAGCGCGCCGATCTGATCCGACTTCCCCGGATAATAGCCGTCGATGAGATTCGCCCGGCTCCAGCGCGGCGGTGCTTCCACGCTGTCCGGCGAAGTGACCTCCGTCGCTGTGAGAAGACGCTCCGCCGGATCGAACACCCGGACCTCGCTCAGCGCGAAGTTGTAGTCGTTCTGCCGTGGTGCCAGCCGGACCGCGGTGATCCGCAGGTAGCGCGCCGATCTTCCCTTTCCCTCCACCACGACCGGCTCGATCCCGGGGTTCGGAAAATCCGCCGCCGTGTGATCGAGCAGCAGCGCGACGTCGCTGCTGAACTCCGCGTCCGCCGCGGCCTCCACCCGGAAGCGGACCGGGAACCCGAAACCATCGCCAATGCCGTTGAAATCGTCGCGGCAAGGATGGATCACCGCTTTGCCCAGCGGCTGCTCACTGCCAAGGTCGATCTGGACCCACTGCGCAGTATCCTGGTCCGGCGAGATCGCGCCATGCCAGCCGAACGCCGCCGCCCGCCCGTCGCGCTCCTGCCGCAGCGCGGCCAGCTTCCGATCGAGTTCCCCGAGCGGCGCACCGGCCCGCGCTTCCGCGGACGCGAGATTGGCTGCCAGCTCCGAATCCAAGGCCGTCTTGCGAGCCGCCAGCTCCTTCCGGCGGCCCGCGACGGCCGGGTCGGCATCGTAACTCCGGTCGGTCCGGTCGATCGCGGCGAACACCGCTTGCAAGCTGTAGTAGTCCTCCGCGCTGATCGGGTCGAACTTGTGGTCATGGCACTGCGCGCAATGAACGGTTAGAGAAGCGAAGGTCCCGATCGTGCTCGCCACCATGTCGTCGCGGTCGAGATGCCGCGCGATCTTGCCGTCGATCTTGCCCTCCGCCACCTCGCTGTGGCCGATCAGGTCCCAAGGCCCCGCCGCGAGAAATCCCAGCGCCTCGATGCCGTCGCGCGAGCCGGGAAACAGCACGTCGCCGGCGATCTGCTCCCGCACGAACCGCGCGTACGGCCGGTCCTCGTTGAAGGCCCGGATCACGTAGTCGCGATAGGGCCACGCATTGGGCCGCGGCTGGTCCTTGTCGTAGCCGTGGGTGTCGCCGTAGTGGACCACGTCCAGCCAATGCCGGCCCCAGCGCTCGCCGTAGCGCGGCGAGTCTAACAGGCGGTCGACCAGCTTCTCCCAAGCCCGCGGATCGGGATCGCGGACGAAGGCGTCCACTTCTTCGGGCGACGGCGGCAGGCCTTGCAGATCGAAGTAGGCGCGGCGCGCCAGCGTCCGCCGGTCGGCCTCGGGCGACGGCGCGAGCCCCGCGGCCGCCAGCCGCGCGCGAACGAACGCATCGACCGGATGCACCGCCCCGGCCACGGCCGGCACCGCGACCGGCACCAGCGGGCGCAGGCTCCACCAGTCGTCCGCCGCTTCGACCCCGGCGCTCGCGCTTTCCGGCCATTCCGCGCCTTGATCGATCCACCCGCGCAGCACCGCGATTTCTTCCGCCGCGAGCGGCTTGCCCTCGGATGGCATCCGCATCTCCTCATCCATCCCCGCCACGAACCGGATCAGAGGACTCTCCGCGCTCTTGCCCGGAACGATGTTCGGCGCGTGGCTGTCGCCGCCCTCCAACGCCACCCGTTTGATATCCAGCCGGTAGCCGCCTTCCCGCTTTTCCGGGCCGTGGCACTCGATGCAGTGCTTCTGAAAGAGCGGCTGCACGTCTCGGGTGAACTCGATCGTCGCCGCCACCGCACTCCCGGAACCCAGCAACCCGGCGGCCACAAAACATTGCCAGTTCACGCCAGCACCTCCCGGATCACATGGCCGTGGACGTCGGTCAGGCGGCGCTCGGTGCCGTTGTGATAGAAGGTCAGCCGCTCGTGATCGAGACCCAGCAGATGGAGGATCGTCGCGTGGAAGTCATAGACGGTGGCGATTCCCTCGACCGCCTTGTAGCCGAACTCGTCGGTCGCGCCGTGGCTGAAGCCGTGCTTCACGCCGGCGCCCGCCAGCCACGCGGTGAAGCCCGCGGGATTGTGGTCGCGGCCGCTCGCGCCCGCCTGGAAAGTCGGCATGCGCCCGAACTCGGTGCACCAGACGACCAGCGTGTCATCTAACAGACCGCGCTGCTTCAGGTCGGCCAGCAGCGCCGCGGTCGGCTGGTCCATCACCTCGCCGTGTTTGACGTACTGGTCGGCCAGCGCCTTGTGGCCGTCCCAGTTGCTGACCCCCTCGCCGCCGGTCTGGTAAGCGCCGTTGAAGAGTTGCACGAAGCGCACGCCCTTCTCGATCAGCCGCCGCGCGAGGATGCAATTCCGCGCGTAGGCCGCCTTGGTCTCCTTGACCGGACTCCCCGCCTGGTCGGCCCCGTAGCTTTTGAGGACATGCTCCGGCTCGCTCGAAAGGTCGGCGACTTCGGGCACCGAAAGCTGCATCCGCGCCGCCAGCTCGTAGCTGGAGATCCGCGCGGCGAGTTCGGAGTCGCCGGGAAATTTCTCGAGGTGCCGGCGGTTCAGCAGCGCGATGAAGTCGCGCGTCGCCCGGTCGGTTTCCGGGGAAAAGACCGACGGCCGCTCGAGGTTGCGCAGCGGCTGCGACGCGTTGAAATCGGTTCCCTGGAACGCGGCCGGCAAAAATCCCGCGCCCCAGAAATTCCCCGCCGACTGCGGCGCGCCGCGCGGGTCGGGGATCGCCACGTAGGCTGGCAGCGTGTCGTTCTCGCTGCCCATCGCGTAGGTCGTCCACGCCCCCATGCTCGGGAAGCCGTCGAGCGTGCTGCCGCTTGTGAGAAAATTCTCGCCGGGCCCGTGGGTGTTGGTCTTGCCGGTCAGCGAGTGGATGAAACACATCTCGTCGGCCAGCGCGCCGAGATGCGGCACCAGGTCGGACACCATCTTGCCGGACTTCCCGTACGGCCGGAACTCCCACGGGCTCTTGGTCAGGTTCCCCTGCCCGCCCTGGAAGGTGATGATCTTGTCGCCGCCGGGCATCGGCTGGCCGTGGCGTTTGATCAGCTCCGGCTTGTAGTCGAAGGTGTCGATCTGGCTGACCGCGCCCGAGCAGAAGATCATCAGCACCCGCTTCGCCTTCGCCTCGAAGTGCGGCGGCCGCAGCGCGTTCGGATTGCCCGGCAGGATCCGCGGCCGGATCGGCGGCGCCGCCCGCGCGCGGTCCGTCGCCAGCAAATGCGCCAGCGCGATGCCCCCCAGGCCGGTGGAAGTCCGGGCCAGGAAGTCGCGGCGGTTGAGGAACGGATGCATGATGTTAGAAAATGAACAGGAACTCGCTCGTGTTGAACATCGCCCGGCTGAAGGAGAGCAGCCCGTGGGTGCGGATCATCGCGACCGATGCCTCGCGCTCGGCGGCGTCCGGGTCGCGGCCATGGAACAGCTGGAACGCCCGCCCGGCCTGCGCCGCCGGGTCTTCCCCGCGTTCGCGGAGCAGCCGCGCCGCCAGCAGCTCCGCCTGCTGCACCGTGAAGCCGCTGTTGAACAGGTTCAGCGCCTGCAAGGGCGTGTTCGAACGGCTGCGCTTGGGCGTCACCGAGCCGCCGTCGGGACAATCGAAGGAGCCGAACACGCTGTCGGTCGTCTGGCGGATCCGGAACTGATAGACCATCCGCCGGAACTCGGCGGGCGCGAACTTCTCCTTCGGGAAGTAGTGCATCACGTTCTCATGGACCACATCCATCAGGTAGAAACCGGGGCCGCCCATCGTGAGATCGAGCGTCCCCGACACCGCCAGCATCGAGTCGCGGATCGCCTCCGCTTCCAGCCGCCGCGGCGTGTAGCGCCACAGGAACCGGCCGCCGGCGTCGGCCGCGAGCGCATTCGCCCGCGGCGCGGACGACTGCCGGAACGCCGCCGAGAGCAGCATCAACCGCTGCACGTGCTTGACCGACCAGCCGCCGCGCACGAACTCGTCCGCCAGCCAGTCGAGCAACTCGGGATGGGTCGGCCGCGCGCCGTTCAGACCGAAGTCGCTCGGCGTTTCGACGATCCCGTTGCCAAAGGTGTACTGCCAGATCCGGTTCACCATCACCCGCGCGGTGAACGGGTTGTCGGGGCTCGCCACCCATTCGGCGAATTTCACCCGCCGCTCGTGCTCCGGCGCGTCGGGAGCGAGTCCGAGCGTGCCGATGATGCTCAACACGTCGGGCGCGACCACCTCGCGCTTCTGCAAGGGCTCGCCGCGATACAGCCGGTGGGTGTTCGCCGGCTGCGAAAAGGTCCCCGCCCAGCCGACCGGCACCGCGGTCAGCGCCGCGATTTTTTTCGTCACCGCGGCCAACTCCGCCCCCACCTGGCGCGCGGCGCCGGCATCCGCCGCCGGGAGTTTCGCGACAAACGCATCGGCGGCCTCCTCGCCGCCGTACGGCTGCCGGTCGTCGGAACTCGCCACGGTTTTCCAGACCCCGTCAGCGGTCTCCGCTTCGATCCGGTACGCCGTCGCCACGCGGTCCTTGAAGGCCCCGTCGCGCGCCCGGCTCCACACGACGCGCTGGAGGTTCACCCGCGACGGGAATTCGATCCGCACCCAGCCCTGCCCGGCCGTATTCGAGATCCAGCTGCGCGGGTTGCCGGTGGTCCCGTCGTTCACGTGCTCCAGCCGGTGGATCGCGTAACCCGGCAAGGTGCCCGAAGCGGTCGCCACCCCGCCGGTCGCGACGTTGGTGCCCGCGGAATCATAGATTTCCAATTCATCGAGGCAGGGCTCGCCACCGGACGTCGCACTGATGGTGAACCGCAGCGAAGTCGCTTCCACCGGCGCGAACCGCTCCTCGTTGAAGCGCTCGTTCACCGGCGGCCGGAGCGAGCCCGCCGGAGCGAGGGCCGCCGCCTGCCCGCGGAAATTCTCCCACGCCGTGGAAAGCCTCGCCTGTTCGGCCTTTGCCGCCGCCAGCTCGCCTGCCGCTCCATCCGTCGTCTTCTCCCGCAGCGGCCGCTCGCCGTGGTTCACCCCTTCGAAGACCGCCTGCATCGAGTAGTAATCCTTCTGCAGGATCGGGTCGAACTTGTGGTTGTGGCAGCGCGCGCAACCCATCGTCAGCCCGAGGAAGGCGGTACCGGTCGTGTTCACCATGTCCGCCAGCTCGTCCTGCCGCTGCATCAGGGTGAGATTGATGTCGGGGCTCTTGACGATGTCATGGGTCCCCGCCACCAGGAAACCGGTCGCCGCGTCCACGCCGAGTTGATCGCCCGCCAGTTGCTCCTTGATGAAACGGTCGTAGGGCAGGTCCGCGTTGAACGACGCCACGAGCCAGTCGCGATAATGATAGGCCGTCTTGCGCTCGCGGTTCGTTTCAAAGCCGTTGCTGTCGGCGTAGCGCGCCACGTCCATCCAGTGCCGGGCCCAGCGTTCGCCGAAGCGCGGCGAGGCCAGCACCCCGTCGACCAGCCGCTCCCAGGCATCCGGCCGCGGGTCCGCGATGAAGGCGGTGACTTCCTCCGGGGTCGGCGGCATCCCGTGCACCACCGCGAACAAGCGGCGGATCAGCGTCGTGCGGTCCGCCTCCGCCGACGCCTCCAGCCTGTTCTCTAACAACTTAGCCCGGACCAAGCCGTCGATCCCGCCGCCCTCCGCCCGCTTGACCGGCTGGAACGACCAGTGGTCCGTGGTGACCTTCAATTCCTTCCGCGCCTCGTCCGCCCCCGGCACCGCCGCGCCTTCGTCGATCCAGCGCTGCAAGACCGCCACCTGCTCCGCGGAAAGCCGCTTGCCCTTCGGCGGCATCGCATCCTTGGCGACCGCCGTGCTCACCCGTTTGAACAGATAACTCTCCGCGCTCTTGCCGCCGACCAGCAGCGCTTCGCCCGACTCCCCGCCGCGCAAGAGCCCCAGCGCCGTGTCCAGCCGCAGGCCGCTCTTCTGTTTCTCGTCGCCATGGCAGTCGATGCAGTGGTCCTCCAGGATCGGCCGCACCTCCGCGTCGAAATCCACCGCGCCGGACGCCGGCAATAGCACGCAGGCCGCCGCGGCGAGAGGAATGAGAAGATGGGACTTCATGGCGTGAAGCGAGCGGAGCAAAGGCCTACTACGCGACGGACAGCGCGTTTATCACGCCCTGAAGTGACAATTCCTTAAACAAGCGCATCCTGAAATCAAGATTCGGGGAACAACGAAATCGGCGAAACGAACGAAAAAGTAGTGAAAGCGAGGAAGCGCGGGCCAAACTCCTCTTTTTCGTCGATTTCGCTCATTTCGTTGTTCCTCCCTCTTGGAAGTTCACGCGGAGGTCACGCCCCACCCTCCCCCAGCGCCTTCACCAGTTCGGCAAACACCCGCGGCTCCTTCGCGCGGTCCGGCGTCCCTTTGAGACAACTCGTGAACCATTTCTGGAACAGCGATCGACGCTCCGCCGGGAAGACACGCACCCGGCTCTCCTGCTCGGACACCTCCAGCACCTGCCGGTCCCGCCGCCCGTGCGATCTCGCCAGGATCCCGGCGTGGCGGATCAGCATCGAATCCAGCAGCAGCCACGCGAAATTCACGCTGGCCGGCGGCCCGGCGACCATCGCCTGGCCGTCGCCCCGGATCTTGCCGAGCCCGCCGCCGATGATCCGCAGCTCCGGCAAGGCCCCGCCCTTGAAAAACGCCGCCGTCCCCCCGCCGAACGCCCCGATCACCGTGGCGGCACCCAGGCTGTGCACCCCCACCCCGAGGTCGAACACCGCCCCCGCCGCACCCCCGGCCACCGCCCCCGCCGCCGTGAGCTGCCAGCGGCTGAGTCCCCATTTCCGCCAGGTCTCCGCCATCGTCAGGTCCAGCCCGGCATGCCGCGCGGGATCGATGTCCGGCGCGATCAGGTGGTGCCGGTAGATCTTCAACAGGCGCGCCAGGCACGACGCTTCGAGCTCCGCCAGCTTCTTGAAATAGCGGACCCCCAGCTCCTCGCGCTTCTTCTCCGCCCGCGACGGGATCCCGCGGTCGCGCTCGTCGATCGCCTCGCTGACCCGCAGCGTCAGCGCCTTTTCCAGGAAATCGAGGATCGTCTCCGCCGCCTCCTCGCGCCGCGCGTCCCGCTCGTTCTCCATCGCCCCGATCACCCGCCGGATGTGCCCGGCGTGGTGCTCCTCGATCTGCAGCAGCGCCTCTAACAGACGGCGGCGCTCCTCGAATCTCGCCTCGTGCGCGTCGAAGGTCCGGACCAGATTGAAGGAAGTGCCGAGCCGCTCGCGCCACTCCCGCTCCAGCTCGGGAGCCATCTCGCCCTGCGGGTTGAGCAGCGCCAGCCGCGGCCGGCCGGTCCAGCGCAGGATCTCGATTTCCGCCAGAAACGAGTCGCGCAGCGGCTTGCAGGGATCGACCACATAAATCACTCCCGCCCCCTCGACCAGCGGCTCTAACAAACGCACCTCGTCGGGAAAGCGCGCGCGGCACTCCTGCACGAAGCGCGCGACCGCCGCCGGCCCCGGCACCCCGTTGCCGGCGAGCCGCTGGATCTCGCGCATCGCCTCGACCGGCTGCTGGAAGCCCGGCGTGTCGAGAAACCGCAGCAGTTCCTCGCCGTCGTAGCGCACCGGCAAGGGCTGCACGTCGGTGGTCTCGCCGGGCGTCCCGCTGATCCGCAGCAGTTCGTCGTCGTCGACCTCCAACAAGGTCGCCAGCGTCGCGGACTTGCCGGCATTCACCCGGCCGACCACCGCGAAGCCCGGAATTTCGCCGCTCAACCAGTGGCCCATGTCCGGTCCTCCTCGTGAATGCTGAGTTCCAACTCGCTGCCCTGCTGGCCGTCGAGGAAGGCCTCCCAGGCCGCCCGCTCGTCGTCCTTGACGGGACCGGGTCGCCCCTCCTTGTCGAAATCCGCCACGTGCAGGACGATGCGCCGCCCGCCGGCCGCGTCGAGCACCCGCTTCAGCACCTCTTCGATCCGCCGCGGGGCCAGCGCCCAGCCTTCGGCCAGCAGGATCACTCCCGCCGGGGCCTTCTCCAAGGCCGCCCGCGCCGCCGCCTCGCGCCCGCCGTCGAGCACGTCGAGCGTTTCCCAGGCGACCGGATTCATCCGCAGGTGGCGCAGGAAAAACGGCCGCAAGGAGTCGTGGTCGGGTGAGATCCCACCGAGATCGATCACCAGCGCGCCGTCGGCCGGCCCCTGCGGGTCCTCGCCGCGTCGCACCCCGGTCAGCACCCGCCACAGCCGGCGGTGGCCCGGTGCCTGGAAGTCCGGCTCGCGCAGGATCCGCCATTCCTGGACTTGCGCGAAGCACAGCAGCAGCAGCCGCGGCACGATCCCCCACAGCGCCAGCGACAGGATCAAAAACATCACCCAATCCTGGCCGCCGCCACCCCACGCCTCGCCGCGCCGGGTCGCCTCCACGTCCGGGATGAAGCGCGGCGCGAACCAGCCCCACGGCAGCGACAGCACCCGCACCAGTCCTTCCAGCGTCCGCTCCATCGCGATCTCGGTGGTGGTCTCCCAGAAAAACCCGACCTTGCGGAAAAACACCATCGTCCACAGCCCGATCACCGCGCCGACATGGAAATCCGCCGCCGCGCTCTGGGTTTTCGCCGCGATCCGCCAGCCGAGCGCCTTCGCCAGCTCCGGATTGCCCTCGACCCGCGCCAGCACCTCGCCGCCCCGTTTGCCGGCAAAACGGGTCGCGAGCCGCTTCAGCACGACCCCGACCACCCCGCTCCCCGCCGGCCGGAAAATCCACGCCAGCAGCCCCGCCCCCAGAACCAGCCACGGCACCACCAGGGTCACCCCCAGGAAAATCACCACGTGCACGCCTTCGAGCCGGCGGTCGAGACAGCTCCAGGCCGCCCCGAAGCCCGCCAGCATGGCCAGCCAGCCTAGCAAGCGCGCGGCCCAGCCCAGTCCCCCCACCCACGACCGCCCCGGGCCTTTCCCGCCGACCGCCTCCAACCAGCTCTTGAACACCCCGCCACGGGACCCCGTCGAGGCCACGCCGTCCGGCCGCGAGACCCCGTCCCAAGCCGCCAACGCGGCCTCGAAATCGATCAACTCCTGCAGTTTCCACCCTCGCATCGCCGGCCCACTCTCTCCAAAAGCCGAAGCAGCGCAACTTTGCAAGTTGCGACCGTGCGCGGCGGACCTGACCCCAAGCGCCCCCCAACGCTCCCGTGTACTGGACCGCGGACTTCAGTCCGCCCGAAATCCCCCCCCGCCCCGCTGACTCACTCGGGTGAGTGCCATCCCCGGAAAAACCTGCCACCATCCCGTATCCCTTTCCCGCCACCTCATGAGGAAATCCCTGACGCTCCTGTGCCTCCTTTGCCTGCCGCTCCACGCCGCCGAGCCGTGGCTGCCCTTCGACAACCAGCCGATGGGCCGCCTCGACCGCCCGCTGGTCCTGCGCAGCTACCTGCCCGACCCCGACCTTGAGGACGCGGTCTTCCCGCAGCACGACGCCGCGCGCAAGGTCTCCAAATACAATCCCGGGCTCGGTGCCGACGTCCCCGGCGAGGTCCAGCCGGTCCCCGGCCTCGCCGCCGCCATCGGCGTCAATTTCGGCCCCGCCCTGTCCTACGTCTTCGACACCACCGAGGCCCGCCTGATGTATGCCTGGCAAGGCGGCTTCGTCGACATGACGCCCTACTGGGGCGACGTGCAAAAAGGCTCACGGGTGTCCTTCGACTACGTCCCGCGCCTCGTCGGCACGATGTTCTACAAGGCCGCCGGCAAGGACCCGATCGAACTCGGCGGCAAGAGCATCAGCGAGCTCGGCCCGCGCGTCTTCACCGGCTACCGGCTGGAAAAGGGCGTGCCCGTCTTCGAGTTCAGCGCCGGCGCGACCCGCTTCACGCTCACCCTCAAGCCTTCCACCAAACCGCTGTCCTGTGACCTCGTCCTGACCTCCAGCTCCGACGCGCCCCTCGGCTGGCGCGGCATCGACGGCACCCGCGCCACCGGCAAGCTCCGCTTCACCCTCGCCGGCACCGAACTCGCGAAATTCCAAGGCTACCAGCGCGACAACAAGATCACCAAGGCCAGCGTCAGCGCCGGCGAGACCCTCTTCAACCAGTACGGCTGCGCCGCCTGCCACAGCATCGACGGCTCGAAGAGCCACGGCCCCTCGGTCGGCAAGCTGGCCGGCCACAAGGTCGAGATCGAAGGCCTCGACCAGCCGGTCATCGCCGACACCGCCTACCTCCTTGAGTCGATCAAGGCACCCAACGCCAAGATCGTCAAAGGCTACCCGCCCAACTACATGCCGCCCTTCGGCCTCCCCGACGTCGAATACGACTCCCTCATCCTCTACATCCAATCCCTCGACAAACCCGAGTGAACCGCCCCGCCCTCTTCCTATCACTGATCACTGATCACTGATCACTTAGCACCTTTCCCACCATGGCTTTCTCATTTCTCAAACTTGGCGTTCTTGGCGTCTTGGCGTTTCAACCCCTCCACGCCGTCAAATTCGACGACTGCTACAAGATCGAGGACATCAAACTCCCCGCCGGGGCCCCGCCGGAAGTCGGGGCGATCGACTTCGCCGAAGACGGCAGCCTGTTCATCGTCCTCCGCCGCGGCGATGTCTTCCGCGCCAAGCCGGCCGCGGATCCCGCCGCCTTCGAATGGCAGCTCTTCGCCAGCGGCTTCGACAACGGCTGCGGCCTCGACGTCGTCAGCCCGACCAAGATCCGCGTCACCCAGATGGCGGAGATGACCGAAGCCGAGGACAAGGATGGCGACGGCACGGCCGACACCTTCACCCGCTTCGCCCACGGCTGGGGCCTCAGCGGGAACTACCACGAGACCAACGCGCTGACCCGCGACGGCAAGGGCGGCTACTTCATCGCCGTCGGCACCGCCTCGTTCTCCGGCCCCACCTTCAAGCACACCCTCGGCACCTTTTCCGACGCCGGCCGCCGCGGCCGCAACTACTCCGCCGTGAAATGGAAAGGCTGGGTCCTCCACAGCGACGCCCAGGGAAAAATCACCCCCTGGGCGTCCGGCTTCCGCATGCACAACGGGATCTACCAGGACCCGCAAGGCGAACTGTGGGCCGGCGACAACCAGGGCGACTGGAAGGCCGTCACGCCGCTCTATCATGTCGAGCAGGGCAAGTTCTACGGCCACCCGAACAGCCTCGTCTGGGACCCCGCCTTCACCAGGAGCGAGGACCCCCTCGCCTACTACCGCGCCGATCTCGATGCCTACAACCGGGACCGCACCTGGGCCGCCGTCGAAATGCCGCACATGGAGATGAACCGCTCCGCCGGCGAGCCGATGGAAATCCCCGCCGGCGCGCCTTTCGCCGGCCAGATGATCCTGCCCGACAACAACGGCGAACGCGTGACCCGCATCATGCTCGAGAAAGTCGGCGACACCTGGCAGGGCGCCTGCACCCACTTCATCGACGGCCGCGGCCTGCGCTCCGGCAACCACCGCGCGCGCTTCACCGCCGATGGCAAGCAGCTCTACCTCGGCCAGACCGTCCGCGGCTGGGGCATCCCCGCCGAGGGCCTCCAGCGCGTCACTTTCCTCGGCCCGGTGCCCTTCGACCTCGACCGCGTCCGCATCACGCCGGACGGCTTCAAGGTCACCTTCACCCGCGACATCCCCGACCGGCTGAAGGACCCCAAGGCATGGAATCTCAGCTCCGTCACCTACCAGCCGAAGTGGACCTACGGCAGCGACCCGGAGGACAAAAGGGAGCACCCGGTCCGCGTCGCCGCCAGCGACGCGCGGTCCGTCACCCTCCAGGTCGACGGTCTCGCCAAGCGCCGCGTTTACCGCATCGCAATTCCCCAATGCGACTCCCCCGACGGCTCGCCGCTGCAAAACAATCTCGCGTTCTACACCGTCAACACCGTTCCCTAGCGGCACCCGACACGCCTCAGGACCGAAAAGGCGGCCCGCCCGGTTTTCGCCCGCGGTCGGAAACAATCCCAGAGCCCCGCGATGCCCGCCTTCTCCGATCCCTTCCGCGACGCCCGCAGCGGACCCGGCGTGCTGCGCTGCCCCTTCCATGGCGAGGACATCGTCATGCTGCTGCGCCACGAGGACGTCCGCCGCGCGGCCAAGGACTGGCAGACTTTCAGTTCCGACGCGCCGTTCCGCGTGCCGATCCCGTCCGAAGAGGACGTCCGCACGATGCGCCAGCTGCCGATCGAGACCGACCCGCCGGAGCACGGCGACTACCGCGAGATTGTCGAGCCCTTCTTCCAGCGCGCCAAGGACCCCGCGGTCATCGCGCGGGTCGAGTCGCTGGTCGGCGGCCTGCTCGAGGCCGCCATCACCCGCGACTCCCTCGAGATCGTCCACGATTTCGCCCTGCCCCTGCAGTCGCGGGCGCTGACCTACCTTCTCAACGTCCCGGAATCCGAGGCCGAAACCTGGATCGGCTGGGGCATCCACGTCTTCAAGGTCAGCGGCGGCGAGTTCAAGCAGGGCAATGTGCTTGAGGATTACCTCCACGCGCAATTCGACCGTGCCGCGGCGGACTCCGGCGAGGACTTCTTCAGCGCCCTGACCCGCGCCACCGTCCACGGCCGCCCCTTGACCCGCGAGGAGATGATGGGCTTCGCCAACCTCGCCTTCGCCGGCGGCCGCGACACCATCATCCACACCATCTCCTGCGCCCTGGGCCACCTCGCCGCCCACCCCGAAGCGCTCGAACACCTCCGCGCGAACCCGAAACGGATCACCCTCGCCAGCGAGGAATTCTTCCGCGTCTTCATGCCGCTCACCCACATCGGCCGCGTCTGTCCGGCGGCCACGGAGATCCACGGCGAAAGGATCGAAGCCGGCCACCGGATCTCCCTCTGCTGGGCCTCCGCCAACCTCGACGAAGCCGCTTTCCCCGAACCACTCGAGGTTCGCCTCGACCGCAAGCCGAACCCGCACCTCGCCTTCGGCTTCGGCACCCACCTCTGCCTCGGTGCCCCCCACGCCCGGCTCATCCTGCGCACCCTGCTCAAGCTCTGCTGCGAACGGGTGGGGCGTCTGGAGGTTCTCGGAGCCACCGAACGGGTCGAGCACGAGGCGAAGTTCGACCGCACCCTCGGCTACGAGTCGCTGACGCTGCGGGTGGTCCCCAGTTAGGAGTGTCGCTTTCAAAGCGACATGGATAGGAGTGTCGCTTTCAAAGCGACATGGCAACGGGCGGGCGGCATCCTGCCGCCCGTTCCTCCTCCACGCGCCACGCGGCAGAATGCCGCGCGACCATCGTCATGTCGCCTGCAAGGCGACACTCCAATCCATCGCCCCATCCGCCATCCACCATCCGCCATCCGCCATCATCTCCCATCTCCCATTTCCCGAAAATTCCCCTATTTTTCGCATCGCACGACGCCCCGGCAGCGTTATGCTCTCCAGCGGATCATGGAAACTCCCTCCGACAAGCTTCGCGACGCCTGGACCCGCCAGGCCGCCACCGTGGCGCGAAAAATCAACCTCGCGTGGTGGATCGAGACCCTCTCGGTCCCGCTCGTCACCGTCGGTTTGATCGGTGCCTGCGTGCTGCTACTAGTCCGCCGGGAGGTGCCCCAGTCCCAGCCGTGGATCCTGGCCCTCGCCGCCAGCGGCACCGTGCTCCTGCTCGCTGCCATCGCCTGGGCGGTCGCCCGCCGCCACTTTGAGAAGCCGGAGCAGTCGATGGTCCGGATCGAGGCCTCGATGCGCCTGCGCAACGCCCTCTCCGCCGCCCGCGCCGGGGTCGCCCCGTGGCCGGAACTTCCGCCGCGCGTCGATGCCGGGGTCGATTGGGCCTGGCAACGCGTTCTCGTCCCGCCGCTCGCCGCGCTCGCCTTTCTCACCGCCGGCCTGCTGATCCCGGTGTCCGCCCGCGGCACCGGCGGCGACCCGAATCCCGACCAACCGCTTGCTTGGGAAAACCTCGAAGCCGATCTGGAACGACTCGGTCAGGAGGAAGTGATCGACGAGGCCTACCTCGAGGAGATGCGCAAGAAGCTCGAAGAGCTGCGCGCCCAGGAGGAAGAAGACTGGTTCAGCCACTCATCTCTCGAGGCTACTGATACCCTGAAAAAGGAGCACTCCGGCCAGGTCGAAAAGCTCGAGCGCGAACTCGGCCGGGCCGACAAGGCCCTCGGCGATCTCCAGAAAGCCGGTGGCATGCCCGCCGCCGAGAAAGAGCGCCTTCTCAACCAGTTCGACCAGGCCTTGCAGGGCCTCCAGAACGGCGCACTCAAGCCGAACCCCGGACTGCTCGACCAGCTCAAGCAGCTCGACCCCAACAATCTGGGCCAGATGGACCCCGAGCAGCTCCAACAGCTCAAGGAGAACATGCAAAAGGCCGCCCAAGCCTGCAAGGATTGCCAGGGTGGCGGCAACAACGGCGGCGGCGGCCAAGGTGACGAATGGCTCGACGAGTTGCTCGACGGCGAAGGCCAGGGCCAGGGTGAAGGCGACCAACCCGGCGGCGACAAGGAAGGCGAAGGCCCCGGCAAGGGCGGCGTCGACCGCGGCCCCGGTCACGCGCCCGGCGTGCTCGGCAAGGAGGGGGAAAAGATCGAGCTCGGCGACCTCACCGGCCTCGAATCGAAAGACCTTTCCCGTTCCCTCCCCGGCGACCTGCTCCAGCTCCAGGACGGCGAGCACGATATCGACAAGACCCCCGTCGGCCCCCGCGCCGGCGGTGCCACCGGTGCCACCGGCGACGGCGGCGACCGCGTCTGGAAAGACGCCCTCGACCCCGAGGAACAGAAGGCCCTCAAGAAGTTCTTCGAGTAAGGCGGGGGATCCGCCGGTCGCCAAGGTAGGGTTCGGACGCCCTCGGCCGACCGGAATGGTCCCCAACCGCCGGCTTCTCCCGTGCTTCGCGGAAGACCGAGGGCGGATCGTCCCTACCCGCTGCGACCCACGGTCGCCAAGGTAGGGATCGGACGCCCTCGGCCGACCGGAATGGTCCCCAACGGCTGACTTCACCCGTGTGGTGGCGGGGAGACATCGACCTTCCACAGCGCGAAACTGAACAAATTCGCCAGGCACCACCAAACCGCCGCCACGCCATAGACAAATCTCCGGCGAGATCCATATTCCTCCATCACCTCGTCAAACGAAAGGATCGTCATCGGAGATAAACCGCCTTCTGCGACAACCTCCATCAGCATGTTGCCATCCGTCCGACTGGAGGAATACAGGATGCTAATCTCGTCGGTTGTCGCGAATCTCCCGTAGAGCTCTTCCACCGGTTCCCGCTCCGGATCCCTGCGATAAAAAATCTCACCCTCCGGGTTTTCGATCCGCAACTCGAAGTGATCCGATCCCTTCGTGCCGCGCTCGTCCGCGATCCACGCCCGGGCCGGCTTGAACGACTGCCGGGAAAAATCGCCGCGAGCCGCCCCCGGGTCGGGAGTGAAGGCCCGGACCACAAAGACGATCGCGATCGGCAGGCCCCATGCCAATAGGAGATACTTGATGAGGGTGGGGAGGTGCATTTTGATCATCAAAATGAGTCGGCGGGCAGCGGTTGTTCCTGCGCGACTTCTACTCTTCTGCTTCTGGCTGTGCAGAAGCAAACGGGGGAAAGGAACCCTGTGAATAGAGCATCGCCAGCATGCCAGTTCGACTTTTTGATCTCCTCAGGTGGCCTCCCCTTCATCGGTGATTTTCAGAAGTAGCGGTGTGAGCACAAGTGCGATCAGCAGAAGCACAATATTGCCGACCAGAATCAAAATCGCATTGCTCTTCTCAGGATGCCATGCGGCATGAAATAGCTTCAGCTCGAGATACCATCCGGTGAGGCCGGCGATTACCGCACCGAGAATGCATCCGATAGCGTACGATCCGCGCGTAAACTTCGCACGACTCCAAAACACTCCGCAAAAGATGATGAGCGCCAACGCTGCAAGCCCGGCCGCCCAAATGTGGGATTGTCCACGGGAAATCTCGGAATACCGCCATCGCGAGGAAAACTCGAGAACGAGAGCGCCGAAGTAGCCAATCCACATCGCACCAGCCAACATCAGCGCCGGGGTGGCACCGAAAATCCGCTTGGGCGTGAATTCGATTTGGCCGAATCGCATGGTGTATTTTTTTGGACGAACGGCAGAGGCCAACCGCTACCGGGGGGCAACTTCCGATTCAGGTTGAGGCTTCTCGTTACCTTCCGGCTTCGACTCAGACGAGGTCGCGGGTTGGTCAGCGCCGGCTTCTGCCTTGGGTTCGAGCCACGTGAACGTTTCGATCATCGTCCGCCCTTGTTCGTTCACGCCAGCCTGCTCTTCGATCTCATACGGAAATGGGCGAAGACCTGATTCACAATATCCGCATTCGTATTGCTTGTGTTTGCCGTCCTTGCGGAGGACAAGTGACACAAGGTAAGAAGCACCACCATCGCCGCCAGTAGCCTGGATCAGCAACTCGTTCCCGGCGGGCCGAGGAATGAATTGAATGCTATCTTCTCTCAATGTTAGATTGAACAAATTTATGTGGAATTGCTTCGGAACCGCAATCGATTTATCGTTCCACTTGAGCTCAATCTCGGCGATCGATTCGACAACAGGCCAGCCAGCGAGCCGGGCAGGGCTTCCACCATCTGTCCCGGCAACTTCGACTCCATCGAGCTTCGCAACTTCTCCGGTGTTCTCTCCTCCTGTCAGTTTGCAGCCGGAAAAGTCGAATGGCTTTCGGTGGATCGCCACCTCAATTGTCTGCCCTGACACGACCTCGCGATATCGGACGATCTTCTCGAAATGCACTGATGATTGTGCAGGTGCGGTGCAGATGAGAGCGAGAAAGGCTACGGCGAGGTGTTTCATTTTTTAGGCCAGAACAGTTCAAATTACCGACCGGCCGGACCTGCCCC
>CAMCYK010000101.1 GCA_945883695.1 Akkermansia muciniphila | reverse complement strand
TGGCGTCGTCCCACCTTCTCGGCCTTCAAGGGAAAGCTGACACACGAGGCATGGGAAGCCCTGCCCGCCACGCTGGAAGTTCGGCTCATCCGGCTGGACTACGAGGACCGCACGGGGCAATGCCGCCCGCTGACCGTGGTGACAACCCTCACCGATCCGGCGCTGTATGAAGGCATTGAGCTTCACTGCCTCTACGCGCGCCGCTGGGAGATCGAACTGCGGCTGCGCGACATCAAGACCACGCTCGGCTTCGAGATGATCGACGTGAAGACCCCGGAGATGGCGATCAAGACCCTCGCGATGATCCGCATTGCCTACAACCTCCTGCGCTTGCTGATGCAGCGCGCGGCACGTGAGGCGGGCCAGCCGGTCGGCAGCATCAGCTTCAAGGAAGCGCTGGACCTCACGACCTCGATCCACGAGTCCTTCCGCGGTTGCGCGGGCAAGCCGCGCAAGAGGGCGGATCAAATGAACTTCCTCATCGAGATGATGGCGACCCGGCTGATCGACCACCGTCCCGGCAGGCGCGAGCCGAGAGCGGTCAAGCGACGACCGAAACCCTTCCCGCTGCTCAACAAACCGCGTCATGAATTCGTCGAGGTGACAACACCGGTCACGCTACCGAAAAGTGTCTTAATCCCGTGCCATTCGGGTCAGTCCTTGAAACTTGAATCAATCGAAGACTTGAAAGCTTTGTTTCAGGATTCAAGGACTGACCCCTGTGGTGTCACCTTTCAGGATTCAAGGACTGACCCCTGTGGTGACTGGTGGTGGTTTCGTTTCATTTCCGGTATTTCCACAGGGGACTTGAACCCCGTTTACACCGTGCCCATGCTGGGCACACACAAGAATCGACACAGCAACCCCGATCAGCCGCCCCTTTTTCATGCTTTCACGTAGTTCCAACATTAACCCCGTGATCGACGCTCGCCCTCGCTGGTAGCGGCGCACGCGCCCATCGTTCGCTGAAGAAACCATGTGGAGACGCCTTATTCTGATTCTCACGCTCGGTGCCATTGCTGGAATCTTCGTGATCCCGCTCAATCCGGTTAACAGCAAGATCCTGAAGCTTGCGTTCTTGGGTTGCATTGTCGGAGCGTGGACCGGATTCACGATTCTTGGGTGGAAGCGCAAGCCTTTGAGGGTCGTCGCTTTGATGCTTCCATTCATTGTGGTGCTACCATTGATTCTTCCAAGTGGTGAGATCGATCCAGAAGAGTTGAGGCAGGATTACGTTCGGCGGATGAGCGAGTTCGAGGGCACCAAGTATTTTTGGGGAGGCGAGAGTTCCCGTGGGATCGATTGCTCAGGATTGCCTCGACGCGCCTTTCGGGATGCACTGCTGGCATACGGCATCAAGCACTTTAACGGACGAGCGTTTCGCGCATACATCGAGCAGTGGTGGTTTGATGCCAGCGCAAAGGCGCTTGGTGAAGGGTATCGGAGTTACACCAACCCGATCGGAACGGGTGGAACAATTCAGAAGATGGACTACGCATCGTTGGTGCCGGGAGACTTGGCCGTGACCACGAGTGGAATTCATGTTCTCGCATACGCGGGCGACGGTCAGTGGATTCAGGCGGATCCTGGTATCGGAGCGGTGGCAACTCTAGATGGCCGCACGGATGACAACGGCTGGTTTGGCGCACCCGTTACAACGCATCGCTGGCAACTCCTCGCGCAACACAAAGACAACAGCGAATCGGGTCCCGGGGAGTAGTTCCCCCCCGGTCCCACACCACCCCGCGTACGGCTCCGTACAGGGCAAGCAGCCGGGGCCGGCCGCCTCAATCCTCCGGCAGCGGCCGGCCCTTGGTCTCCGGCAGGAACGGCAGCACCACCACGCCGAGCAGGAAAATCAGGCACATCCACGAGGCCGCGTCGCGGAAGGCGTCGATCTTCGCCAGGGCGACATTCTCCCCCGCGGCGGCGGCTTTCGCGGAGGCCTCGTCGCCCATCTCCTTGGCAAGGTAGGCCAGCGTCAGCGGCCCGGTCGCCGACACGTAGCGGCCGACGTTGTAACAGAACGAAACCCCGGTGGCGCGCAGGCGGGTCGGGAACAGTTCGGGCAGGTAAATCGAGAAGCCGGCGAACACCGAGAGCTGGAAAAACCCCATCAGCGGGGCCATCCACAGGATGTCCCACTTGCCGCCGACCTTCCCCATCATCTGGAAAACGAACACGGTCACGACCATCGCGCCGACGAAGAAGAAGCGGAAGGCCGGCTTGCGGCCGAGCCGCTCGGTGACCCGGGTGAAGGCGATCATTCCGGAAAAAGTGCCGAAATTGAAGAACAAGAGGTTCAGCGAGCCCCAGAGCTGCTTGCCCTTGTTGATCTCCTCCGGACTCGCCCCGCTGCCGCCGAGGCTCTGGGCGACGATATCGCTGACCAGGTCGGTCGAGAACACGCCGATCCCCCACAGGCCGATGACGCCGGCGCAGCAAAGCACCATGCCCAGCAGCGCGTGACGCCGCCAGGTCGGATCGGAAAAGAGGTCGCGGTAGGAGCCCGACCGCTTGCCCCGGGCGGTCGCCCGGTCGCGCGCCTCGATCCACGCCGGCGGCTCCTTCATCTTGAGCTGGATCGTGGCCACCAGGAAGGCCGGCAGCGCCCCGATCACGAACAGCCACATCCAATAGTCGGGACTCCTGCCGAGGGCGGTGAGCGCGATGACGATCCCGATGATCCCCGCCATGATATTCCCGGCCGCGGAGAACGATTGGAGCGCGCCAAGCGCCCGCGGACGAACCTCGCCCGGCACGGTGTCCGCCACCAGGGCCACCGCCAGCCCGAAAACGCCGCCGACCCCGAGGCCGGTCAGGAAGCGGAAGATCGTGAAGTCGAGGTAGTGGGGTGAAAGATCCTTCAAGGCGGGAATCGCATCGAGCCGCAGCGTTTCCGCGATCGTCGGAAAATTGGGAAAGCCGGCCAGTGCCGACAGACCGGTGGCCAGCGAGTAGAGCAGCACGGTCACCGCGAGCATCTTCGCACGACCGAAGCGGTCGCCGAGCGAACCGAAGATCATCCCGCCGGTGGCCCAACCGAGGACGAAAACCGCGGTGGCGATGCCGCCGTAGAACTTGGTGTCCGAACCGGGCGGGAGCAGCGCGGCCATCGCCGGATTCCGCGCCAGATTGAAAAGCTGCTGGTCCAGGCAGTCGAACGTCCACGCCAGGGTCGCGACGATGAACACGAGGCGCTGGTAGGAGCCGAGCCGGGACCACCAGCCACCGGCGGAGGGAAGGGATGGGTCGGACGGGTTTGCCATTGGGCTCCGGTGATCGGGTTGGGCGACTCCATGGGGTAGAGGGCGGGCCTGCAAGCCCGAAAGCGCGGTTGACCGAGCCTGTTCTCGACAAGATGGAAGCCGCCCGCTTTTCATTCCCCATCGGCCTCCGCCCATCGTTTGTCATACAGCATCCGAGGCTTCATCCGATCCCGCACCGCTTCGCATTCCGCATTTCCCGATGAAAACCCAGATCTCACCCGAAGAGGACGCGCTCCTCACCGCAGCCGAAAGCAAAGGTCCGCTGGGCAAGGCCGCGATTTACGCCAAGCTCTCCGGCCCCGGCTGGTTGCAAGGCGCCATCACCCTCGGCGGCGGCTCGCTGGCCGGCGCGCTCTATGTCGGCATCATTTCCGGCTACCATCTGATGTGGCTCCAGCCGCTCGCCATGCTGCTCGGCGTCATCATGCTTTCCGCCATCGGCTACGTGACCCTCTCGACCGGCGAGCGCCCCTTCGCCTCGATCAACAAGTTCATTTCCCCCGCGCTCGGCTGGGCCTGGGTCATCGCCACGCTGATGGCCAACATCGTGTGGGCCATGCCCCAGTTCAGCCTCGGAATCGGGGCCATCCAGCAGAATATCATCCCCGCGCTCGGCCCGGGCATCCCCTCGACCATCGGAATCGGTCTCTTCTTCCTGATCCTCGGCCTGGCCATCAACTACTTCTACGAGTCCGGCAGCAAGGGCGTGAAGCTGTTTGAAATCACGCTGCAGATCATGGTCGCGTTGATCGTGATCGCCTTCGTGCTGGTCGTGGGCGTGCTGACCTTTTCCGGCAGCCTGAGCTGGAGCGAGGTCTTCGCCGGTGCCATCCCCCGCGTCGCCGATCTCTACAATCCCGCCAAGGAATTCCTCGCCCCCCTCGCCGCCACCGGCGACATGGCGGGCTTCTGGCGCGACACCATCGTCAACAGCCAGCGCGACATCATCATCACCGCGTTCGGCACCGCCGTGGGCATCAACATGACCTTCCTCCTGCCCTACACGATGCTGCGCCGGAACTGGGGCAAACGCCACCGCGGCCTGGCCATCTTCGACCTGTCGATCGGCCTCATCGTTCCCTTCGTTCTCGCGACCTCCTGCATCGTCATCGCCGCCGCCGCCTCCTTCTACACCAAGACCGCCGACATCCTCGACGAAAGCGGCAAGCCGTTCCCGGCCGCGGCCGGCTCGTTCTACGGAGCCTTCGCGAAACACCCGGATGTCACGCCGCTCGCCAAGAAATTCCCGAGCAAGGAGGCGAAAAACGAGGCCGTCGCCGCCCACCGCGCATCCATCGATGCCCTCCCCGAGCCCGAGCGGAAGCTCGGCGCCATGCTCGCCCAGCGCAACAACGTCCAACTCGCCAACACCCTCAATCCCCTGACCGGCCCGACCATCGCCCAAAAGGTCTTCGGCCTCGGTGTGCTCGGCATGGCGGTATCGACCATCATCGTGCTGATGCTGATGAACGGCTTCGCCTTCCGCGAAATATTCGGCCGGCCGGATTGCAAGACGGTTCACCTTCTCGGCTGCGCCGTCTCGGGACTGGGCGGATTCGCCGGTGCCTTCCTCTGGGGCAACCCCGACGCCCGCGCCGCCCTCGCCGTCCCGACCTCGGTCATCGGCGGCTCGATGATCCCGATCGCCTACTTCACCTTTTTCCTGATGATGAATTCCAAGACCCTGCTCGGCGACAGCATGCCGACCGGCGGCCGCCGTCTCTGGTGGAACAGCCTGATGGCCACCTCCACCATCATCGCCACCAGCGGCTCGATCTGGGTGCTCTCGAACAAGGGAACCCCGGGGAAAATCGGCATCGCCATCCTGGTCACGCTGTTCGTGGTCGGCGTGGTGAACTTCTTCCGCAAGAACTCGGTCAGAGCCTGAAACCCATCCGCTTCCGCCATCATTCACCCCGCCCGGAAGCGGTCGAAGTCATCCCTCTCCTCCAAACCCTCCGCACAGCATCCCATGAAATTCGGAATCATCGGCGCCGGCTTGATCGGCCACTTCCACGCCAAGGCCATCACCGCGATGAGCGGCGGATCGCTCCACTCGGTGTTCGACCTGCGCGCCGAGGCCGCGGAGAAACTTGCCGCCGAATATGGCGCGAAACCCTACTCCGACCTGGCCGCCTTCCTCGCCGATCCCGAACTGGAGATCGTCACCGTCGGCACCCCTTCCGGCGCCCACCTCGAGCCCTCGCTGGCCGCGCTCAACGCCGGCAAGCATGTGATTTGCGAAAAGCCGCTGGAGATCACGGTCGAACGGATCGACCAGCTGATGGCCGCCGCCAAGGCCAACGGCAAGACGCTCGCCGCGGTGCTCAACCGCCGCTTCCACCCCGGCCTGACCGCCTTCAAGAAAGCCGCGGACGAGGGTCGCTTCGGCACCCTGACCTCGGCGTCGTGCTACGTGAAATGGTTCCGCAACCAGGCCTACTACGACTCCGCCGGCTGGCGCGGCACCTGGGCGCTCGACGGCGGCGGCGCGCTGATGAACCAGTCGATCCACACCATCGACTCGCTGATCTACCTCGCCGGTCCGGTCAAGGCGGTGCAGGCCAACACCGCCTGCCTCGCCCACGAACGGATCGAGGTCGAGGACATCGCGGTGGCGATCGTCGAGTTCCAGAACGGCGCGCGCGGCGTGATCGAAGGCTCGACCTGCACCTGGTCCAAGGACGGCCACCCGGCCCGGGTCCAGCTCTGCGGCACGGAAGGCTCGGTCTTCCTCGCCGACGAGGCCTTCGAACTGTGGGACTTCCTGCACGAGAAGCCGGAAGACGCGGGGATCCGCGCCACCCTGATGAAAGGCCAGGAAGCCGGCATCGGCGCGAACGACCCCTCCGCGATCAATTTCCACCAGCACCAGCGGAACTTCGAGGAGGTGGTCAACGCCATCGCCGAAGGCCGCGAACCGACCACCTCCGCGGCCGAGGCCCGCAAGCCGGTCGCCGTGATCCGCGCGATCTACGAAAGCGCGCAAAACGGCGGCAAGCGGGTGGAGCTTTAACCGATGCCTACCATGAAACTCACCGGATTCGCCGACGAGGCCGCCCGCGACCTCGAAACCCAGATCAAGGCCACCCGCGAACTCGGCTGGTCCGCCATTTCCGCCCGCGGGGTGAACGGCTCCAACCTCCACGAACTGCCGCAGGACGAGTTCGACCGCGTCGCCGACCGGCTCGACGAGGCGGCCATCCACATCCCGGAGTTCGGATCCTTGATCGGCAACTGGGGCAAGAAGATCACCAGCGACTTCGCGATCACCCTGGCCGAGATCGAGCGCGCGATCCCGCGGATGAAGCGCCTCGGCACGCCGCTGATCCGCGTGATGTCCTACGCCCAGGAACCCTGGGGTGAGGACCAGCACGAGCAGGAGCGCTTCCGCCGGCTGCGCGAGATCGTCCGGCGCTTCGCCGACGCCGGCCTGACCGCGGTCCATGAGAACTGCATGAACTGGGGCGGTTTTTCGGCCGACCACACACTGCGCCTGATCGGGGAAATCCCCGGCCTCAAGCTGGTCTTCGACACCGGCAACCCGCTGTTCCAGCGCGATCGTTCGAAGCCCGAGCCGTCCCCGTGGCAGGACCCCTGGGAGTTCTGGACAAAGGTCCGCGACCACGTCGTCCACATCCACATCAAGGACTGCATCAGCCCGACCGTCGAAGGCGTCGAGCCGGTCTACACGATGCCCGGCGAAGGCGACGCGAAGATCCCCGAGATCCTCGCCGACGCGAAGGCGCGGGGTTACGACGGCTGGATCGCGATCGAACCCCACGTCGCCACCGTCTTCCACGTCAAGGACCAGTCGCAGGTCGACTGGCAGCAGTGCTACGACAGCTACGTCGAATACGGCAAGCGGATGGAAACACTCGTCGCGGGGCTCTGAGGGGCGAATCCGCCGCCGCTCAAGGCTTCGTCCCGGCGGCCGGCGGCTTTTCGGATCGCGAATCGCAAGGAATCGCGCGACGCGATCCGGATCTTGCGGCCACCATTGAACCCGGCGCTGGCCGCGCCCGCGATCCGTGCCATGATCGCCGCGTGAGCCCCCCCACCCTCGAGCAACGCCTCGCCTGCCGCGCGCGTCCCCCCGGTTTCGCGGTCATGCGCCAGCGCTGGTCGCGCATCCTCTTTCTCCACTGGCAGGTCGATCCCGCGCCGCTGCGCGCGCTACTGCCGCCGGGCCTGCATCTCGACTTGCACGAGGGAGCCGCCTGGCTCGGGATCGTGCCCTTTTTCATGGAACGCGTGCGGCCGTCGTTCCTGCCGGTGGTGCCGGGCTTGTCGTGGTTCCTGGAACTCAACGTCCGCACCTATGTCCACGACGACCAGGGCGTCCCGGGCGTCTGGTTCCACTCGCTCGATTGCAATCAACCGATTGCGGTCGAACTGGCGCGGAAGTTGTTCCATCTCCCCTACCGGCACGCCGAGATGAGCTGCCGCACCGCCGGCCGGAACACCGGCTACCGCTGCCTCCGCCGCGGACAAGTGGAGGATGCCCGCTTCAGTTACGGACCCGGCGGCCCGGCGCGCGCGGCGGCACCGGGGACGCTGGAGTTCTTTCTGGCCGAGCGCTACCTGCTCTACTCCGCCGCCAAGGACGGCAGCCTGTTCGAAGGACGGATCCACCACGCGCCCTACCAACTCGCGCCCGCCGATTGCACGGAATGGTCGACCCTCCCCGCGGTTTGGAACGGCCTGCCGGCGATCTCGTTTCCACCGCAGTCCGCGCTGTGGGTCGATCACGTGGATGTGAATGTTTTCCCGCTCAAGCGGCTGGCGCGGTAGCTTGGACTGCGGGCCTTGGACTGCGGGCAGCCCGCTGCCGCTTTGTTGCCACGGCCTGCCGTGGAGTCCACCGGACCCGCCAGCTGGCTGGCGGTGGGAAAGCGGCAGCAGGCTGCACGCAGTCCAGGGACTGCCGTGCAGTCAGGGCCGGCCGCCCGCTCACCGCCCCGCCACGATCCCCGCCGCGACCTCGGCCGCGGGCGGACTCGCGTCGATCACCGTCACGTCATCGCCGAGTTCCAGGGTGGCGAGCTGGGAGTCGAGCAGGCTGGCCGGCATGAAGTGCTCCCGCGACCCCATCCGTTCTGTTAGAATGTCGCGCGGCACGGCGAGGACGAAAACCTCGAGGGGACCGGCGTGCTGGCGCAAGCGGTCGCGGTAGATTTTCTTCAAGGCCGAACAGGCCAACACCACGCGCTCCCGGCCGGCGAGGAAACGACCCAGCGCCTCCAGCCAGCCGGCCCGGTCCGCGTCGTCGAGCGGAATGCCCGCCTTCATCTTCGCGATGTTCTCCGGCGGATGAAAATCATCGGCATCGGCGAACTCGCAGCCCAGCCGCTCCGCCAGCAGCTTGCCGACG
The DNA here is from genome assembly GCA_945883695.1 of Akkermansia muciniphila. Lineage (GTDB taxonomy): Bacteria > Verrucomicrobiota > Verrucomicrobiia > Verrucomicrobiales > Akkermansiaceae > Haloferula > Haloferula muciniphila_A. Next base: position 12,775 of record CAMCYK010000101.1, on the reverse strand, counting down.
GTGCTCTTGCCGCTGCCGCTGACGCCGGCGATGATGATTCTCATCTCAGAGGTCGATGATCACCTTGATCGCGCCGACCTTCGGATCGGTGAAGCGGGCGAAACCGGCCGGCACGTCGTCGAAGGCGAGGCGGTGGGTGATCCACGCGTCGGTGTCGATCTTGCCCTCGCCGATCAGCCCGATGATTTTGCCGAAATCGGCGGGCAAGGCGTTGCGCGAGGCCAGCAGGGTGAGCTCCCGGCGATGGAACACCGGCGCGTGCGGGAATTTCAATTCCTGGGTGGTGATCCCGACATAGACCACGCGGCCGGTGAAGGCGGCGTATTGGAAGCAGGTGGACATCGAAACGGCGGAGCCCGTGGCATCGATGATCACGTCCGCCAGCTGGCCGCCGGTGAGCTGCTCGAGCTCCGCGAGTTCGGAGCCGTCGCCCTTCACCAGTATGCCGTGGCCGAGTCCGAGCCGGTCGCGGCAGAAATCGAGGCGGCCCTGGACCATGTCCATGATCACCACCTTGACGTCCATCAGCTTGAGGAACTCGAGACAGGCCAGGCCGATCGGTCCGGCGCCGATGACCAGCACGGTTTCGCCCGGCTGCGGATTGCCGCGTTGCACGGCGTGGTAGCCGATTGCCAGGGTCTCGACCAGGGCGAGCTGGTCGTAGGACAGGTCGTTGCCCGGGTGGAGCTTGCGCGCCGGGACGATCCATGAGTCGCGCAGGCCGCCGTCCTGGTGGACGCCGAGGACCTGCACGCCGGGGCAGCAGTTGGACGAGCCCTTGAGGCTGGTCGGCGAGGCCGGATCGTTGACATAAGGTTCGAGCGAGCACTTGTCGCCGGCCTTCACGTGGGCCACGCCTTCGCCGGTCGCCAGCACTTCGAGACCGAGCTCGTGGCCGGGGATGCGCGGGTAGGAGAAAAACGGCATCTTGCCGAGGTAGCCGGACAAGTCGGTCCCGCAGATGCCCATGCGGTGGGTGCGGACCAGCGCCTCGCCGGGGCCGGGCGCGGGGGGGGCCGGGAGATCGATGACATTGATCTCCTCGGGGCGGGTGAACTGGATGGCTTTCATGGAGAAGTGGAAAGGCAGAAGTGCCAAGTGATCAGTGATCAGTGATCAGTGACCGGATGGAGAGAAGGGTCTGTTTTGCCGCGGTTTCGGAGTCGGGCAGCGGGAAAATCTCGGCGGAGAGGTAGCCGGAGTACGAGATGTCCCGTAGCGCGGCCAGGACCGGTGCCGGATCGGTGTGGCCGAAGCCCATCGCCTGGCGGTTGGAGTCGGCCCAGTGGACGTGGCCGACATGGCGGGCGGTCTCGCGCAGCGCGGCGGCGATGTCCCGCTCTTCGATGTTCATGTGGAACAGGTCGGCGAGCAGGACGATGTTCTTCAGGCCGCAATCATCGAGGTAGTCGGCGGCCGCTGCCAGGCGGTTGTGGAGGTTGGTCTCGTAGCGGTTGAGCGGCTCGTAGATGAAGGGCACGCCGTGCCGCGCCGCGGCCGCGCCGGCGGCCTCGAGCGCGTCAGTTAGAAACCCGAGCGCCTGCCCGCGGCTCACCGCGCCGCCCCATTTCCCCTGCATCGAGCCCAGGATCGCGGGCGCGCCGAGACGGCCGCCGAAGTCGATCATGCGGAGCACGAAGTCGAGCGCCGCGGCGCGCTTCTCCGGCGACGGGTCGGTCAGCGATAGCCCGTGCTTCACCATGCCCGCGCCGGTGCCGACGGCGGCGATGGCCAGCCCGTGCCGCTTCTGCAGCGCCTGGATTTCCTCGACGTTCACCGCGTCAGGGCCTTCGAGGAACAACTCGACGGCATCGAAGCCGGCGGCGGCGGCCTTCGCGAAGCCCTCTTCCAGCGGATCATGAAACACGAAAGGTCCGGCGGCCGCTTCCGGCACGCGGCACAGGGTGACGGCGGTCTTCATCACTCGGATTCCAGGATGAGGTTGCCGTAAGCGGTCGGGTCGCCGGTGCGGATCAGGCCGATCGCCCCGGGCACGCGTTTCTTGAACTCGACGTGCGGTTCGCGGGTCAGCGGGATTTTGCCAAAGGACTCGGCGAAACGGTTCACGGTTTCCTGCGGATTGGTCCCGAGGAATTCCTCCGCCTGCCAGATCCGGCCGATCTTGAAGACCGGCGTCAGCAGGTCGAGCACGTCGAGCACGGTCGGAATCCCGCGGGTCAGGGAGATATCGACGGTTTCGATCTCCGGCCAGTAGGGAAAAGCCCAGTCGGCAATGACCAGGGTATTGGTATGACGGATCCGCGCGATCAGTTGCAGCACGTGGGGATTGAGGATGCCGGTCTGGAGCATGGGGCCGATGATGCACAGCGGCGGGCGGACGTCATCCGGGAATGTCGTCAGGATTCCACTGGATGCGGCACCGCGGGAAGGTCTAGGCTCCCGCCGTGCAACGACGCAGCGCCCAGATCGCCGGAGAACTCGAACAGGAAATCCTGGCCGGCAAGTTGCCGCCCGGGGAACGCCTGCCATCGGAGGAAAAATACTGCGAGCGCTTCGGTGCCAGCCGGACGGTGATCCGGGAGGCCATCCAGCAGCTCCGCGGCCGCGGGCTGCTGCGCACGCTGAAGGGCTCCGGCACTTTCATCGCCGATCCCAGCCTGGAGTCGCTCGGCAACGCGGTGGAAAGCTACTCGGCGCTGGTCGAAGACAGCGACTTCCTGGAACTGATCGACTTCCGCATCCTGATCGAGACCGAGTGCGCGCGCCTCGCCGCGAAGAACGCCGGCGAACAGGTGATCCGCGAGTTGAACCGGAATCTGGAGAGCATGGAGAAACTCCGCGAAACCAAGGACAAGTTCAGCAAGGCGGACATCGCCTTCCACCTCGCGATCGCCCGCGGCTCCGGCAACGGGATCTACTCGATCTTGTTAGGAGCGCTGGAAAAGCGCTGCATCGCTTACGCCCAGGCCAACCGCGGCGACGGCGACTGGTCGAGCCCGGTGATCACCGGCCACCGCGAGATCCTGGACGCGATCGAAGCCGGCCTGCCCGACAAGGCGGCGGAGGCGATGCGGAAGCACCTGCTCTCCTCGCGCCGGCATTTCGTGGATCTGGCGGGCTGAGGCCCCTCCCGTAGCGGACCGGCTGCGCCGATCCGTTCCTCGTGGTTGGAGCTGCCGAAATCTTTGGATTCGTGGGGGAATGGCGATTTTTACCGAGGGGCGTCAGCCGCCTACTTTGCGGAGAAGGAGAAGCTTGTACCGAACGCGCAGCGCGATCAGGCCTCCTGATGCTGCATCATAAACAGGTCTTACCTCCAAAACACCCTGGTTCCCGTCGCTCGTCCGAAATGGCGTCGAGAGAGGAGCGATCACAGGACGTCCCGAGGGATCCTTGAACAGTTTGAGCGACCGCGTGCCGACCTTGGGTTTGATCACCTCGTTCACGGTCCATGACGAAAAGCTTCTCTCCACCGGATCAGACCCATTTCTCGGGAAAGGAGTCTCCGTTTGGCCCCTCAGGAATAGCAGGCCTCCCTGTGCGAAGGTAACGTCACCCGACACCCCGCTGTTGGAGACTTCCAACAGGTCGCCGGTTTCGAAATCGAGGACGCAGGGAATTCCCGGAGCGGACATGGGAAGGACGCGTTCCAGTTCGGGACCATAGACACGGTTTCGATCCCTATGCCGGACTAACTGGCTCCCTCCCACCCCGAGGGTCTGGAGCAAAATGGAGAGCCCCGATATGACCGCGAACTTTCCGAGCCAATGTCGACGACCCGACCCGCCAAAGCAAATTCCAGTTGTCAGCAACAAGGCCACGAGAGCGAGCCATCCGTAGTACAATGCGATCTTCTGAAATCCGAAACTGATCCACATGATCAGTTTCGAGCCAAGCGCCAAGCACGCGGCTGCCGCGATCACCAATCCGGCTCCGACCATCGCCCGCCGGACATCGTTTGCCGGAAGGATTACCGCCGCCTGCCCCCTCTCACGGTAGTACCAGATGATCGCAGCGAGGACTGCCATGACCATCAGGAACACCTCGGGGCGCAGAAGCTTCGACACAAGGCATCCCCAGGCAGGAGGATGATTGGCCATGCCGGTTGTGGCGAGCAACGACACCGCGCCCATCGACAACACCAGAAGCAACGACGCCGCCCACCCGAAGGGAGCCCAAGAAACCCCGGCGACCTTCACCATTCCGTTGGACAAAGGTTCCAAGTTTCTCTTTGGCCGCACGGCCACCAGCACCATCACCGCGACAAGGACCACGCTCAGGATGAGCACCGCGCCCTTCTCCAATCCCGAAGTCAACCACGCGACGACCAGCAACAACGCCGGAGCGAAATGAAGCAGCAGACCGGGAAGGGTGGGCTTCCCAATGGCCGCGGGCGATTCCGCGGCGGTGGGACCACCTACTCCGGTCTTGCCGGCGCGGCGCGAACGGATCCGGTGAAACACCTTGCTCGCCAGCAACATCACCGCGACCACGACGGCCATGGTCCAAATCAGATGGAGATAGATGACCTCCTCGGGTTGCGCCGCCAGCGGCGCGCCCGCTTCGAAGATCCCGGAATACCAAACCACCGCCAGCGCGGCCACGGGCATGGCCACCAGCTTCAAGGTGCGGGCGAGCGTCCACGGCGCGGCTTCCCCCACGGGAGCGGGCGGCAGCTCAGGGAATCCGGCGCGAGGCGGCCCGGATGCCCGCGCGGGGCCGTTCTGGACGGCCGCTTCCACCGCCTGCTCCAGCACCGTGTGGAATTCCACGGCGGACTGGAAGCGCAGCTCCGGAGTGTTCTCCAAGGCCCGCAGCACCACTTCATCCAACCGCACGTCGATCATGACCCGCTTCGACGGTGCTACGGGAGATGCCGTAGGTCGCTCGCCGGTCAGCATTTCGTAGAGCACCACGCCGAGCGCGAAAATGTCCGCCCGATGATCGATCCTCCCCGCATGGGCCTCCTGCTCCGGGGCCATGTAAGCCGGCGTGCCGGAGCGGTCGGCGGCATCCCCCGCCAGCGTCGCGATCCCGAAGTCGGCGATCTTCACCCGGCCCTCGCGGTCTAACAGGATGTTCTCCGGCTTGATGTCGCGGTGGACGATCCCGTGGTCGTGGGCGAACTGCAGCGCGTCACAGATCGGCGGAACGATCGCCAGCGCCTGTTCGGCCGGCATCTTGCCGTCGCGCAGCAGGTCGCGGACATTCACGCCGTCGATGAATTCCATCACGATGTGGAACAGCCCGCCGGCGTTGCCGAAATCGTGGATGGTGACGATGTTCGGGTGGTTGAGTTTCGCCAGCAGCTTCGCCTCCTTCTCGAAGCGCTCCGCGAAGCCCGGCGCGTCCTGCCACTCGCCGGCGAGGATCTTGATCGCGACGATCCGGTCGAGCGCCTTCTGCCGCGCCTTGTAAACGATCCCCATCCCGCCGCGGCCGAGGCATTCGAGGATCTCGAATTGCGGAAACTTTTCCGCCAACTCCGCGGGCGATGGCGGCGGCGAAATAGCCGCGTCGCCGCCGGTCGGCATCGTGCGGGTCTGGAAATTCATCGCCAGCAGGCAGCGCGGGCACAGCCCGGCGGCATCGGCCGCGGACAGCGGCGAGGCGCAGCGCGGGCAGGTGGATGGAATCGTGTCGGCCATGCCGGGGTATTCAGGAACTTGCGGGATTTGTTACACGACAGCAGGAGCGGGACGCGGCGGAAAGGATCGAGTCCCGCGGCACCGCCGCCATGGACTATGGACTGCGGAGACTTGTCACCGCTTTCGGCACGAGGCTTGCCGAGGGTGCGTGGTTCGACTCAGCAAGCTTCGTAGGGAAAGCGGAGACGAGTCTCCGCAGTCCAAGGGGCCTACCCGCCCAGCGCGCGCATCAGTTCGGCCATCTCGGCATCGACTTCTTCCTCGCCGGTCACCGTTCGTCCGACTTCCTCGCGGATCAGCAGGCGGAAGCGCTTCCTCATCCGGTGCACCGCGACCCGCACCGCGCCTTCGCTGCCGCCGCTCTCCGCGGCCAGCGCCGCGTAGTCGGTCTCGCCGCGACCGGCGGTGAGCGTGGCCATCAAGCGGGCGAATTCCTCCGGCCGTCCGGCATCGCGATATTCGGCCTCGAGCCGGGCCATCGCGGCGTCGAGCATCGCGAGCGCCCAGCGCCGGTCGAACAACTCGTCGGGAGTCCGGGCGCTTTCGCCTTCGGTCGCGTAGAGCCTTTCCGCAAGTCCCTCGTCCAGCGTCAGGAATTCACACCCCCCGCCCCGCTTCGCGCTTTGACCGCGTTGCCACTCGTTCGCGAGGTAGCGCTTCAAGGCGGTCAGCAGGAAACTCCGGAAGCGGCCGCGCGAGTCGTCGGCGATGTCCAGCCAGCGCTTCTCCAGCAGATTTTCGAAAAAGCCCTGGGTGAGGTCCAGCGCGTCGTCGCGGGATTTCCCGGACTTCCGCACCACCGCGTAGATCGGAAACCAGTAGATGCGGCACAGGTCCTCGAGGGCATCGGCCGAGCCCCCGGATCCGGCGGCGGCGACGAGCGACCAGCGGGTGGTCGCGAACAGCGGAGGGCGGGTCACCATGGTGCGACGGAGCATGGACAGCCCGCGGATTCAGGAAAGCCCGGGATTTGTTACAGCCTTCGCTTTCAGCGGGACAGCTTCTTGCGGATCCGAGGGTGTCCGCATCGCGGGGCAATCCGTTTTTGACGGGAAGCCGCCACTGCGGTCTGAAAAATGCTTTCCGGGTCCCGCAAGGGTCACGAGCGGCCTGTTTTTCGCATATTGCACTTGTAACTCCATGGCATACACTGCGCGCGAGCCTTGAGAAATTTCGAAAATCCGCACCGATCCCGTTCGAACTGGTTCTTCCCTTGGAGATCCCGCGGATTTTCGCTGGTCGTGACCTTGTCCCTCATGGTGGTGATCACGCTGTTGGCGACGGGACTGCTTTCCCTTTCCTCCATCGCCCTGCGCTCGGCCAGCCGCTTCAAGGATCAGGAAATCGCGAGGGCCAACGCGCGGCTGGCGCTGATGATCGCCATCGGCGAATTGCAGACCACGCTGGGTCCCGACCAGCGGGTCAGCGCGCCGGGCGCCATCATGGAGAAGGCGGGTAGAAGCGTTGCGAATCCGCAGTGGGTGGGGGTTTGGAGCACTCGAAAGAAGGATGGCTCGTCGTTTTGGGCGCGCGATGACCGCAAGGGCGGCTTGCGGGATCTCCGCGTGACCGAGGGGTGGAAGCGCGAGGAACAGGCGCTGTCGTATCTGGTGAGCGGCAATGAAGGCGGCCGTGCCGGCGGCCGGGGCCTGCGCGAGCCGTTCGAGGTCGCAAGCGACCCGGAAACGTGGGTCGAGTTGGTCGGCGCGGGAACCCTGGGGTCGGTGGCAACGCCCGATCCGCGCCGGGTGACGGTGCCCAAGGTGGAATTGATCGAGCAGGACCGCCCGGTCGGCAGCTACGGCTACTGGGTGGGAGACCTCGGGACGCGGGCGAACGTGGCGGTGCGGGATGCGTGGCAAGGCAGGCCGGAAAGCGCTGCCGCCGTTTATCCCATGATGGCCAGCCAGCAAGCGAACGCGGGGATCATGGACGCGGGAGCGGGCGAACGATGGGAGGACGGGAAGGTGGATCGCGGCAAGCTCGCCAGCACCTCCCAGCTCGACCTTGCCGTGGGGAAGAATTGGAGGAAGGCGCTCTGGCAGGACGTGACCACCTGGTCCCAAGGCGTGCTGTCCGATGTCCGCGAGGGCGGCCTCAAGAAGAACCTCACCCTCTATCTCGACCCCGCCTCCGGCAGTGGCGGCCCGTCCGGGACCATCGCGGATACCGATCGTCTGGTGGGTCCCCGGAATGCCGGGCATGCCGGGCTTCTGGGACAGGACTGGGGCAGCGGACGCTACCGGAACTCGGCGCCGACCTTCGCGATGCTGCGGGATTGGGTTCGCAACTCCCCCGCCTTGGACGCCAACCGGGTTGCCGTGAGATTTCCCGAGGCCACCCGGCAATCCGGCGATCTCTCCGCAGGCCGCTCGGCCTTCGCGAACAACGCTCCCGCCCGGCTCAAGGACAAACGGACCGCGGACTTGCAGCCCATCCTGGTCGAAGCCTCCGCCTTCAGTCTCTATTCGACCTTCCGGAATCCCGTCGGTTCGCTCCGGGCCTACAGCCTGCGCAAGCATTTCTGGCCGCGGGTGGTTCTCTGGAACCCCTACAACATCCCGCTGGACCTGCCGCCGTCGGTCGTGATGTTCCAGATCAACGGCCGCTCGACCTTGAGAGTGCTGGCGCAAACCCTGACCGGCTCGCAGGTGAATCTGGGCGTCCAGTTCCTCGAAGGCGGCAGGGCGGCCCGGGAAATCCCGCCCGGCACCGCGTTCAAGGATTCCGACCTGTTCCGCGATCCTTACGCCGGCATGTGGTATTTCACCCTGCCCGCCGAGACCATCGAGCCCGGCGGATGCTACGTCTATACCACCGCGGCCCCGCGGCCCTACAGCGGGGCGAACGTCCTGAACAACCGGCTGTCATCCTCGGTGATTCCCGATCCTTCCAGGAATCTCCATATCAACTACAGCACCTATGTCTCGGCCACCAACACCTTCGAAGGAGGGAGCGACTTTCTTTATCTGAACTACACCCACAATCTGGTCACCGCCGAAAAAAACCAGGTCGACGATTCCCGGGCGATCTGGAAATCGGCCGAGGGCGTATCGAGCTTGAACGTGGCGGGTTTCGATGCTCTGCCGCAGATCCAGGCGGTTTCCTGCTCGCCCCAGTTTGGCGCCGGTCGCGAGCCGAACGTGGTGTGGAGCGTGAACAACACCGTCCCCATCCCGTTTTACGGCGGCCCGGATTACACCATCACCGCGCTTCCGGATTCCCGCTCGCGCGAAGGCTACCGCATGCGCTGGTTCGACGAGCCGGTTTCGAACCTTCTCGCGGCCTCGCGCACCACGGGGGAGGCCGCGTTCGAAGAGGCGCTTCTCGCGAACTGGAATCCCCGGGCCGCCTATTCGATCCGATCCCCTTGGGAGAACCTGGCGGGCGACCCGGGTGACGGGCTCGCCTCCGGGCCCTGGTTCTACGGGGCCTTCACCAAGGATCTCTACGACAACGAGGTGGGCTGGTCCGCGCAATCGCCGCGCTTTTCCAACGGAAAGGCCCGCGGCAACCCGTTTGGTCCTCCACAGGAGGGCCGCGACCAGATGATCCTCTTCGAGGTTCCGCGGTCGGAGACCGGAGTCGTCTCGCTGGCGCAGTTCCAGCACGCCAAGCTCACCGACCACGTCTGGCACCCGTCCTATGCGATTGCCAACTCCCTGGCCGACCCGCGCCTTGGACTCGACGGCTTGAGCGGCACGGCCCCGAACCTCGGATCCGAGGCCAGGGGTGGCTGGAATCCCGCGGCGATCGGATGGGCGAGTGACGCGGACCGCTCCGCGAACTCCGACGAATGGGCGAAGTTCGGGCGTTTCATTCTCCAGGACCTGCCCGAAAACGATTCGGTCGTCTATGATCTCAGCTACGAGGTGAATCACAGCCTGTGGGATGAATTCTTCCTCTCCGGTGGCAGCAGGGACCGTTTGTCGGGCTTCGCCGAATCCGGCGAGCCGCTTCCCCACGGCCGCCTGAAGTTGCGCGCCGGCGCCGCCCCGGGGGACCTCGCCGATCTCGACCGCTCCGCGAGGACCCTGATGCTCGATGGCGCCTTCAACGTGAACTCGACCAGCGTCGAGGCATGGAAAGCGCTGCTCGCGTCCACCCGGGGCGCGGCTCTCGGGACCTCCGATGGCATCCCGGTGCCCCGCTCTCCGCTTTCAGAGGGCGAGGAATGGAAGACAGGCAGCGGTGGTGCCGAGGATGACAGCGCTTGGAACGGCTTCCGCAGCCTCAGCGAAAAAGAGATCGACACCCTGGCCCGGGAGATCGTCAGCGAGGTCAAGCTGCGCGGTCCCTTCCTGGCGCTCTCCGATTTCGTGAACCGGCGTCTGGTCAACGACTATCAAGCGGACCAGACCGGTGTGAAGGGTCCCCTCCAGGCGGCGATTGACCGTGCGAATCTCAATTCGGCCTTCGACCAGACATTCCCCCTGGAGAACGGGCGCCAACTCGGCGACTACAGGCACCCCGACAACATCAAGGATGCCACCCGCATCGACCAACGCCTGAAACCCCGCTCCAAGGCCTGGGGTGCGCCGGGATTCCTTACCCAGGCGGACCTTCTCCAGGTGATCGGACCCGTTCTCAGCGCCCGCTCCGATTCCTTTCTGATCCGGACCTACGGGGAGGCGAAGAACGCCGACGGGGAAATCACCGCGCGGGCATGGTGCGAAGCCGTTGTCCAGAGGACGCCGGACCCCATCGCGCCGGACCCCTCGGGGCTCAATCCCGACCCCGGCCAAGCGGAAGGAGCCTTCGGGAGAAGTTTCAAAGTGGTTTCATTCCGCTGGCTCTCGGGGGCGGAAGTGTAGCTTTCCTTGCAGATCATGAAATGCGTTCACCTCTTCACCGCCTGGGCATTGCTCTTCGCCGCCGCCGACCTTCCGGCGCAGGACCCCAAAGCGCCCCCGCGGAAACTCCGTCTGATGGCGGTGGGTGATCCGCCCCCCTTCCAGCAGGAATATCGCGACGGCGTCCGGTATGAAAAGGAAGCACCCGCGGGCTCCGTTCCGCCCCGCCAGGTGGAAATCTCGGCAGCCGCCGGAAGCGGCCAACCGGTAAAGCTCGCGCTGGGGGAGCCCACGGCGGCCATCGAGGTCCCGGGCGAAGCGACTCAAGTGAATCTGCTGGTGGGCGGCCAGGTCTGGCATGCGGTCAACCTGCCGGAAGGAGGCGACTACCTCGCGGTCCTGCTGCGCGATCCCGCGTCAAAGAAATGGGACAAGGCGAAAGCGATCCTGGTCCCGGAGGGGACCGGGAAATTCGATGGCGGGGACGTCCGCTTCATCAGCCTCACCGCCGCCCCGCTCCGCATTCAAATCAAGGGCTCCGCCGCGTTCGAAGTGCCCCCGGGCAAGACCATTACCAAGAAACTCGGAGTCGTCTCGGGCCTCGAGACCCTGGCTCAATATCGCGACCCGGCGCAGGGGTGGAAGAAGCTCTGGTCGAGCGCCCTGGTTCAGAATCGCGGCGAACGCTCCACCGTGCTGGTCTATGCGGCTGACGGCGTCAAACCCCGGCAGCCGCTCAAGCTGGTGGCGCTGAGGGAAAGCACCGCCCCGGCCCCCGCGGTCGCGCCGCCGCGTCCCTAACGGGGCGTCAGGCCGGAAGCCCGCCGTCACAAACGTCGGTGACCGCGGACCGCCGCTCCCGCTATTCCTTCAGCCGGATCTTCAACTGCCCGGGCTCGACGCTCATCTCCTCGATCCCCGCGATCTTGCCGCCCTCGCCGCCGCCGAGAATCTCGCCGAGCAGGTCCTTGCCTTTCAGTTGCGCCAGCCAGTCGTTCGGCAGCGAGACGCCCCACACCGTCAGGTCCTCCAGCACCAGGCTGGGCACGCCCTCCTCGGTTTTCACGATGAAGCGGGCCCTGGCCTTCAGCTTCTTGCCGCCAACCACCGGCAGGTCGGGATCGAGATCCGTCTCCAAGCGGGCGTTGATCGCGTCGGTGCCGAGCTCGAACTTCAACTTGTCGCCGAGGGTCGTGTGTTCGTTGAGCAGGCCGTTCAACTCGCGGTCGGTCAGCACGATCTCCTTCTTGCCCTTCTCATAGGTCGGCTCCGCCGGCGTCGCGGGCGCCTCGACCTGCAAGGCCTCCACCTTCGCCTCGACCACCGCTTTCTCCTCGGCGCTGAGCTGCACCGGCTTGATCGCCCGGTTGTTCCACCAGATCAGGCCGATCGCCACCACCAGCACGGCGATCACGCCGACCAGCACGGGCACGAGGCAGGATTTGCGGCGCGGGAGGGCGGGTGGTGCGGAACTCTCAGTCATGGCGATGAATTGGAACCTAGCGAAGGGCGGCGCGCGCGGGCAATGGAAATGGAGGGGCGGGAGGGGATGTTTAGAAATTGGAGATCGGGGAATTGGGTGATTGAGAAATTGGGGGAAAAGCAAGCGAACCGAGTGAGCGGGACGTCAATTCGCGTGCGCATTTATTTCCTATTTGAAAGGCAAAAGCACTGCTACACGGAGGCATGGAGAATACCCAGCGGCGCAAGGGGCGACCACCTATTCCGCATGACAAAAAGCGCCAGAGGATCAACCTCACGCTTTCCTCTGAAGTAATCAGTCTCGCCGAAGACGCCATCAAGGTTCGCGATGAGAACTCGATTTCCGAACTCGTGGAGGCAGCCTTGCGAAAGATAATCGCTGAGTCTGAAGACGAAGATCGCCCAAATTCCTAACAGGAAATTTGCTGCGATCTTTCATCACGTTTTTCCCATGGAGGCCGCGAATCACAGGCCCGCCGGTCCTACAACGACGCGAAGTCCCGCGAGCAGGCGGAAAAGTGATTTTCTCTTTGTCCTCCGGAGAACCCTAGAGAACCGGACTCGTAACTCATTGAAATCAAGGTGGAGGCGAGGGGAGTTGAACCCCTGTCCGAAACATCTTCCGCGCGGGCATCTACACGTTTAGTCGACGATCTGGTGTTTCGGAGAGCTTCGGCCCGTCGACGGCGTCTTCTCTCCTAGGGACCTGTTTGATCTCGTCAAGGTGCCCGGTCTCCCGGCGCCCTGACCAGCCTACTCATTTTCGCCGTCCCCCCCAGTAGGCGTCGGGGTTCAGGCGTGGCTGTCAATTAAGCAGCCAGTGCGAGCTCGTTAGAGTCTGCATTTATTTGTTTTGAACGGCTTTTTAGGAGGCCAGCCGATCAACCTCCA
>CAMCYK010000100.1 GCA_945883695.1 Akkermansia muciniphila | reverse complement strand
CATCAAGTCGATCCGCGCCAAGCTCCGCGCCGTCAAGGCGGGGGCCGAGGACTTCATCCAGACCCGCCGCGGCCTGGGTTACCTGTTCGTGCCGTAGCGGCGGAAGTTCCAAGCGAGCAAGTTCCAAGCGCCACCCAAGGCGGGACGAGCTCCCCACCCATGGCGACCCGGGGAAATCCACTTTTGCCCGGTCGCCGGCAGCGGGAAGAATTTGCCTTGACGCTCTCTCGTCCACGGCCATTCTCCGCGCCCCGCGTTAGCAACCCCTTTCCCTTTTTCCTACCATGGCCCGTGTCTGCAGCATCCGAGGAAGCCGAGTTCGTTCCGGCGGCAAAATCAATCGTTCCGGTCTCGCCAAGAAAAAAGGCGGGATTGGTCGCCACGTGACCAAGGTCGTGAAGCGCAAGGTCGCTCCGAACCTCCAGTCCAAACGCATCTGGGTGCCCGAGCTGAACCGCTGGCTCCGCCTGACCCTCAGCTGCAAGGCGATCAAGACGATCAACAAGAACGGCGCCCACGTCACCTTGAAGGAAGCCGGTCTGATCTGACCGGTTTGGCGGCCTGAAATTGATTTCATGACGAGACGGCCCGGACCAAAGTCCGGGCCGTTTCTTTGGGTCCGGGCCGCGACGGCGGTTCTTCACGCCGGCCCCGGAGGTCCGGTCCCCCGCCGCGGTCCGCCAGCAACCCGGCCGCCGTTTGCCCCGCGCATTTCGAATTGTTGCGGCTTGCCGCTTGACGCCCGCCAGTCCCGCCGGTTTCTTGCCGCCCGCCATGCTCCACCAGGTGCTCAAATCCAAGCTTCACCGGGCGATGATCACCGCCGCCGACATCGAATACGAAGGCAGCATCGAGATCCCGACCGATCTGATGGAAGTCGTCGGCCTGTGGGAGGGTGAAAAAGTGCTGGTCGCTTCCATCACCACCGGCAACCGCCTGGAAACCTACGTCCAACCCGGACGACCCGGCACCGGCCACATCATCATCAACGGCGGCGCGGCCCACCGGATCAAAAAGGGAGAACGCGTCGCGATCATGGCGTTCGGCCTCTCCGAAACCCCCGTGCTGGCCAAGAAGGTCGTGCTGGACGAAGAAAATCGCATCCTCCGCGACGGTCGGTGACGACACCAAACGACACGAATGTGTTTAAAACATTTTGACATTTAACCACGACACCTGATGCGGTAAATTGTTTAAAATTTTTTGCTTGAGAAAACTTAAGGACTTTTTTGAATACACGACTTTTTTTGGGTCGCGTGTCGCATGTTTTGCTGCTAGACTGCTGGCGCTATGGCAACCACCACGAAACGCACCCGGTTTTCACGCCGGCTTCCTGATCACGTCACGGATGAACTCTGCAACGTCCTCGCGGAAGACAAGGTGTTTGGCTTCAATGAACTGTTCGAGCGAGTGTTCGACAACCTGAAGGTCCGCAACGCGGTGAGCGGCGGCGAAGAAATGCTTCGCTTGCGCGCTTACGAGAAACTCCAAAACCTGGTGACCCGCGGTCTGGTCGAAAAGCTCGGCAAGGAATACAAGGGCACCAAGCGCGTCCACGAGGCGTCGAGTGAGTATCTCGCCCAGCAGCAGGAAGATTGAGGTCCGCAAGGGTGCTCACGCACCGGATTGCTCCCCCTTTCCCCAGGAAGCCCGCACCGGATAACCGGTGCGGGTTTTTCGTGGCGATCCCATCCATCCGGGTCCAAAAACCGTATTCTGTTCCGGAAGAAGTCTGGCGGTCTCCCTAAGGTAGGAGCCCTGCCTGCGATCGCCGATTTTTTTCCTACCCATCCCCCGGTGAGAGCCCTATCACGCGGGCCGGATGTCGTCGCAATACCTTCCCGTTTTCATCCAGATCCTCGTCGCCATCGGTTTCGCCGCGGTGAGCCTGACCCTCAGCGTGCTGCTCGGCAAATCGGCCCGCTCCAACGCGACCAAGGACAGCGCCTACGAATGCGGGATGCTGCCGATCGGCGAAGGGGCCCCGCGCTTCTCGGTGAAGTTCTATCTGGTCGCGATGCTGTTCGTGATTTTCGACATCGAAGTGGTCTTCATGTATCCGTGGGCCGTCCAGTTCCGCGACCTGGTGAGCGGCGGCAACGCGGTGCCGCTGGTCTCAATGGCGGGCTTCGCCGGGGTGCTCGCGATCGCCTACGTCTACGCGCTCAAGAAGGGTGCCTTGACCTGGAAGAACTAAGGCACGCCGGATTCCTCCAGAACGGCCGCACCGCCGAGCGCCATCAACGCGATCGACGGAATCGGGATCGGCTTGCCGACCACGAAGTCCTCGAGCAGCAGGCGGAGCCATTCGCGCGAACTGGCGACCCCTTCGATGACCAGCGCGTGCTCGCCGGCGCTGCCGGTGACCCGGTAGCGCGTGACCTCCAGCCGCAGCTCCTCCGACTCGCCGGCCAGCAGCAGCACCACGCCGATCGTCCGTTCGCGGCTGCGGATCCGCAATTCGACCAGCCGGGCGTAGCGTTCGATCCGGCCGGCGAGCAACGCCTTCGCGGCGCTCGACGCCAGACTGTCCTTGATGCCTCCAAGCATGGGAACACGCTAGCCCGGTGCCGCCGCGGCGAGGAACCAAAAAGGCCGGCAGCAGCGAGGTGCCCGCAGGAAAGCCCGGATCACCCGGTCCGATCTCACTCCCGGCCCGGCGCTTTGCCTGCCTCGTTCGTTTAGAAAGCTTGCCCGATCAAGGTCGCGGGCGGCCGGGATGCCGTCCGATCCGCCCGGAGCCTTGCCGCAAATGCGCGACTGATTTCCGCGAAAGATTGGAAAGCCCAAGGCCCGGCAACTGGTATTCAACCACCCGGCGTGCCGCCGGGCGGAAAACCGATGCCCTTGCCGACCGCCCAGCCACGCGTCCCCTGTTCCTTTCCGATCTCCCCATGAAGCCGGCTCTTTTCCTCGCGCTCGCTCTGTTATCGCCCGGCCCCGCGAGCCAGGCGGCGGAGCGGCCGAACATCCTGTTCATCGCCATCGACGACCAGAACGACTGGATCGGCCACCTCGGCGGCCATCCGATGGCGAAGACGCCGCACCTTGACCGGCTCGCCGCGCGCGGCACCAGCTTCCTCAACGCGCACTGCAATTCGCCGCTCTGCAATTCGTCGCGCGCCAGCCTGATGTTCGGCCTGCGCCCCACCACCACCGGGATCTACGGGCTGTCGCCGGCCCCGCGCCAACTCCCAGCGCTGAAAGACCGCGTCGCGCTGCCGCAACACTTCGCCAACCATGGCTACCGCACCGCGGCCACCGGCAAGATCTACCACGCCGGCACCACCGCCGGCGGCGGGAAAGCCGGGGCCCTCCCGCCGGAGTTCCAGGTGACCGCACCCTACGGCGGCGTCGGCACCCGGCCGCCGCGGAAACTCATCGGCCCGACGCCGATGGGCAACAACCCGCTGATGGATTGGGGCGTGTGGCCGCTCGACAACGACGACACGGGCAAGGGCGACTACCAGGTCGCGAGCTGGACCGTCGAACAGATCAAGAGCGCGCCCAAGGACCGGCCGTTCTTCATCGCGGCCGGCTTTTTCCTCCCGCATGTGCCGTGCTACGCCACCCAAAAGTGGTTCGACCTGTATCCCGACGACGACAGCATCCTGCCGGAAATCCTCGCGAACGACCGCGACGACACGCCGCGCTTCTCGTGGTACTTGCACTGGGAACTGCCCGAGCCCCGCCTGGCATGGCTCAAGGAGAAGAACCAGTGGCGCAACCTCGTCCGCAGCTACCTCGCCTGCACCAGTTTCGTCGACTCCCAGATCGGACGCCTGCTCGACGCGCTCGAGGAAGCCGGCGTCGCCGACAACACCATCGTGGTCCTGTGGGGCGATCACGGCTGGCATCTGGGGGAGAAGGGCATCACCGGCAAGAACACCCTGTGGGACCGCGGCACCAAGGTCCCGCTGATCTTCGCCGGCCCGGGCGTGAAAGCCGGCCAACGCTGCAGCCAACCCGCCGAATTGCTCGACCTCTACCCGACGCTCGTCGAACTCGCCGGCGTGGCGAAGCGCGACGACCTCGAAGGCCTCAGCCTCGCGCCCCAGCTCAAGGATGCCGCGACCCGGCGCGAGCGCCCCGCCATCACCAGCCACAACCAGGGCAACCACGGCATCCGCAGCGAGCGCTGGCGCTACATCACCTACGCCGACGGCAGCGAGGAGCTCTACGACTTGCAGGCCGATCCCCGCGAATGGACCAACCTTGCCGGGAAAGCCGAGCACGCCGCGGTCATCGCCGAACACCGGAAATGGCTGCCGGAACCCGACCGGCCGCCGGCACCGGGCAGCGCCAGCCGCATCCTGACCTACGACAAGGAATCGGATGAAGCCGTCTGGGAGGGCAAGCCGGTCAAACGCGGCGACGCGATCCCGCAATGAAACCGGAGCTGCCACGATGACCCGGAAATTGCTCCTTTTGCTGCTGCTGGCCGCGGCTTCCCTCCCGCTCCCGGCGGCAGCCCGCCCGCCGAATGTGATCCTGATCATGGCGGACGATCTCGGCTACCGGGATCTCGGTTGCCAGGGCCACCCCGCGATCCGCACCCCGGTGCTCGACCGGCTTGCCGCCGGCGGCCTCCGGCTGACCAACTTCCATTCCGGTGCCACGGTCTGCACGCCCTCGCGGATGGCCCTGCTGACCGGGGCCTACCCGGTTCGCCTCGGCTGGACCCGCGGGGTGGTCGGATTCAAGATGGGCATGCGGGACGGCATGAGTCCGGAGGCGCTGACCATCGCCGAGATCTTCAAGTCGGGCGGATACGCGACCGGACTCTCGGGCAAGTGGCACATCGGCAGCGAGCCCGGCTGCCGCCCTCACCGGCAAGGTTTCGACAGCGCCTATTACCTCACCGCCAGCAACAACCAGACGACGCAGATCTGGCGGGCGGACGAGGTGGTCGAGGATCCCTTCGACAATCGCCGGCTGAGCGAGCGGATCACCACCGAAGCGATCCGCTTCATCACCGAACACCAAGAGAAGCCGTTCTTCCTCTATCTCCCCTACACCGCCCCGCATTTCCCGGTCCAGCCGCACCCGGAGTGGCAGGGACGCTCCCGCTTCGGCGACTACGGCGACGTGGTGGAGGAGCTCGATTCCCGCGTCGGCGAACTGCTGGCAACCCTCGAAGCGTGCGGGATCCTCCGGGACACCCTCGTCGTCTTCACCTCCGACAATGGTCCCCAGCCGCGCGAGCAGGCGAGCGCGCTGCCGTTCCGGGGCGAGAAATGGAGCGCCTTGGAGGGGGGGACGCGGGTCCCCTGCCTCATCTCCTGGCCGGGGACCCTCCCGGCCGGCCGGACCCTCGACGCCCTCACCAGCGCGCTGGACCTGCTGCCGACCCTGTGCCGCGCGTGCGGCATCGACTGGCAGCGCGAGTCCCGCGGCAAGCCGAAGATCGACGGGTTCGACGTCTGGAACAGCTTGCTCGGCAAGGAAGGCACCCATCCGCGGACGGAACTGCTCCACTGGCACGGGATGGACCCGGCGCCCCAGGCCATCCGCTCCGGCGATTGGAAGCTGTTCTTTGACCGCGGCCACGCCCGCGACGGTCTGCAAGCCGGGCGGGATGAAGAGCCGGCGAAGCCTGCCGGCGATCCGCCGCCGCTGCTCGTCAATCTCCGCGACGACCCGGGCGAATCCGTCGACCTGAGCGGGCGCTTCCCCGGAAAAGTCACGGAGCTGCGGGCCCGTGCGGAAACCTTGATGGCGGAAATCAAAGCCGCCAGCATCCTCCCGCTCGCCACGCCGCGGGCAGGCAACTGAGCCACCCTGCCCCGCTCCCTCTTCATGCGAACTTCCTTCCATCGCCTCGCCCTACTCGTCCTGCTTCCGCTGTGGACGGGCCTTCTCCCGGCCGCGGAGATCCACCTCGCGCAGGGCCTGCTGGCCGGCGAAGTCACCGCCACTTCGGCGATCCTGCAGACGCGACTGACCGCGGTCGCGGCCCCGCGCGACGGCGAGGTGCCGGGCGCGGCCGGCACCGGACGCTTCGAAATCGCCGCGACGCCGGACTTCAAGGAGGCCCGGCAGACGCCGTGGCTTCAGGCCACCGCGGCCGGCGACTTCATCCTGCGGGCCCACGTCGACGGCTTGAGCCCGGCCACCACCTATCACTACCGGGTGGTCTTCGGCAGCGCGGCGGCCGTGGCGAAACCCGGCGATCCGGCATCCTTCAAAACCCTGCCCGACCCGCGGCAAGCGGCGGCGGTCGACTTCATTCTCACCAGTTGCCTCAACTACGCCTTCTTCCAGCACGGCAGCGGCGGGAAAGGCGGCTACCAGGGGGAGGACCGGATGCAGGGCTATCCCGCGCTGGAACCGGCGCTCCGGCTGGATCCCGACTTCGTGATCATCGGCGGCGACGCCGTTTACTACGATCACCCGGCGGCCACCCGCGCGAAGTCGCCCGCCGAACTCCGGCGCAAGTGGCACGAGCAGTATGTCCAACCCCGCTTCGTGCGGCTGTTCGCCCGCGTCCCCAGCTACTGGATGAAGGACGACCACGATTACCGCCGGAACGACTCCGACCCGACCGGGGATTACGAACCGTCGCACCAACTCGGCATCGACACCTTCCGGGAACAAGTGCCGGTCGTGAAGCCGGGCGATGCCAAGGCCGTGACCTATCGCACCCACCGGATGGGCCGCGACTTGCAGCTTTGGTTCGTCGAAGGCCGCGACTACCGCAGCCCGAACCAACAGCCGGACGGTCCGGAGAAATCGGTCTGGGGCCGCGAGCAGAAGGCCTGGCTCCAGCGCACCCTCAAGGAGAGCGACGCGACGTTCAAAATCCTCGTCTCGCCGACGCCGATGATCGGGCCGGACGACGCCTACAAGAAGGACAACCACGTGAACGAGGCCGGCTTCCGCCACGAGGGCGAGGCATTCTTCAAGTGGCTGGCGGAAAACGGCATCGCGCCGGGCCGCTTTTTCATCCTGTGCGGCGACCGCCACTGGAAGTATCATTCGCGGCATGCCAGCGGCTACGAAGAGTTTTCCTGCGGGGCGCTCAACCGCGAGAACGCCCGGCTGGGCCGCAACCCGGGTAGCGGCGGCTCGACCGATCCCGAGGGGAAGGTGAAGCAGCTCTACACCGACCGACCGCCCAGCGGCGGCTTCCTGCGGGTCGCCCTGACCCCGGGCGACGCCGCGCGGCAGGCCTCGCTTGAATTGTCCCAGCACGACGACCTGGGGAATGTCCTCTACCGTCACCAAGCCCGTTGAACACAGCCAGATGACCGATCGAATCCGAATTTCCCGTCCCGCGACCGCCGCGCTGGCCCTGGGAGCGGCCACCCTGGCGGCGGCCGAGCCCGCGTTCCGCGTCGATCCGCGCGCGGCGGCGATCCTCGACCAGTACTGCTACAGCTGCCACGAGGAAGGAACGGAGAAGGGTGACCTGCGCCTCGACAATCTGGGCGAATTTCCCTTGAGCGCCCGTCTCGATCTGATGAACCGGATCCAGGAGCAGGTGTATCTCAAGCAGATGCCGCCGCCCAAGAAGAAGAGCCAGCCGACGGACGGGGAGCGCGCGGAACTGGGGACCTGGCTGTGGAAGGAACTGCACACCCACAACGCCTCCAAGCTGGAGGAAAAGTTGCGCTATCCGTCCTACGGGAATTATGTCGACCACGACACCTTGTTCTCCGGCAAGATCGACCAAGCCGCCTTCACCCCGGCGCGGCGCTGGCTGGTGAACCCGCAGATTTTCGACCAGCGGGTCCGCGACGTGTTCGGCCTCGAGGGCCGGGACCGGGGCACGCCCTTGATCGGCGTGACCAATCCCTTCATCCTGCCGGACACCTCGGGAGTGCGCGATTACGACATCGGTCTGCTGGATGGCGGCAACCTGCTGGTGATGCTGGCGAACGCGGACTGGATTTCCAACAAACAGATCCGGCCGGCGCGGGTGAAAGACGGCCAGATCGGGGCCAATGACTTTCCCGACCCCAAGGACCGGTGGTCGCCGCGGCAGACACCGATGGAGTTCGAAGCCATCATTCTCAACAAGTCCGCGCCCGGCGACGAGGAGTTGCGGGCGGCGATCCGCAAGCAATTCGAAAGCGTGCTGAGGCGCCCGCCCACGGAAACCGAGGCGTCGCGGTATCTCGAGCTGACCCGGTCCGCCATCGGACTCGCCGGCAATACCGAAGGACTGCGCCAGATGCTGGTGGCGGTCCTGCTGGAATCGGAGTTCCTCTACCGTCAGGAGTGGGGCGCGGGCGAACCGGACGAACAGGGACGCAAGCTGCTTTCGCCGCACGAAGCCGCCTACGCGATTTCCTATGCGATGGGCGACCTCGGCCCGGATCCCAAGCTGTTGGAAGCCGCCGCCCGGGGCCGCCTCCAGACGCGCGGGGACTTCAAACGCGAGGTCGAGCGGCTGCTCGATGACCCGACCTATTACCACGGCGGGATCGATACCAGCGCGAACACCGGCAAGGTGGCCTCCCACGCGGTTTCCCATCCCCGGATCATCCGGTTTTTCCGCGAGTTCTTCGGCTACCCGAACGCGCCCAAGGTGTTCAAGGACGTGGAGCGCAGCCAGGGCGTCTATCAGAACGCCGACCGCGGCACGCTCGGCACGGCGGGCTTCCTCGTCAACGAGGCGGACAAGGTCGTCGCCTGGTGCGTGGAAAAGGATCAGGCGGTGTTCGAGACCCTGCTGACCACCGACCGCTTCTTCGTGTTTCACAGCGTCGATGACGCGACGGCGGCGGCGACCATCGGGAAATGGCGCGGGGTTTGGGAACTGCTCAAAGACAGCGCCTGGAAAACCGACCCCGAAAGCGTGGTGCTGGAGCATCGGGAGCTGTTGAAGGCGACCCTGCAGATCGAGCCCGGCCACGAGCAGAAGCGGGGCACGCATACCAACACCCTGACCCGCTGCATGACCCACTTCGAGGCCACCTTCGGCCGCGGGGCCACGCCTTTCGTGAATTTGCCCTGGCAGCACGGCAACACCTACTGGCACACGCCGATCTACAACCTGCCGGAACCGTCCGGCCGCAACGGCCAATACAACGATCCTCCCCTCGACTATCCGGTGGTCCAGCCGTTCAAGCTGGAGAACCGCAAGGGGATCCTCTCCCACCCGGCGTGGTTGATCGCCCACTCGCAGAACACCGCCACCGATCCGGTCAAACGCGGACGCTGGGTGCGTGAAAAGCTCCTCGCCGGCCGCGTGCCGGACATTCCGATCACCGTCGATGCCGTGGTGCCCGAGGATCACGGGCAGACCCTGCGCACGCGCCTCGAGAAAGTGACCACGGCACCGGAGTGCTGGAAGTGCCACGAGTCGATGAACCCGCTGGGCCTGCCCTTCGAGATCTACGACGACTTCGGGCGCTTCCGTCTGGTCGAGCCGCTGGAGCACCCGGAGAACGTGACCGGCAAGGACGGGCGTTGGAACACCTACAAGACCCTGCCGGTCGATTCCCGCGGCTTGCTCGACAGCACCGGCGAGCCCGCCTTGGACGGCGAGGTGACCGACGCGATCGACCTGATCGGACGCCTGGCCAAATCCGCGCGGGTCCGCCAGTCGATCATCCGGCACGCTTTCCGCTTCTACCTGGGCCGCAACGAAATGCTGTCCGATGCCAAGACCCTGATCGACGCCGACCAGGCCTACGTCGAGAGTGGCGGCAGCTTCCGGGCGGTCATCGTGTCCCTTCTCACCTCGGATTCCTTCATCTACCGCAAATAGCGGACGAAAGCTTCCATCCTTCATCGTCCGTAAACCGATCCCGTCCCCGTCCGAAAACGGCATCACCCGCCATGAACCACCGCCGCGAATTCCTCCGCAACGCCTTCCTCGCCATGGGGGGACTCTCCCTTCCCGGCATGCTGCCCCGCCTCTCGGCCGCTCCGCTGGCCGCCGGCCCGGCGGGCGGAACGCCGACGCGCTTCATCTTCATGCACCGCGGCAACGGCCTCTTCCCCAAGGTGATGGTCCCGCCCTCCTTCGGGAAAACCGAGATGGACCTGGAGAAGCAGAACCTGCCCTACGAGGTCGACCTCCAAAGCCACTCGCTCCCCGAATGGATGAGCCCGCTGGAAGCGCACAAGGACCACCTCACCATCCTGCAAGGCCTGTCCGGGAAAATGTGCACCACCGGCCACCACTCGTGGTGCTCCTCGCTCGGCGTTTACAAGGCCAACGAGCGCGTGAGTTCGATCAAGTGGGCCACCGTCGATTTCGAACTGGCGAAGCTCTTCCCCTCGCCGATGGAACACATCGAACTGGCCTGTTTCCCGACCGATGGCGGCAACGCGCGGGGCGGCCTCGACGGCATCGCCAAGGGCTTTTCCGCCCGCGGACCGCAGCAGCCGAACTACGCGTTCGGCGGCCCGGGCATCGCGGTGGACGAGATCTTCAAATCGGTCTCCGCCGACAAGAACGACCAGGTCCGCTACCAACTGGAGCGCAAGGTGCTGGAATTCGCCGCCGGCAACCAGACCGAACTGGCGCGGCATCTCGCCGGAATCGAGCACAAGAAGGTCGGCAACTACGCGAACTCGATCGAGGAGATCCGCGAGCGCGACCGCAAGATCGACCTGATGGCCGACGCCGTCCGCAAGCACGTGCCGAAGCTGGAAAGCAAGTATCTCTCGAACGAGATGGACACCTACACCCGCCAGGTCGGTCACACCGAAGTGCTACTGTCCTCGCTGATCTCCGGCTTGACCAACGTCGTCGCCTTCACGGTCGATGAACTCGGCCACCACTACACCGGAATCCCCGGCATCGAGGGCGAGAAGGTGAACATGCACGACATCGGCCACGGCAAGTCCGTCAAGAACCTCGCCGCCGAAGAGATCCGCAAGCGCACCGAGTTCCATCACATGGAGCTCGTCAACCGGATGGTCACGCGCCTCAAGGAAGTGCCGGAGGGCAAGGGCACGATGTTCGACAACACGATGATCTTCTATTTCCCCGACTCGGGGGAAACCCATCACAGCCACGGCACCGAATTCCCGTTCGTCGTCATGGCCGGTGACAACACCCGGCTCAAACTCGGCCGCCGCTACATCCGGCTGCCCTACTGGGGGAAGGACGGGCACCAGACGCTCGGCAACTTCTACACCACCCTGCTCAACGCCTACGGCAACCCGGTCAAGCACTTCGGCGACTTCGACCCCGCGCTGAAGGGCGACCAGTCCGGCCCGATCAAGGCCTTCCTCGCCTGAAGGTCCCCGCCACGCCGGCAGCGCCGCTCACCCCGCGGCCGCCGGCCCGATCGTGCCGCCGGGCACGAATTCCGCCGGCGTGGAAGTCTGGCGCAAATCCGCTTTGCCGCGGCTCACGTTGGCCGCCCAGCGGACGATCCGCCGCACCACCGGCCGGCTGTCCCAGCGGATGTGGGCGATCGAGGGATCGCACCAGTCGAAGGTCGGATCGTAGTCCGTGCTCACCAGCGAAACGTCCTCCGGCACCCGCAGCCTCCGCCGCCCGAGAAACTGCTGCGCCGCGGCGAACAGCGGCACCTCGTCGATGATCAACGCCGTCGGCGGGGTCAGCCGGAACAGCGCGTCGAGGCACGAGTGGAAGCCTTCGACCGTCTCCTCCCAGTGCGGCAGGTTGTAGTCGCTGACGGACAAGCCGCGGGCCGCCAGTTCGGCGAGGAACGCCCGTTCGGACGCGCCCGGTTCCGGCAAGCGCCGGCGCGGCCGGGCCAGCAGCACGACGCGCCGGTGACCGAGTTCGAGCAAGCACCGCGTGGCCGCGGCGATCGCCGGCGGCTTGTCCGGCCCCGCCCCGGCGAGCAGAAGCCCGCGCCGCCGCCCGAACAAGGCGAAGGCCGGCCGCCCGCACGCCGCGAACCATTCCAGCACCTCGCGCGAACCCGCCATCACCGCCCAGGCATCCGCCTCGCTTTGCTTTACCACCCGGGCGATCCGCCGCACCTTCATCCCGAGGTCGACCATCGAGGAATCGACGTGCGAGACCGTGTGCCCCGCCGCCACCAGCTCGTGCTGGAGTTCGACCATGTAATCCAGTTTCCGGTCCGCCGCCTCGTTCATGAGGATTGCCACCCGCAGCGTCGGGTTGTCGCTACCGCTCGCCCGCAAGATCCGCCGCCGCCGGCCCACTCCCTGCGACAGGAGCAAGCCCTCGTTTTCCAGCAAGCGCAGCGCGGCGTCCGCCGTCTTGCGGTTGACTCCCAGCTCGGCCGCCAGCCGGTGGATCCCGGGCATCAATTCGCCCCATCGCTGCTCGGCCAGTTCGCAGCGCAGGTGATCCGCCAACTGCTCGGCGGCCGATCGGACTTGCCAGCGGGCCATGGCCAAGACCTATCCGGAACGGGTCATGGTTGACGAGCGGAATCCTGTTCTCCCCGCGCGGGCCAAGGGACGGCCGGCCGGCGGGCGGCCGGGCCACGCCGCGGACGCGCGATCGCGTGCCGTGGAAGCACGATTGATTGTCGCATCGGGCCGTAGACAAACCGGACCCGTCTCTGGTAGCCTCCGGGAGCCGGTGCCGTTGCGGACCCTCCTCGATCCCCGCCGGATTGCCTCCGTTCTTCCAGCCGACCCACCCGATCCATGCCCACCACCCCGCCGGCCCCGCCCGAACGACAAGCCGCCGAAACCCCGGCCGGGACCCTGACCCCCGCGTTCCTGCGGACGCTCCGCGAGGACTACCGGATGAGCGCGGCCGACCGGGCCTGCCACAACGCGGTGACCAACCAGTCCGCCAAACCGCTGGCGCTCAACCGCGGGATGCTGCGGGGTGACGACGGGTATTTCAGCCACCGCGTCCAGTCGAAGGGCATCTCCAACCAGAAGAAGTCCGGGCGCTGCTGGATGTTCGCGGGCCTCAACGTGCTGCGGCCCCAGGTGATCCGCGACCACCGGATGGAGAACTTCGAGTTTTCCGCCGCCTACCTCCAGTTCTGGGACAAGCTGGAAAAGGCCAACCTTTACCTCGAATCGATCCTCGAACTGCGGGACGCCCACTTCCTCGACCGCGAGTGGGAACAGGTGAACAAGGCGGCCATGGAAGATGGCGGCTGGTGGAACTACCTGGTCGCCCTGGTCGGGAAATACGGGATCATGCCGCTGTCGGCGATGCCGGAGACGCACGCCAGCACCCACACCGAAACCCTCAACGAGGTGCTCGGGCGCTTGCTGCGCACCGACGCGGTGCGGCTGCTCGACCGCCATGCCGACGGGGCCGGGATCGACGATCTGCGCGCCGCCAAGGATGAAATGCTCAAGGAGATCTACCGCTTGCTGGTCATCCATTTCGGCGAGCCTCCCGCCGAATTCGAGTGGCGCTACCCGGTCCGGCAACAGGACAGCGGGAATCCGGCCGATTCCGAGCTGCGGACCGCCGAAAACCAGCGGCTCACCCCGCCGGAGCGCCATACGCCGCAGTCGTTTTACCGGCAGTACATCGGCCGCCCGCTTTCCGAGTTCGTCTGCCTCTACAACGACCCCAAGAACGACCTCAACCGCCACTATCGCTTCGACCGCGCCCGCAACATTTTCGGCGACGAATGCATGCACTTCGCGAACATCGACACGCCGTCGATGAAGCAGATCGCCAAGGCCTCCATCCTCGCCAACGAGCCGCTGTGGTTCGCCGTGAACATGAACCTCGACCAATCGACCGAGCTCGGCCTGATGAGGCACCGGCTGTTCGACTACGAAGCGCTGTTCGGGATCGACCTGACCCTCAGCAAGGCCGACCGGACACGCCTCCACGCCGGGGCGTCGGGCCATGCCATGGCCCTGATGGGGGTCGATCTCGGTGCCGACGGCCAGCCCCGCAAATGGCTGGTCGAAAACAGCTGGGGCGACGAGAAAGGCGACAAAGGCCTGTGGTCGCTCCACGACGATTGGTTCGACGAGCATGTCTACACGATCATCGCCCACCGGAGCCATGTCCCGGCGGCCATCCTCGAGCTTTTCGACGAGGAAGCCACCACCCTCCCCTGCTGGTATCCGGGAGCGCGCGGCAGCCAGTCCGGCGGGACCCCGGGGCTCCTCCGTTAGGGAGGCTGGCGGGCTCATTCCGGAACAGAACGGATTACTCCCTGGCAGCTTGACCCTCCCGCGGGGTCCCGGCATCCTCGGCGGATGCTGCGGATACTCGTGTTCCTCCTGTTCGCCGGCCCCCTGGCGCTCGCCGCCCAGCCGAACCTGCTGCTGATCACGGCCGACGACTTGAACTGCGATTCGGTCGGCGCCTTCGGCTGCCAACTGGAAGGAATCACCCCGCATCTCGACCGCTTGGCGGCCCAGGGTTTGTGCCTCGACCGCGGCTTCGTGACGGCATCGATCTGCCAGCCGTCCCGCGCGGTCTGGATGACCGGCCGCTACCCGCACCGGAATGGCGCGCTCGGCTTCGATCCCATCCTTCCGGAGGTCCCGAGCCTGCCCGAAGCGCTCCAGGCGGGCGGCTATTTCACCGCCCTGCTCGGCAAGGCGAAGCACGTGGTGCCGACGCGCCACAAGGCCTTCGACCTGATCCGCGACGAGGAAGCGCTCGGCCGCGGCCGCGACACCGGACTCTATGCGGCGGGGGTGCGGGCCACGATCGAAGGGGCCAAGGCGGCGGGCAAGCCGTTCTTCCTGATGGCCAACGCCCACGACCCGCACCGTCCGTTCGCGGGCAGCGACCAGGAAACCTGGCGGCCGCGCCCCGCGACGCGGCGGACCTTTCAAGCGCACGAGGTGCCGCTCCCGAAATTCCTGCCCGACCTGCCGGAAGTCCGGCGCGAGATGGCCGAATACTTCACCTCGGTCCACCGCGCCGACGAGGTGGTCGGCGCGATCCTCGCGGAACTGGAACAGGCGGGCCTGACCGGTGAGACGCTGGTGATGTTCATGAGCGACAACGGGATGCCGCTGCCCTTCGCCAAGTCGAACTGCTACTGGCACTCGAACCGCACCCCGTGGATCGTCCGCTGGCCGGGCGAGGTGAAGGCGGCCACCCGGGACCGCGAGCACTTCGTCAGCGGGATCGACGTGGCGCCGACGCTGCTCGACGCCGCCGGGCTGCCGCCGCTGGCCGGGGCCGACGGCCGTTCGCTCAAGCCCTTGTTCAAGGGGCAGCGCCAGCAGGACCGCAAGCGGGTTTTCACGATGGTCGAACGGATCTGGGCCGGCAAAGAATACCCGATGCGCGCGGTGGTGGAGGAGGATTTCCTCTACATCTGGAACGGCTGGGCCGACGGCAAGACCCGCTTCCAGAACGAGTCGCAGAGCGGCCGCTCGATGAAGGCGATGCGGGAGGCCGCCAAGAATGATCCCGACCTCGCCCGGCGGGTCGACCACTTCGTCCATCGCTGCCGGGAGGAAATGTATGATTTGAAAAAAGACCCCGACTGCCTGCACAACCTCATCGCGAAGCCGAACGACGCGTGGAACCCGCGCGCCAGCGCGATGACCAAGTCGCTGTGGCACTGGATGAAAGAGACCGGCGACCCCCAGCGCGGGAGCTTCGAAGCGCAGGTCGAGTTGGCGCTCGATTGAGCCGCGCCTGGCTTGAGGCCTTTGTCAAAGCGGCGGCGGATTGAGCGACGGAATCCCTGATTTTCTTGGAGTTTCGGCGATTTCGTGGTTTCCGTTTTCCATTCCGCGTTGACCGGGCCGACCGGCCGACGCGGAATTCGAGTCGCCGACCGGGGTTTTTGCCCCCCGCAAACCTGCCCGCACCATGAACTTCCCCCGCATCGGTTCGCACCTCCCGTCCCTGCTCGTGGCGCTCTTCACCAGTGCGGGCAACCTGTCCGCGCTGACCTATCTCGACGCGCAGGCTTTCAATGCCGCCAACCCCGGCCTGACCGTCCAGGGCTTCGAGGGTCTCGCTCCGGCCGGCGGACTGATCCTCTACCCGCAGGGCACCGGCGGGATCACGATGGAAGGCGGCCGGGGCTTCACCACCTTGAATCCGAATCTCGTCCAGATCTCGGATCGCACCAACTCGTGGGGACCGGGATTCACACAGACCTCCGACGTGGCCTTCGTCAACTCGACCACCGGTTTCGCGCTGCGGATCACCTTCGACCAGCGCTTTGCCGCGGTCGGCCTGCGGGTCAAAATCGGGCTGACCGACGGAACCCGCGCCCGCGTCAGGGGCTTCAGCAACGGCACCGTGGTGGGAGATGAGACCGTCACCACCAACAACCTCTTCACCACCTTCGTCGGCTTCAGCGATGCCCGCGGGATCGACGTGGTGGAAGTCTCCTCGCCCACCGAGAACTCCGGGCTGTTCGTGTTCATCGACGACCTCCACTACGGCCAGCTCGTGGTCGATCCGGGCGAGCCGCTCCGCCCGATCGAGTGGCTGCCGGTCGGCCGCGCCGGCAATCCGCCGGATGGCAACGGCTTCGGGCGGGTGGATTACAACTACCGGATCGCGAAGCACGAGGTGACGAACGTCCAGTATGTCGAATTCCTCAACGCGGTCGCCAGGTCGGATCCCCACGGCCTCTACCGGGCCACCATGTCCACCTCCCCGCGCGGCGGCATCACCCGGACCGGCGCGAGCGGCAGCTACCAGTATGCCGCGATCAAGAACATGGGTTACAAGCCGGTCGCCAACGTCAGCTTCTTCGATGCGATCCGGATGGCGAACTGGATGCACAACGGGAAGGGCAACGGCAGCACCGAGACCGGCGCCTACAACCTCGCGGCGGAATTTCCCGTGCGGCTGCCCGCTGCCCGCGTGTTCCTGCCGAGCGAGGACGAATGGTACAAGGCGGCCTATCACGACCCCACGCCCGGCGCCGGCGGCGGCGACAACTACTGGCTCTACGCGACCCGCAGCAACGCCGCCCCGGCGCTTGCCCGCAGCAACGGCTCGGGGGAAATCACCAACCCCGGCAGCAACGTCGCGAACTACAACAGCGGCGCGTCTTGGAACAGCTTGAACGGACACTACACCTCGGTCGGCGGCGCCGGCCCGCTGAGCGAGAGCTTCTACGGCACCGCGGATCAATCCGGCAACGTGACGGAATGGAACGAGACGATCTTCCAGTCCACCCGCCGCGGCTTCCGCGGCGGGGCCTGGAACCTCCCGGCCGCGTTCATCCAATCGGCCTACCAGGACTACAACGTGCCGACCGTCGAAAACGAGACGCTCGGCTTCCGGCTCGCCGCGGCCGCACCGACGGCAAGCGTTTCGATGCAGCCCGGCAGCGTGATCGAAGACAGCGACGACCTGTTGGTGGTCCGCGTGTCCCGCACCGGCGAGACCGATAGCCCGCTGGTCGTGAATCTCGGCCTGGCCGGTCAAGCGACCCCGGGGGTGGATTACCTGCCGGCGGCGATCGGTGCCGGCAGCGTGACCCTCCCCGCCGGCAGCGACCACATGACCTTCACCCTCGATCCCGTTGCCGACAATCTCGACGAAGCCGATGAAACGGTCGTCGTCTCCCTGCTGCCGGGCGAAACCTACAACATCGCTGCGCCGGGCAGCGCCACCGGCCGGATTCTCGATGATGATTTCACGCCGGTCGCGGTCGCCGATGGCGGCTACGAGGTCGTCGAAGACTCCGCGCTCAGCGTGCCGGCCGCAGCGGGTGTGCTGGCCAACGACACCGACCAAGACGACGGCGACGGCCCGGCGCACCTGACCGCCGAACTGGTGACCGGAGTCTCGCACGGGGTGCTCGTCCTCGCCGCGGACGGATCGTTCACCTACACCCCGGCCAAGGATTACTTCGGCGCGGACTCGTTCAGCTACCGGGCCAGCGACGGCACCAACCGCTCCGCCGCCGTGGGCGTCGCGATCCAGGTGACGGAACGGATCGACTTGCAGGTGACCTCCTCCGGCACGCCCGAGGTGGTCGGCGCGCCCGGCGACGCGGTGCACGGGATCACCGTGCGGAATCTCGGCCCCAGCGCCGCCACTTCCGTGGTGATCGACCTGAACCGGATCTTCCCGGCCGGCGTCACCGCGGATCCGCCCCAGGTTTCGACCGGCACCGTCGTCGGCGAGCGCTGGACGCTGAACCTGGCGGAAGGCGGGAGCGCCACCGTGCAAGCCACCTACCGGGTTTCCGCCGCCGCCCGCGGCGGGATCGATACCTTGATCACCCGTGCCCGCGCCACGGCCTCGGACCAGCCGCGCACGGCTACGGACGACGATGCCACCGAGATCTCCGCCAGCATCATCAGCCCCGCGGATCTCGGGATCCTCGAGGCGACTGCCACCCCGCTCGTCCGCGCGCAATCCGGCCTGCTGACCCAGGAAATCACCGTCACCAACCGCAACCCGCTGCCGCTGGCCGGTTTCCGCCTGGTGATCGGCGGCCTGCCGGCGGACGTCGCGGTTCACAACCGCCATGGGGTCGACGCCGAAGGCCGCGCCTACATCGATGTCCCCGGCTTCCTCGCCGCCGGGGCCGAAGTCCGCCTCCGCGTCGAATTCTACCGGCCCACCCGCAACTTCAACTTCGAGCCCGCCTACTCCATCGCCGCCACATTGGCCGAGCCGCCCGCCGAGCCGGTCACCGCCCCGCAGGGAGCGGGGCCCGCCCGCGTCACGGTGCTCGACGACGGCGACGTGCTCGTCGAATTCGCCTCGCTGCCCGGCACGAGTTACGCCATCGAATACAGCGCCGACACCACGACGTGGAAACGCGTCGTCGCCACCGTCACCGCGACCGCCAACCGCACCCAATGGATCGATTCCGGCCCGCCCAAAACCGCCGTCCATCCCTCCGCCGCGAGCTCACGCTTTTACCGGATCGTCACCCTGCCTGAATAGGCGGTTCGGCCGCAGAACGGGTGAGAGGGGATTTGCCGCAGTGCCGCGCCGCGCTGTCCAGCGCCACCACGCCGATGGTCACGAACTCCTCCGTCTCCGTGTAGGGACGAAAGCCGATCGTGGCGAAGTCGTAGGTGCGGGTCATGGAAGGGACGTGTGGGCATCAAGGAGCCTCTGGACGGCATCCGCGACCAGCGGGGCGTGGGTTCGCAGGCCATCGAGGTCCAGCATTCCTTTCTTGAACTGGTCATACCAGTGCTTGCGGCTCCTCACGACCTTGGTGCCGTTGCGGAGCTTGAGCTGCTTCAGCGTGAATTCCGCTCTGGCAGACAGAAGCCTCGGCAGCAAGGGGGTGACGACCAACTGCATGGACGGCACCAGGACCTCGAACCACCCGTTCTGCACCTCGAAGGGATCCAGGACCTTGTCGTCGTGAGTGCCCTTCGAGCCGTTCACCGAGCCGGCGATGTAGCGGTAGTTGCTCCACTCATAGGCGAGGTCGGGCCGGTTTTTCTTGGAGAGGAAATGCTCCACCGCCCCCTCCGCGATCCACATCGCCCACCAGCCGCAGCGTTGATGGAACGCGCTGGCGAGATCGCCTTCGTACTTCGCCCAGTAGTTAGGGAACTGCGCGGTATTCGGGGTGTCACCGTGAAGTCGGCGGGAGACCCACCAGGACACTCCCTTCTGCCGGCACTCGGCATCGAAATCCGCGGGCTCCGGGATCGGGTTGGCGACGGGGATCATGACGGCTTCTTCACGCGGTCAAAGTAGGGTTTCCACAGCGGCCAGAACTCGTCGTCGCCGCCCAAGGCTTTCCGAAGATTCGCATCGATTGCTTGTGCCGGATCACTCGGTGCTGTCGGCGGCTCGGGATGCTTGGCCATGAAATCGTTCGCCGCATCGATCGCCTTCTGGGCCTCCACCGGGTAGCTGCTCGGCAGGTCGAAGGAATCCGACTCCAGCCAGTGCTCCGCCGCGCCGAGCTTGGCGAAGGGGATGCACTCGAACTCCACTTTCCCGTCTTTCAGATCGAAGTCGAAGAGGCGGTCGGTATCGTCGTCCCAGAGGTATTCCACCGAACCGGTCACCAGCGGCGAGTGGGTGGTGGCGATGATTTGGACGGAATCCAACTCCTCACCGGCTAAAAGCGATCGGATCGCCTCATGAAGCGCCGGCAGAAACACCCGCTGCCATTTGGGATGGAGGTGAGCCTCAACCTCATCGAACAGCAGAACCATGCGGCGCGTGGGTTCCTCGCGGCGCTTCTCCGATGCAATCCGGTGTTCCTGCCATGCCCAGACCAGCAGATAGGCCAATGCCAGAACCCGCTTCATGCCGGACGCGGCGAGTGTGACGGGGACTTTTCCATAAGGCATGATCAGGGTGGGCACTTCCGCTGCGCCTTTGCCGACCCGCTCCGCTTCTCCGATACTCAGTGTTTCGTGATCGTCGGCCGAGAGGCTCTTCAAAACATCCTGCAACATGCCGAAAGCTCCGTTGCTTTTGAGCCTCCAGTTTTCCACATCGCGCAGCAGGCCATTGCAGATGATGTCTTCCGCCCTAACCGCGCCCAAAGGGAGACCGTTCCAAACTTCGGCCTTGTTGAATTGATAGGGCGGAGTTTTTTCGCCCTTCTCATTTGTATCCAGCCAGTAATTCCGTGCCGGATCCCACAGGGAAAAACCACCATCAATACGGGCGTAAAGGACGATTCCCGGCATGGACGGCCTTCCCTTCTTTGTACCTTTCCACTTCTGCGCTTCAAAGGAGAACTCCGCCCGGCCCTCGGTGGTTACCCCTACTTTGCCGCGACTTCCCCAAGTCAGGACGGGAGGATTGCTTTTTGGCGTGGCTGCCGATGGATGAAACTCACGGTCATCCGCCCAGGGTTGCGTCAGAGCATACCAGCAGGCGTCCAGTAGAAAGGTCTTGCCCAAGCCGTTGTCGCCAGTAACCAGATTCAGTCGTTCGCCGAAGTCTGCTTCAAGATCTGGAGCAGGCCCGATTTGGTGGAGTTTGAGATGGGTAATCATGGCGGCGGGAAATCAGGTGAGGATGTCAAACGGGATGCCGGAAAACTAGGCGGAATTCAAATGACGAATGGCGCATAGCGGCGTCATGCAGTCTTGGCACGCTTTCCCCGTGTGTGCGTAGCGGAAGTGTTTGCAGACTCGTGGTTGAGACGTTCGAGCAGGGTGGATGCCGGTTCGTCCTTCGGGTCCTGCAGGACGAGTTCGCCGCGGAAGCCGGGGGAAATGCCGAATGACGAGTTCCGAATGACGAATGGAAGATTCGGAGAAATGACGAATTCCGAATGTCTAATGACGAATGGCAGAATCATTTGCGGGTCTTGCGAGTTGCGCGGGCGGGTGTAGCGCTTTGCTGGCTTTTGAGTCGTTCAAGAAGAGCCGATGCTGGCTCATCGGTCAGATCTTGGGGAATCAACTCACCCCGAAACGCTTTCGCCAATGTTGCGGGGGTGAGGCGCTCGACGGTCTTTCGCGCGGTGGCGAGGCGGGCTTCGATCCGGTCGGCGAAGGCGAACAGGGCTTCGACGCGGCGGACGATTTCTTGTTGTTCCTCCCACGGCGGAACCGGAAGGGGGCATTGTGCGAAGTCCGTAATTGATAGGTGCTGAATCGCCATTCCTTGGGCCTTCTCCCGGATGAAGGCCTGCGTGAACTCGGCATTGGCAACCATCTCCAAAAACGATCGATCCATCGAACTGCTTCGAAGCCAGCACACGGCAACGCTCTGATTGATGCAGAAGGGGACATCCGGTCGAACGAGTGCCGCCCTGCCAATCGATCCGTCTTTGGTGAGAAGCAAATCACCCGGTTTGGGGCGGTCCTTATCCGATAAGGCTTCGAATGCCTCCGGGCTCGTGTAGCGGCATCCTTCGAGATCAAGATTGAAGTTCGTGACGTCCTTCGCGGTCACCAGTCGACAACCGCTTTTTGTTTCGGGCATCGGACGCGTGAAGCCGTAAGTGACCCACTCGGAGACCGTCCCCCAAGTGG
>CAMCYK010000099.1 GCA_945883695.1 Akkermansia muciniphila | reverse complement strand
CGGCAGCAGGCTGCCGCAGTCCACGGTCATTTGCCTCGATCATCAACGCGTTACCGCCCATCCTCATGCCGTGAAAGCGATTCTCGTCCTCCTCGCCCTGGCCCTGCCGCTGGCCGCCACCACCATTTCCGTGGTGCCGGTCTTCGAGCCGCTCAGCATGCACGGCACCGATGTCGATGAAGGCATCACCGACACCGGCGAGGCGCTGCAGGCCACCGTTGCCAGCCGCCCGATGGCTCTCACCGGCGCATTCCCGGAGGTGCTGGTCGAGTCGATCCGCTCCCCCCACAAGTTCCCGTCGAACAATCCCAATTACAAGGTCGAGGAAGTGAACCTCCTCGTCCTATGCGGGATCGGCATCAGCGCCGAGACCAAGGAAGACGGTCTCCACGTCGGTTTGAATGTCGCGACCTTGAACGTCCCCGAAGGCGTGGACCTCACCGGCCGCCAGGTTCTGAAGCTCGCGCTGGTCGCCCTCCGCAAGACGCTCGAAGAATACCAGAAGCCGCAAACCGAGCCGCTCAAGGTGCAAGTCGCGATCCTCGGTACCGACGAGGGTACCGCCCCGCTGAGCGATCTCGGCATCAGCTTCACGCTCGGCGAGCAGTGAATCCGCCTTTTCCCTTTCCAAACCCCGCGCCCGCTTGCTTGGATCTGCCAACGCCACCCATCGCATGAGTTTTTCAGGTTCGTCCCCCCGCCAGTTCAAGAGAGCCATCCTCAAACTCAGCGGGGAGGCCCTGCGCGAGCCCGGCAGTACCGACAACATCTCGCCGGAGATCGTCGAGCGGATCGCCCGCGAGGTGCGCGACGCCCTGGCTCCCGGCGATCTCCAGCTGGGGATCGTCGTCGGCGGCGGGAATTTCTGGCGCGGCGCCGCGGCCAGCGCCCGCGGGATGGACCGCGCGACCGCCGACTACATGGGGATGCTTGCCACGGTGATGAACTCGCTGGCGATCCAAGGTTCGCTCGAGCACCACGGGGTCACCTGCGTGGTCCAGTCGGCGATTGAAATGAAAAACGTCGCGGAAACCTTCATCCGCCGCAAGGCCGAGCGCCATCTCGACGAATATCGGGTGGTCATCTTCGCCGCCGGCACCGGCAGCCCCTTCTTTTCCACCGACACCACCGCCGCCCTGCGGGCCAGCGAAATGGGGGCCGAGGTGGTCTTCAAGGCGACCATGGTCGACGGGGTGTACGACTCCGATCCGAAGAAGAATCCCGACGCCAAGCGCTACGAGCGGATCGGCTTCCAGGAGTGCATCACCCGCCAGCTCAAGGTCATGGACTCGACCGCCTTCAGCCTGTGCATGGACAATTCCATCCCGATCGTCATCTTCGACCTCGGCCCCGCGGGCAACATCACCAAGGCCCTGCGCGGCGAGCCGATCGGCACCGTGGTCAACGGGGACGAACCCGCCACATCCTAACCCACTTACCGACATGGACCCGGAAACCGCCATCCTCGAAACCGAAGACGCCATGGACAAAGCCGTGGAGTATTTGCTCCACGAGTTCACCACCGTCCGCACCGGCAAGGCCTCGCCCGGCCTGATTGAAAACATGGACGTCCACGTCCACAGCTACGGCGGCATCCACAAGCTCAAGTCGCTGGCGGTGATCAGCGCGCCGGAAGCGCGGATGCTCGAGGTCAAGGTCTTCGACCCCTCGACCACCCAGGACATCGAGCGCGCGATCCGCGAATCCCGGCTCGGTCTCAATCCCGCCGCCGCCGGCAGTTCGCTGCGGATCCCGATTCCCGAGCTGTCCGAAGAGCGCCGCGTCCAGATGGTCAAGCTGGTCAAGCAGCTCGCCGAGGAAGCCAAGGTCCGCGTCCGCGCCGTCCGCAAGGAAGGCATGGACATGGCCAAGAAGCTCAAGGCCGACAATCTCCTCACTGAAGACGGCCAGAAGGACCACGAGGAGCAGGTCCAGAAGCTCACCGACAAGTTCATCAAGGTCATCGACGAGCACTTCGTCGCGAAAGAGAAGGAAGTGATGAAGGTGTGAAGTGGTGCATGCCTCCGGCGTGCAACAGGAAAGGCAAGCATCCTGCCTGCCGGACCCATGGCATCCGAGAGCCCGCAGAATGCGCACTGTCCTGTCACACGCCGGAGGCGTGCGCCACGTTCCGGCATTGACTTCCGCCTGCGGCGCGCTCGCATCTTGCTGGCATGGGTAAAAAGCTGCTGCTCCATCTCCTCGCCGTCGCGGCGGGGTGGGGGATGGTCGCGGCGCTGCGGCCGGTGGTGGTCGCGGGGCTGGCGGAGAGGCAGGCCGATGCGGAAAGCAGGGAACCGGGCAAGACTCCTCGCCCCCGCAGCCCCGCCGACATCGCCGCCGGGCAGAAGCTGCTCCAGCGACTGATCGCCGCGCGGCCGGGGGATCCCGCGGTCTCCGCTCCCTATTCGCCCTACTCCTTCGCGGAGCTGGTCGTTGAATACCGCCGCAAGGCGCAATTCGATCCCGACGCACCCGCGCCGCCGCGGGAGGACGATAGCAGGTCGCCGGAAGAAAGCGCCGCCGCCGCGGAGTACCACGAACTCCTCGGCAATCTTGAAGTCCTGCGTCGTCTCCCGGAGATGCCCCCGGATGTTCGGGCCGGAGCGGTTCTTGAAGTCATTGCCACCACCCACCGCCTCGGGCAGCCCGCTCCCGGGAAAGAAGAGGTGGTCGCCGCCGTTTCCGCTTTCCGCGGAACCCCTGATGAAGCGGCGGTGATGCAGGGGTATGCCGGCGGGATTGCCTCGGTCACGGAGACCAGCGAGCTGAGCGCCCTGCTGCTCGATCCGCCGGATCCCGCGATGCGTGAGATCTATCTGATGGCGTATGCCATGGAGATCCGTCTGGGATCGGGCGCGAGCCGTCAGGTCGGGCTGGGTATGCTTCCTCCTGACTTGAAGGCCGAGGTGGAGTCGCGGTTGGATTCCGCGTGGTCTGGAATCGATGGATGGTTTCGCTGACTGAACCGGTGGACTTGACGCCGGAGCTGTGGGTGAGGCTTTCACCGGGGGCGCGGAGCCGCCGGCCCGCAGAACGGTTCCCAGGAGCCGGTTCGTCGGTTCAGGCCGGAAGGGAGCCGAGCGGCTGTCCCCGTGCTGCGGCGGGGCAGAGCGTTGTCCGAGTTTCAGGATCAAAGCCAGTCGGACCACCTCGCTTCGCTCGATTCGCGCCCCCAGTGAACTGCCGGCCCATGGACCGCAGGGCACCCCACGTGAGTGATCGCGGGGGGTGCCCACTTTGAAGTTCACCTTTCGCCGGAAATGTCCGATACAGTGCAACGATCGTCGTGAAAGATCGTTTCACCCAAACGCGTTTTCGCACGGTGGCCGGATTCTCCTTGGCGAATTGACGACCCGATCTTTCCGCCCTAGCTTTCGTTCAACCCTTGAAACCCATGAAACGTTCCGTCTGCGGCATTCTCGCCAGTCTCCTTGCCAGCGCTGCCATCGGCCATGCCGCCGAACCGCCCCTGCCTGGCGACGACCCGGCGTTCGTCGCCAAGGCGGCCCGGGCGATCGACGGCCATGTGGCGGCCTGGTACCGCAAGCAGAAGCTGCCGGTGCCGGCGGTGACCGAAGACGCGACTTTCCTGCGGCGGACTTTCCTGGTGGCGATCGGCCGGATTCCGACCGCGGAAGAGGCCTTGTTCTTCCTTGAAATGGACGATCCGGCCAAGCGGATCCAGCTGATCGATTACCTGATGCAGTCGCCGGGTTACTCGAGCAACATGACCAACTGGGCCTTCGACTTGCTGCGGGTGACCGATGGCAAGCCGGGCTTCAACGGCAACTTCGACGCCTATCGCAACTGGGTCCGCACCGCGCTGGAGGAAAACATGCCATGGGACGAATTCACCCAATCGCTGTTGGCCGCGAGCGGCGACGGCTGGGATCCCAAGACGGCGGCGGTCGGCTACTACACCCGCGACCGCGGGATGCCGCTCGACAACCTGGCCAACTCGATGCGGGTCTTCCTCGGTTCGCGGATGGAGTGCGCGCAGTGCCACGACGATCCCTTCGGCGAGACCGAACGCCATGATTTTTACGAACTGGCGGCCTTCACCGAAGGCCAGAGCCCGCTCCGCCAGCAGCACATGAGCAAGCTGTGGGACGAACTGGGCGAGGAAGACCGGCGGCGCTCGCTCGACTACGACGTGGCGCAGGTGATGTGGGACCGGGTTTACGGCCTGAGTCTCGGCGGCTCCGGAGCCGGCCGGATCCACCTGCCCCAGGATTACCAGTATCGCGACGGCGAGCCCGGCCAGCTGATCGGGGCCAAGACCCCCTTCGGCAAGCCAGTGCGGATTTCGGAGAAGAGCGACAAGGGCGAGGGCCGCAAGGAGCTGGCCGAGTGGGTGACGTCCAAAACCGGCGATCAATTCGCCTCGGTGGCCGCCAACCGGATGTGGAAGCGGGTGATGGGCCGCGGGGTTTACGAACCGGTGGACGAGTACAAGCACTCGAAGGACCTCCACCACCCGGAGCTGATGAACACGCTGGTCCGGCTGATGGTGGATGTGGACTACGATCTGCGCGCCTTCCAAAAAGTGCTCCTCAACACCAAGACCTTCCAGTTCGTGCCGAATCCGGAGCCGTCCAAGGTCCTGACGGGCGACGATTTCCACGGCCGCCAGTTGACCCGTCTTTCGGCCGAGCAACTTTGGGACTCGCTGATCACCCTGGCCTCCGGCGATCCGGACAAGATCCCGCGCCGCTCGCTGGACGACCGGATTTATGTGGGCAACAAGCCGGTGCTGGTCGGCAAGAAGAACATGACGCAGCTCTCGAAAGAAGTGCTGGCCCTCGATTCGGAGAAGGAGGTGCGGGATTACTTCGACAAGTTCCTCGCCGACGTCCGCAAGGAAAGCGGCGGCTCCGCCAGCGGCGGCGGCGGGATGATGATGGAGAACAAGATCCACCGCTACGGCAACGATTCCCCGGTCCGCGCCTCCGAGCTGCCCAGCCCGGCCCCGCGCCAGCACCTGCTCTACCTGTTCGGTCAATCGGACCGCCTGGTGGTCGACGGTGCCAGCCGCGAGCCGAATGTCGGCCAGGTGCTGTCGCTGATGAACGGCTACGTTCAAAAGCAACTGGTCAACAACTCGGGGGCCCGCCTTTACAAGAGCCTCGACGGCGCGAGCACCGACGAGGAGAAGATCCGCCGCCTCTACGTGACGATCCTGAGCCGGCCGCCGAGCCCCGAGGAGATGGGCTGGATGACCGAGGAGGTGAAGGCATCCGGCGAGGACGGCTATCGCAACATTGTTTCGGCGCTCGTGATGTCCTCCGAGTTCCTGTTCCTTCAATAAAACCACCCGACACCCCGGCCCCATGAATTCTTCCGACTTCAACCGCTTCGACGAGCCGACGCGCCGTCGCTTCATCACCAACGCCGCGCGACTCTACCTCGGCGTGAACCTGCTGCCGATGTTCGGCTCCAGCGTGGCCAGCGCCGCGCCGGCCCCGGACAAGGCGAAGGCCAAGAGCGTGATCTATCTCTACATGTCGGGCGGCATGAGCCACCTCGACACCTTCGACCCCAAGCCGAAGAAAAAGGAGGTGATGGGGCCGAACGA
The DNA here is from genome assembly GCA_945883695.1 of Akkermansia muciniphila. Classification (GTDB taxonomy): domain Bacteria; phylum Verrucomicrobiota; class Verrucomicrobiia; order Verrucomicrobiales; family Akkermansiaceae; genus Haloferula; species Haloferula muciniphila_A. Next base: position 16,278 of record CAMCYK010000099.1, on the reverse strand, counting down.
GGCGATCACGACCCGCGCCACCGACGTGATGGTGGGACAGTATCTGCCCAAGACCGCCGACGTCATGGACAAAGTCTGCGTGGTCAACTCGATGACTTCGCAGCAGGGGGCCCACGAACAGGGGACCTACGTGATGCACACCAGCTACGACATGCGCGGCACGGTGAAACACCCGACGCTCGGGGCCTGGGTCCTCAAGCTCGGTGGCCGCCTGAATCCGGAAATTCCGGGCTATGTCGCGATCGATTCCTCGCAGGAAAACTCCGGCGGCGGCTTCTTCGGCGCCAAATACGCGGCCGCGCCGATCGGCAGCCCGAACGACGGCTTGCAGGACTCCATCAAGCCCGACGGGATTTCCCAGGAAGACTTCGACCGCCGCCTGTCCTTGGCCGACCGTCTTAACAAGCAATTCCACGGGCGCTACCAGAATGCCGATGTGAAGGCCTACGAGGAACTTTATCAGGAAGCGATCCGCCTGATGAACAGCAAGGACTTGAAGGCCTTCAACATCAACGACGAGTCCGCCGCCGTCCGCTCGCTGTATGGCGGTGGCCGCTTCGCGCAGGGTTGCATGTTGGCCCGGCGCCTGGTCGAACACGGGGTGCGTTTCGTCGAAGTCCAACTCGGCGGCTGGGATACCCATTACGACAATTTCGCGGCGGTCGAAGGCCGCTGCAAGGAGTTCGACCAGGCCTACGCCGGCTTGATCACCGACCTCGAAAAGCGCGGACTGCTGAAAGACACGCTGGTCGTGGTCGCCACTGAATTCGGCCGCACGCCGACCATCGTGACCGAGCACCAGGACGGTCGCGACCACCATCCGGCGGCGTTCACCTGCCTGCTGGCCGGTGGCGGCGTCAAGGGCGGCTACAAGCACGGCGAGACCGACGCGAAGGGCGAGCGGGTGAAGGAGAAGCCGGTCACGGTCCAGGATTTCAACGCGACCATCGCGCACGCCCTCGGACTGCCCCACGAACTGGTCGTGATGTCGCCCTCGGGGCGGCCCTTCAAGTTCGCCGACAAGGGGGTCCCGGTGGCGGAGGTCTTCGCATGAGGCCGGGGCTCACCCCTCCATGGTCGCCGAGGTCACCACCGCGAGCGCGTGGTCGTCGGGCGTGCGGAAGCAGCGTTCGCGGCCGGTGGCGGGGATCCGCACGATCCAGCAGGACCCGCCGTTGTCGCGGTTGACGAAGACCATGCCGCCGCGCTCGAGCACGTCGATGCGTGCGCGCTTGCCCTGTGGGGTGACCCAGAACAGCTCGACGATGTCGTGCAACGCGTTGGCGACCACCACGGTGTGGGGTTCCCCCTCGTGATCCTCGTCCGGGCTGGCCGCGACACTCGCGACCGGCAGCCATTCGACGGGCGAGCGTTCCGAAACCTGGCAAAGTTCCGCCAGTTCGGCATCGCTCAGGGCCGCCTGGTTCCATGCCTTGCGGAACTGGAGCGGAGTCCAGCCGAAGGCCTTGTTGAAGGAACGGATGAACTGCTCGCGGCTGTTGAAGCCGGAGGCGCGGGCCACCTCCATCACCGACTGGCCGCTGCGCATCAGCAGGGCGCGGGCGAGGGTCAGGCGGTGCATCGTCAGGTGCTCGGCGAAACCGGCACCGGTCGTTTCCTTGAGGATCCGGATCAACTGGCGCGGACTTTTCTGGAAACGCGCGGCGGCATCGCCGAGCTTGACCGACTTTTCGAGATTCGGACGCAGCCACTCGTGGAGCTGGGTCACCAGCTGGTCCTTGCGCGGCGAGCGCTTGGTCCCGCGTTCGGGACCGACGGCGGCCGCCGCGGCCTCGCGGGTCAGCGAGGCGAGCCGCATCGCGGCGGCGATCACGATCAGATCCCGCGACCAGTGGTCCCCGACCGGGTTCTGCAAGGCCGATTGCGCGTCGCTGGTGAGTTCGCCGATCTGCTGGTAAACGGCGGGCTCGACGGCGCCGATGACCATCGGTTCGCGACCCGGCAGCTTGAGACGGATGGTGCCGAGGCCCGGTTCGATCGCGAGCAGGTGCCCGGGGCCGTTGGCAATCCGACCCTCCTGCTCCGGCCAGAAGGAGACTTTCACCGGACCGAGCCCGTTTTCCCAGCGGTAGACGAAGGCGGGTCCGGTGAGCGTGATCGCGCCGTTGATCGCCGCCTCGATGGGAACGGCCTTCCACGCCTGAAGCTCGGCCCATTGCGGGCCGGCGGCGTCGAGAACGTTGAGGATATCGTGATCTGAACTACTGGACATTGCGAATCCGCTTGAAGGAACTGGATCAAAGGGAGGTCCGTAGAGATTCCGCAAGCTGGCAGCCGATGGCAATCATTCGGCGGGACATTTTTTGGAAAGCCCCGTCTCAACCCACATCGGCATCCTGAACACCGGACGAAGGGGTGCCCCCGCCGCTGCTCATGCCGATCCCGGGAATCACGCGGCGCACCAGTTTTTTCAGGCCGCTCTCGCCGGCTTCCAGCTCCGACTCCGCCTGGCGCATCGCCTTCTCCCACGCCGGGGCGAAGCCGGGTGCTTGCTCGCGCATCATCCGCACCGCGTTCTCAGTGACCTGGGAGTGGCGCAGTTCGGCCTTGCCGGGCTTGGTCTGCAGCGTGGCCACGGTCACCCGCAGGTTCTCGTTCTGGCGCCGCAGCTCCTCGAGATCCCGTTGCAACGTGTCGTTGCCATGGGCGTTGATCTTCAGCTGGGTGTTCAGGTGGCCCTGCAGTTCCCGCAATTCGTTTTCCAGCTTGCGGACGTCACGCCCGAGACGGCGGCGGGCCGAAAAGCCCGATTTCCAGGCGACGGCAGCGACGGCGAGGCCCAGCAAGAGACCGAGCGTGAAAGGGTGTTTGAGGTATTCCAGAATGTCCATGTATCGGGGATTTAGCGTTGGTTGCCGGTCTCCGGCGGGTCGGGTTGGCGGGTCGTGGTCGACGCTGCTGGTGGCGGTCCGGCGAGGGTGGCAATCACCCGGTCGGTGATGTCGTTCGCTTTCTTCGCATAGAGCAGCAGGGGAACGCCGGTGTTGGTACTGCCGGAGCTGTCGAGGATCCAATCGAATCCGTCGTCGCGGCCGATCTTCTCGGCGGTCTCGCGGATCAGCAACAGCCGATCCTTCATTCCGGCGACCATTTCGGCATTGATCTCGCGGGTTCGCTCGGCGTGGAAACTTTCGAAGTCGGCGCGCAGCGAATTCGCCTCGCGGCTCTTGATCGCGTATTCGCGCTCGAGCTTCCGGCGAGTCGCGGCGTCCAGCTTGCTGTTCGCCGCCGCGAGTTGCTTGCGCCGGAGATCGAGGTCCGAAACCATCCGGCTGTAAGCGGCAAGCCGCTGGTCCTTGTTGATCTCCTCGCGCTTGGCCTTGAGGATCCCGTTGGCTCGGGTGGTCGCCTCGAGCTGCCGGAAAACATCGTGAACCCGCAGCACCGCGACCCGCGGCGGCTGGGCCGAAGCAAGGCAGGTCGCGAGCAGGAAAGCGAAGGCGGCGAGTGATTTCATCATCTCCGCGAGGATGGTGCACTTCGCCCGCCTAACTGTCCAGCGCCCGGACGATGCGCGGTTTCGCCAGTGAATGCTCAAGACTCCGGCAAGACGCAAGCGCTAAGCTTCCGGCGTGAAGGATTCGAATGAACGGGTGATCGTGCTGGGGGGCGGAGTGATCGGCCTGTGTTCCGCCTATTACGCGTTGCGCCGCGGATTGCCGGTTACGGTCATCGAGCGGGAGACCGCGGGGGGCGACAATTGTTCGCTGGGCAACGCCGGGATGATCGTCCCCAGCCACTTCATCCCGCTGGCGGCACCGGGCATGATCGCGAAGGGGCTGCGCTGGATGTTCAACCCCGAAAGCCCGTTCTACATCCGCCCGCGGCTGGACCCCGCGCTGGCCCGCTGGGGATGGTTGTTCTACCGCCACTCGACACCCGGCCACGTGGAGCGGTCGCGGGAGCTGCTGCGCGACCTGAATCTCGAAAGCCGGCGGCTGTTTCTGGAGCTCGCCGAGGAAGATGACTTCGGGCTGGCGAAGGGGGGGATGCTGATGCTGTGCAAGACGGCGAAGGGGCTCGACGAGGAGGTCGCGGTGGCCGCCGCGGCCCGCGCGATCGGCTTGGAAGCCGAAGTGCTCGATCCCGCCGCCGCCGCCCACCTCGATCCGGGGATCACGATGGATCTGGCGGGGGCCGTCCATTTCCCGCAGGACTGCCATCTCGATCCCGCCCGCTTCATGGCGGCGCTGCGCCGCCAGATCACCGCTCTGGGCGGCGAAATCGCGAGCGGGGTGGAGATCGACACGCTCGAGACCCGCGACGGCCGGGTGGTCGCCCTGAGCGGTGGCGGCCGACGCTTCGAAGGGAAGCAATTCGTGATCGCGGGCGGCTCGTGGAGTCCCTCGCTGCTCCGCCAGGCCGGGCTGAAGCTTCCGCTGCAAGCGGGCAAGGGCTATTCGCTCACCCTGCCCGAACCGCCGGAGTTGCCTGCGCTATGCTCAATCTTCGTCGAAGCCAAAGTGGCGGTCACGCCGATAGGTGGCAGCCTGCGCTTCGCCGGGACCATGGAAGTCGGCGGCCTCGATCTGTCGATCAATCCCGGCCGGGTCCGCGGCATCGTCAAATCGGTGCACGGCTACTTCCCGAAATTCCGCGAGCAGGACTTCGAGGGAGTCAAGCCATGGGCCGGCTTGCGGCCGGTCTCGCCCGACGGAATTCCGTATCTCGGAAGGGTCCCCAGGTTATCAAACCTGGTCGCCGCGACCGGTCATGCGATGATGGGACTCAGCCTCGGCCCGGTCAGCGGCCGGCTGGTGGCGGACCTGTTGACCGGCGATCCGCCCTTCCGGCCGGTTGACGCGATGGCCCCGGGACGTTTCGACTGACGACCGTCCGGATCAGACGGCGGCCATCGACTGCTGGAGTTCCGCCAGCCGATGATCCGCGGCGCGGAGCGTGAGGAGGATCCGCTGTTGTTTTTCGACCTGTTCCGGCTCCAGGGTCGCGGCGGCGGCGCGCTTCGCGGTCTCGTTGACCGCCTGGCGCAGGGCGCGGGCCGCGGCTCCTTGGAAGCCCGGGTCGGCGAAAGGGGCTCCGGGGGACATCTCGGGGTCCATCGCTTCCACCAGGAAGTCGGCGAAGAAATGCGGTTGGCAAACCCGGTAGACGTGCAGGCCGAGTTGGAAGAGCTCGCAGGCGAGCGGCCGCAGGCCATCGAACCCGAGCTGCTCCCAATGGCGCTCGACCGCCAGGGCCTCTTCCACCGCGTCGGTGGCGTCGGAAATCCAGTCTTCGGCGAGTCCCGCGCCCTTTCTCGATTCGTCGAGCCAGCCGACCAGCGAATGGGCCAGCAAATGGCGGGCTTGCAGGGCGAGCTCCGCGGGCGACGGGTGGTTCCGTTCGTGCGCTCCGACCAACTCCAGCACCCGCCGCGCGTCGGCCGCGGTGGCATCCGGATCGCCGGCGACTTGCAGCGAATGGCGGCCGCGGTTGAGCAGGGCGTTGCAGAGGGTGACGAGTTGCGGCGGGTTCTGCGGCGAGGGCAGGAGCTCGATGCACTCGTCGAAATAGCGGCGGGCCTCGTCGTGATCCGCCGCCACCAGCCCGCGGTTGGCACAGGCGAGGGCCAAGCGCTGGAGGGCGGCCGGATTCTCCAGATAGGGGAGCTGGCGCAAATGCGCGATCGCCGCGTCGTAGGCGGCGCGGGCTTCCTCATCGCGTTCGCCGAGGCGGTGCAGCGCGTCGCCGCGATGCAGCAGCGCGGCGGCCAGGGCCCAGCGGGCCGCTTCGTCCCCTTCGACCGGCAACTGCTCGCGAAGGGCGACCGCGCGGTCGAAGTCTTCCAGCGCGGCGGGCAGTTGCTCCGGGTCGCCGCCGGCGAAGCGGCACAGCCCGCGGTTGATCCACAGGTTGGACAGCTCCTGCTTGCCGCGGGGCGTGCCGTCGTCGAGGTCCGCCGGGTTTTCCGCCGCGGCGTCGTAGAAGGGCAGGGCGTGATCCAGCAAGCCGTGGTCGCGATGGAGATTCCCCAGCACCATGCGGGCTGTGGCGAGGATCCCGCGGCTGGTGCCGTCGGACCGGCCGGCGAGGGAATCGATCACCGTGGAGAGTTCGCCCGTCGCCGCGCCGAAATCATCCTCGGACAAGGGCGTCGGGAGATCCCGCCATTTCACGACGGTGGCGAGGGTTTCGGGCAATCCGGCGGCCTGCGGGGTGGATGGAAATATTTCAGCCATGTGCGGACGGCAAACTCCACGGCGCGCGGCGGGAGGTCCAGCGAAAGAAACGCGAAGCCCCCGATCCGTTCGCCGGTCCCTTCCATTTTGTCGCCTGCATTCTCGTCTCTTGTTTCTGGTCTCTCGATTCTTGCTTCTGGTTTCCAGCATCCCCGTGCAAGTTCGCGGCGTGTTGCGTTTCACGGCTATCGACGATCTCGCGCGGGTTCCCGGCCCGCGTCACCTGGCCCTCGGGGTGTTCGACGGCGTCCACCTCGGGCATCAGGCGGTGATCGGGCAGGCCCTCGCCGCCCGCCGGAGCCACGGGGGATCGTGCGGCGTGCTGACCTTCGATCCGTATCCGATCCAGGTCCTGTTCCCCGCGAAAGCGCCGCGGCGCCTGCTGGCCTCGCTCGACCACAAGGCGGAGGTTCTCGCGGCGATGGGCGTCGATTTCCTGCTGGCTTTGCCCTTCGACCGGCATCGTGCCGACCAGCAGGCGGAGGATTTCGTGCGGGAGATCGTGGCGGCCGGCGTGGAAACGCTCGCGGTTGGCGATGACTGGCGCTTCGGCAAGGGGCGGCTGGGGGATGTCGCCCTGTTGTCGCGCCTTTCCCACCAGCTGGCGTTCCAGCTCGCGGCCCTGCCGCCGGTGATGATGGACGGGGAGCGGATCAGCAGCACGCGGATCCGCCAGGCCATTCGCGACGGCAATCTCGCCGCGGCGGCCGGGATGCTGGGAAGGCCTTACACCATCCAAGGCAAAGTCGTGGCAGGGCGCAGGTTGGGGCGGCAAATCGGCTTCCCGACCGCCAATGTGGTTCAGGGCGACGAGCAGTTTCCGCCCGATGGCGTGTGGGCGGTGAAGGTCCGCGCGGACGGAAGTCGCCTGCACGGGGTCGCCAACCTCGGAGTCCGTCCGACGGTGGACGGCACGACGCGGGCGCTCGAGGTCCACCTGTTTGATTTCGGCGGCGACCTCTATGGCCGCGTGCTCGAGGTCGAGTTCGTGAAGCACCTCCGTGGGGAGCTGAAATTCGAATCGCTCGGGGCTCTCCAGGAACAAATCGCGCGGGATGCCGCCGAGGCGATGTATTTACTTCGTGGACTCAACCCGGTGGAACCGTGAATTTTCCCGGATTTTCGGCTTACGCTGGGGAATCCGGCTCTCTATAGATCTTGGAAACCCCGATGCCGATCCGCGATCGTTTCAACTCCGCCGTGGTCACCCGTGCACGCCTGCTGGCGCTCGCACCGTTGACTGGTCTCCTGTTGTGGCCAGCCGTGACCGCCCAGCAACCTTCCGCTTTGGCCCAGGCCGAGATGCAACGCCGCGCCGTGAACGCGAGCGAGGCGCGCGTGCTGCTGGAGAAGGGCGACGAAGCCTATGAAGCCGGCCGCTGGGCCGACGCGATCACCGCCTACACGGGTGCCCGCGAATTGCTCCCGGACGCGCCGGCCACCGCCGCCTTGCGGGATGCCGCCACGGAACGTCTGGTGCAGGCGTCGGTCGAGCAGGCCCGCCGCCAGCGGCGCCTGGGCGATGTGAAAGGCGCCGGCGAAACGGTCGACCGGGTGCTCGACGAATCGGTTGCTCCCGACGACGGCTTGGCGCTGGAAATGCGCGCGCAGCTTGAGGATCCGATCCGCACCAATCCGGCTTCCACCCTTGAACACGCGGGAGATGTCGAGGAGGTCCGCTTGCTACTCTACAAGGCCCAGGGCTTTGAAAACCTCGGGGTTTTTGACAAGGCTTCGGTGGTTTATGAGGAAGTCCTGCGGGTGGACCCCACCAACAAGGCGGCCCGTCGCGGCATGGAGGTGATCGCCCGGAATCGCTCGGATTACGCCCGCGCCGCTTTCGACGAGGCGCGGGCCTCCATGCTGTCCCAAGTGGATGCCGCATGGGAGCTTCCGCTGAATCGCGGCAAGGAAAGTTTCGGCGATTTGACACCGGGCGGCGAGACCGGCACCGGGCGCATGTTGATGAGCAACAAGCTCGAGCGGATCGTGGTGCCGATCATCGACTTTGACGGGGTGAACATCCGGGAGGCCTTGGATTTCCTGCGGCAGCAATCCATCGAACTCGACACCTTCGAACTCGACGAGGAGAACCGGGGAATCAATTTCGTGCTGGAAATCGGCGGCCCCGATTCCGAGGTGGCCAGCAAGATTCTGGCGACGGAGATCAATCTCCAGTTGAAGAACGTGCCGCTCTCCGAGGTCCTCCGGTATATCAACGAGATCACCCGCACGATTTACGTCCCTCAGGACTTTGCGGTGACCGTGCGGCCGGCGGGCGCGGATTCGACCGACCTCATCCTGCGGACCTACCGGGTCCCGCCTGATTTCCTGACCAGCGGGGGAGGTGCCGGCGGCGGGGAGGCGGCCGACGATCCTTTTGCCGGTGACGACGGTGCGGAGGGATTGCTTCCGCAGCGCATGAGCGCCGAAGAGGTCCTCAAGGGGCAGGGCGTCACCTTCCCCGAAGGAGCCACCGCGACCTTCAACGCCGGCGACAGCTCGCTGCGGATCAACAACACCCCAAGCAATCATGCCTTGATCGAGCAACTCGTCGAGGCCATCTCCAACACCGAGCCGGCGATGGTTCAGATCGAAGTCAAGATGATCCGGACCCAACAGCGGGTCCTGGAGGAACTCGGCTTCGATTGGCTGCTCGGCGAGTTCAGCCTCGGTGGCAGCGGCCTGACCCCGGGGGCACCCGCAGGAGTAATCTCCGGCGGGGATCTCAACCCGCTGAACATGACCGACGTGGCGCTGCCTCCCGGCGAGTATTTCCGTCGTGCCCTCACCAGCGGCAACCGCAGCGGCAACGAGGCGATCATCGGGGATTCGATCGACGACCTGATTCTCGAGCAGTCGCAAGGATTCTCGCGGGGAGCCGAGCGGGCTCCCGGCATCCTGTGGGCGAACGGCAAGCTCAACAATACCGACGTCGTCATGCTGATGCGCGGGCTGGACCGCAAAAAGGGGGTCGATCTCGTGGTCAGTCCCTCCACGGTCACCCGCAGCGGACAGCAGTCGAAGGTCGAGATCCTGCGCGAGTTCATCTATCCGACCGAATACGAGCCGCCCGAATTGCCGAATACCATTACCACCCCCGTGGCCGTCGACTTCGCCACGGGTGACGTGGAAGTGGGAGCGCCGCCGCTGGTGCCGATCACGCCGGCGACCCCGACCAGCTTTGAAACCCGCGGGGTGGGCGTGGTGCTCGACGTGCTGCCGACCGTCAGCGCCGACCGCTACTATGTCGACATCGCCTTGAATCCAAGCGTCACCGACTTCGACGGCTTCATCAATTACGGCACCCCGATCACCAGTTCGGCCCCTTCCGGGTTGGCGGGAGGCTTCGGTCTCTTGGGTGGCAGCAACGTGGTCGAGATCACTCCCAACGAGATTCTGATGCCGGTCTTCTCCGTGATGAAGACCGAGACCAACCTCACGGTGGCCGACGGTACCACCCTGGTGATCGGCGGGATGCTTCAGGAGAAGCTTCAGAAAGTGGAAGACAAGACCAAGATCCTGGGCGATCTGCCGATTTTCGGCCGCATGTTCCAATCGCATGCCTATGCTCCGGTGCGGACCGCCGTGGTGTTCCTGGTGACCGTGAAGGTGATCGATCCGACCGGACAGCCGTTCCGCGATCGCTGAGAATCCCGCCGTCCCGCCGCGGGATGGCCATTTGTACTTCTGCCAACGATGCCCACGCCTGATTCCGAACCGGATAACTACTCGATCGATGACATGATGGATCGGCTCCGCTCGCGTGGTGAGGGCGGCCGCAGCGGGGAGGCGGAGCTGGTGGTCCGCGCGGACGGCACCCAGGCATACCGGGTGCGAAAACGGAAGCGCCGCTCGCACCAACCGAAGAAGGAGAAAGAAAAGCGGCAGCGCCGGTTCCGGTTGGCCAAGGTCGTCGGGGCTGTCGCGTTGGTGGCGGTCACCGGTCTGGCGCTGCTGGGTTCGTTGATCTACCTCAACAGTTCGGCCTACCGGACGTCGATTCTCTCGCGGATCAAGACCTGGACCGGTGCCGAGCCCGAGCTCAGCCAGTTCCGCGTTTCGCCGGTCAGCGCGGCGGCCGGCGCGGTCGAACTCACTTGGCCGGACAGTTCGATGTTGAAGAGGCTCAAGCTCGACGGCGTGCGGGCCGACCTCCGCGTTTCAAGCATTTTTGGCGGCGGGTGGAAGGGCTCGGAAATGGTGGCCACCCATGGTGGCTTGCTCGTCCTGCAAAGTCCCTCCGGAGCACCCGCGGTCCCGGCCCCGGATCGCACCGGCAACTCTCCCTTCCAGTTCCGTTACCGCAGTCCGAAATTCTCGGTGATCATGGGTGACCCCGAGCAGCCCTCGCTGCACTTGAAAGATTCGGAAGTATCACTGGCGGTGTTGGACCCGGGTGCGACGACCGCCAACCTGCAGTTCGAGGGAGGCACGCTGGCCCTCGCGGGCTGGGGCGAGTTCGGTTTGAATTTCGCGTCCTTGCAGATCGAGCCGGGCGGACTCCGCCTCGGCGGTCTCCGCTTGGCACCAGCCGCGGGAGCCAAGGGCGAGATCGAGATCCTCAATCCCCGTCAAGTGCAGCTTGACCTGAACCAGGGGGAAACGGAGATGGACCTGCGCGTCGCCCGCATCCCTCTGTCCTCGCTGCTCGGGTCCGGGTTCGGGAGTTGGCTGGGAGCCACCGTCGAATCACCTGAACAATCGATGGGAAGCTTTCTGTTCCTTGGCGGGAAACCTCCTCGTGTCTCGTGCCGGATCCCGTTCCAAGCCACTCCGAGTTCAGAATCGATGATCGACCGGCTTCCGCTGTTCTCGGTCATCGCCAAGGAGACCGGGGAAGTTTGGTATCACAAGCCGCGCTTGGATCAGGAATTCCGCGGAACCGTCGTCCGTGATTTCGATTCGGCCAGCGTCAAAGGCCTCGAGTTGGAGGCCCGAGGCCGCTTGTCGATCACCGGCCAGGTGACGGCCGACGCCGCCGGCAACCTGAGCGGCGCGCTGGAGATCGGCCTGCCGGAATCGGAACTGGCCGACTCGGCAGGCCCCTTCCGCCGGGTCTTCAAGCGCCGCAGCGACGGCCATGCGTGGGCCAGCGTCAAGATCTCCGGGACGGGATTGCAACCTGCGGACGACTTCCAGCAGCAGATGGACGTTGCTTCGACCACGGTTTCCCCGGCCAGCGAGGGCGCGGGATTCTTTGAAGACGAGTTCCGCGAGCTGACCACGCCCGGACCGCGGTGATCCTCCGGACGACCGGGCAGGGACTCAGAGCGGCTTGATCCGCAGGTTGCGCCAGCGAACCTTGCACGACTTGCCACTGTGCACCTGGAGGGCGAGGAAGCCTTCCGGAGTGAATTCCTCGGCGTCATCGACATAATCGATCCGCTCCTCACCGTTCATCCAGATCCGGATGTGCGAGCCTTCGCAGAGGATGCGGATCTCGTTCCAGTCGTTCCACTTCGTGATCTCCTGGCCCTGCTTGGTGAACGCCGCCTCGGCCGCCTTGTCACCCTTCTTCGGCTGGAGCCAGCCGCGGCGGGCTTCGTCGTAGAGTCCGGCGGTCCAGGCGCGTTGCTTGCCGTTGTCGTGTTCGCACTGGTAACCATGGACGCGGCCGTCCGCACCTTCCTTCTGAAGTCCCCGGAACATCATGCCCGAGTTGCCGGTGAGGTCGTCGAACTTCATCTCGAAGCGGAAATCGAAGTCCTTGTAGGTCTTTTCGGTCCGCAGGAAGGTATTCGATTTCACCTTCTCGCCGAAGCCGACAATCTGGCCGCCCTCGATGCGGAACTCGCCGTTCCCGTTGACCTTCTTCCAGCCGTCGAGGTCCTTGCCATTGAACAGCTCGGTGAATCCCGGTTCCGCGGCGTGGCAGAGAGGCAGGGCGCAAAGGGTGGCGGCGATCAGGGTGCGGAGTTTCATGAAGTTGTCGGACAACAGTGACCGTCACGCCCGCGGGAGCAAGCCGGAACTCCCGGCTACAGTCGCCAAGCTTTTCCTTGCGGCCTCGGGGGATACTGATAGCCTTCTCGGCAATTCTTGGGAAAAGCATGGTAAGCCATCTTGATTCTCCCGTTCTCGTGCTCAACCGGTTCTGGCAACCGGTCCACACCTGCTCCGTCCGGCGCGCCTTGAAGTTGCTCTTCCTGGGCCACGCCCAAGTGGTGCAGACCGAGGGAGACGACCGTTTCCGCACCCACGATCTGGGATCGTGGGTCGAGCACTCGTCGCGCGAAATCGTCGAGGACGTGATCCACACCGTGCGCCTCGCGCTGCGGGTCCCCAAGATCATCGTGCTGGCCTTCTACGAAAAGTTGCCCCGCATGGAAGTGCGCTTCACCCGCCGCAACGTCTTCCTCCGGGACAAGCACACCTGCCAGTATTGCACCAAGATTTTCACCGAATCCGACCTTAACCTCGACCACGTGATGCCCCGCGACAAGGGGGGGCGCACGACCTGGGAGAACATCGTGACCTCGTGCATCCGCTGCAACACGCGCAAGGCGAACAAGCTGCCGCAGGAAGTGAACATGCACCCCTTGCGCAAACCCGCGGCCCCGCGCTGGCGGCCGATGTTCGCCCTGCGGGAAAACGCCCGATCGGACGAGAGTTGGACCCATTTCATCGACCCCGATCCGTCGGCGGTGCGGCTTTCGGCGTGAGGGAAGGCCGGTTGCCCGGGATCCTTCGACGGATTTCAGATCCGCGTGCCGGAATTTGACGCGGATCGATGGAAGCCGCCCGGCCGGGCAGGCAATTGTCGCCTTCCCGCCGCCGAAACCCGCGGGTATGAAAGATCGCGCCGTCCATCAGCGCTTGTAAGGACGTGCCTTGCTTTGTACTCCGTCCCGCCATGCCGCGTCTTCCGCTTGCCGTCCACCTCGCGATTCTCCTGACCCAGGCACCGGCCTTGGCTGAAGAGGGGGCGGGGGAGTTGCGCGCCGGGCATTCGCACGAGGGCGAGGCTTTCAACGAGGGTCCGCGGCAGTTCGCCAACCGGATTCCCGGCACCGGCGACGTGGATTTCCCGATCCGGAGTTCCTGGCCGGAGGCCCAGGCCTGGTTCAACCAGGGCATCGGCCAACTGCACGGTTTCTGGTATTTCGAGGCCGAGCGCACCTTCCGCCACATCGCCGCCCGGGACCCGGGCTGCGCGATGGCCTACTGGGGCATGGCAATGGCCAACTGGGAAAACCCGAAGCGCGCGGCCGGCTTCATCGCGAAGGCGGTCGAGCACCGGGAGCAGGCGGACGAGGCCGGCAAGCGTTGGATTGACGCCCAGAATGCCTACCTCACCGCCAGCGGGACCAACGATCTTGCCAAGCGGCGGCAGTTGATCCGCGATCTGGAGGGGATCGTCCACGCCGATCCCGCAGACCTCGAGGCCAAGGCGTTCCTGGCCTGCCGCATCTGGCACTTCAGCCGGATGGGAAGCCCGATCAATTCCTACGAACCGGTCGATACCCTGCTCCAGCAGGTCCTCGCGAAGCGCCCGATGCATCCCGCCCACCACTATCGCATCCACCTGTGGGACGAGGAGAAAGCGGCGCGGGCGCTCGATTCCGCAGCGCTGCTCGCGCGGACGGCGCCGGCCATCGCGCACATGTGGCACATGCCGGGCCATATTTACTCGAAGTTGCACCGTTATGACGACTCCGCCTGGCACCAGTTGGCCTCCGCCCGGGTCGATCACCGGCAATTGCTGGAACACCGGGTCCTTCCCGACCAGATCCACAATTACGTCCACAACAACGAGTGGCTGATCCGCAACTGGCAGATGCTCGGCAACGGCCGCGAGGCGCTCGCGGTGGCGATGGGGCTGCTGGCCAACCCGCGGCATCCCGTGCTCAACTCGCCCGCGAACTTCAAATCCAGCGTGGCCTTCGGCCGCTTGCGCCTGCTGGAAACCCTCGAGCAATTCGAGTTCTGGGACGAGGCGATCGCCCTCGCCGACGCGGGTCACCTCGATCCGGGGACTTCGGAAGACGAGCGCGACAAGCAGCTCCGCTTGCTCGGCATCGCCCGCTTCGAGAAGGGGGAACTGCCGCGCCTGGTCGGGATCCGCGACGAGGTGGCCACCCGCTTGGCCGCGGTCGAAGCCGAACAGGAGGCTGCGCGGACCAAGGCCCGCGCAGCGGCCGAGGCGGACAACAAGGACAACAAGGCCACCGCCGCGGCCGAGGAGGCCGCCACCAAGCCCTTCGGCGACCGCCAGCGGAAACTCAAGGAGCTCCTGGCCGAACTCGAGGCGCACCGGGCGATCCTCGAAGAGCGTCCCGATCCCGCGCTCGATGCCATCAAGCGGTCCAAACCGGCGATGGCGAGGCTCCAGCTCCGGCTGGGCCGGAAGGACGAGGCCCTGCGCCTGTCGAAGGAAGCGGTCGAGGCCGCGCCCGACCAGACCCTGCCGCTCGCGGCCCGCGTCGAGGTTCTCCATCGCTGCGGCGAAACCGACTCCGCCCGCGAGGCCTTCGCCCGCTTGAAAACCCTGTCCTCCGCCATCGACTTGTCGGCACCGCCCTTCCACCGCCTTGCCGCCATCGCCGCGGAGTTCGGCGAAGGACCCGACTGGCGCGACGCCGCGACGCCGCGGAGCGATGTCGGCCCGCGCCCCGATCTGGAATCGCTCGGGCCCCGCGATTGGACACCCCCTCCGGCGCCGGATTTCACGCTGCCCGATTCGTCGGGTCGCCCGCTCGCGCTTACCGGGTTCAAAGGGAAGCCGGTCGTGGTGTTGTTTTATCTCGGCCACGGCTGCCTCCACTGCATTGACCAACTGAATGCCTTCGCACCCAAGCGGGACGGTTTCCTCGAGGCGGGGATCGAGATGATCGCGGTCAGCACCGATCCGGTGGGGGAGTTGCAACAATCGCAGCTCGCGTATTCCGAGAAGGGCCTGTTCCCGTTCCCGATCGTCGCGGATCCGGCGCTCGACGTGTTCCGCTCTTATCGTGCCTACGATGATTTCGAGAACAAGCCGCTCCATGGCACCTTCCTGATCGACGGGACCGGCCGCGTCCTCTGGCAGGACATCGGCGCCGAGCCGTTTGCGGATCCCGGCTTCCTGCTCGAAGAGGGCAAGCGGTTGCTGAAGATCCACGGCGGATCGCAGGCAACATCGGACTTGAAATGACCGGTTCGCGAACTTCTGCGGCGCCCTTCCGGCCGCTTGGGCTTGCTCCAGGCCAGCGCTCCACCTAGGACGTCGGGGTGATCGTTCAGCATCTCCCCCGATTGGTATCTGTTCTCTCCGGCTGCTGCCTGTCGCTGGTGGCGGCGGCGGACTTCACCGCAACGGGCCCGGCGTCAGCCGTGGGGGTGCTGGCGGGCTTTCCACAGGGAGGTGAGCGGATCCGCCTCACGCCCGAGCCCGGGACCCCCTTGGGCCCGGTCTCCGCCCAGTCGGGCGCGACCTGGTTGAAAGCCATCCCTTCGGAGAACCGCGGCGGCGAGATCGACCTGGTCTTCGATCCGCGCGGGCTATCCTCCGGCACCTATCAGACGACCGTTACGGTGACCGCAGGAGGAACCCCGCGATCCGTGCCGGTGAGCATGCAGTTGTCCGCCTCCAACCAGATCAACCAGATCATCGCGGACCCCTGGCGAAACCGGATGTATCTGCTGGCGGACGGGGCCGCGGCCATGATCCAGAGCCGGATCGTCGTGCTCGACGCGGTGGATGGCGGCTTTGTCCGGGAGATCCCCGTCAAGCGAGCCCGCGCGATGGCCCAGTCGCCGGACGGGAAGTATCTCTATACGATGCAGGCCCCGTCGAACGGGATCGCGCGGATCGACCTGCAGCGGATGCTGCTGGAGCCCGAGATCCCGCTGCCGGGAGATTTGGGAAGCGGCAACCGGGTCTTCACCAACCTCTGCGCCGGCAGGGACAAGGTGGTGTATTTCCTGGATACCGCGGTCGAAGGCAGGCTGCTCGCGGTGGATCTGAATGCCGGGACGGTGATCCAACAGATCGACGCGCCGCCGACCGCGGGCACGGCCTTCGGCCGGATCTGCCTGTCCCCGGATGGCACGCGCCTGCACGCCTCGCTTTTGGGCGTTCCCGCGGGAACGGAGG
>CAMCYK010000098.1 GCA_945883695.1 Akkermansia muciniphila | reverse complement strand
CGCGGCGGCCGGGTTGACCTTGGCTCCGGCAAGATCGCTTTCGCGGACGGCGGCGATGCCCTGCTTTCCGAACGGGAGACCGGGCTGCTGCGCTATTTGTTAGACGCCGCCGGCCGGGTGGTCTCGCGCGACGAGATCCTGCGCCACGTCTGGGGCCTCGACCCCGCCCGCACCGAGACCCGGACGCTCGACATGCACATCATGCACCTCCGCACCAAGCTGCGCGACCGCGACCAGGAAATGCTGGTGACGGTGCGCGGGAAAGGGTGGAGGTTCCACGCGGAGGAGACGTCATGAAGGACTCGCGCGGCTGGCTGATCTGGGGAGCGCTCGCCCTGTGCGCGGCCATGGTGCTGGGCGCGATGGGCTGGCTGACCCGCAGCGTGCTGGCGGCGGAGAGGGAACGCGCGGGAGCCGAGGCGCGGGCCGACCTCGAGGAGAGGACGCGGCTCGCCCTGTGGCGGATGGACGCGGAAGGCACCTCCCTCCTGCTGGCGGAGAACCGGATTCCGACCAGCGACTACCGGGCGGGATTTCAGTTGGCCGCCGGGAGACACATCTGGACTCCATCTCCTTTGGCCACGGTTTCCGACCCGCTGATCCACCTTCATTTCGAAGCTTCGGGAAACCACGCGGTCTTTTCGCCGGAACTTGATTCGAGGACGCCCGAAGCGCCCGCGGAGGCGGCGAGGGTCGCGGCGGCAAAGGACAAGCTCGAGCGCTTGACAGCCCTCCTGGGCGCGCATCCGCTGCCGCTCGAGAATGGCGATCTCCTCCAATCCGCGGTCCAGGCCGGCGAGGCTTCGTGGCAAGCGGTCGCCAGGGCCAATGGGGTGGAGAAGAGCCAGAACACCCTCTTCAGGCAGGAAAATGGCTCCATTGAGGCCCGCCGTGATCAGTCGTATCAGACCAACTTCAACGAGACCGAGCGCGCCCAACGGGCCAAGGTGATTGAACAGACCGTCAACAGCGAGCAAGTGGGGGGCCCGAAAGAGGGTGCCGGGATGCGCTTGCCAGCCTCACTGATTCCATCCTTATCCTCCCTCGCACCCAACTGGACCCTGCAGATCCCCTCCCCGCAGGCCCCGGGAATCGAAACCGGAATGATGAGGGCGGTCTGGATCGGCGGGGAGTTGTTCCTGCTGCGGCAGGTGCGCTACCAGGGTGTTCCTCCCGCTCAAATCAGCGGGCCGCCGGACGGCTCCCCCGCACCATGGATCACGATCGTGCAGGGCGTCTGGCTCGACTCCACCTTGCTGCGGCAGCGCTTGCTGGCCGAGGTCGCCGACCTGCTCCCCGCCGCGGATCTTCGACCGCTTCCCGCCGTCAACGGACTGGCCGGCACCTCCGCCGACGACCCTTTGGCGCTGGTGTCCTTCCCCGTCCGCTTGCTGCGCAACGAGACTTTGCCCGTGGCATCCGCCTGGCCGGGCGGCCCGCTGATGATCGGCTGGATCGCCGTGCTCTGCGCCCTCGCCGCGGTGGCGGTCATGGTCCGCGGGATCATGCGGCTGAGCGAGCGCCGCGCGTCCTTCGTCTCCGCCGTCACCCACGAGCTGCGCACGCCGCTGACCACCTTCCAGCTCTACTCCGACATGCTGCAAAGCGGCGCGGTGAAGGAAGAAAAGCGCGGCGAGTATTTCCGCACGCTGCACCGCGAAGCGGGACGTTTGTCGCACCTCGTCGAGAACGTCCTCGCCTTCTCCGGCATTGAGAAAGGCAGCGCCCGCGCCGCACCCGCCACCTTGCCGGCGGGCGATCTCGTTCACCCGATGCTCGAACGCTTCGCCGAGCGCTTGCAAGAGGCCGGCATGACGCTGTCCTGCGATCCCGCGGATCCCGCGTGGCAGGTGGTGGTCACAGCGGACCGCGCCGCGGTCGAGCACGTGTTGTTCAACCTGATCGACAACGCGGCGAAGTACGCCACCGGCACGAAGGAAGTGGAGATCGCCCCCGAGCCGGGTCGCGACCGGCTTTCCATCCTGGTCCGCGACCATGGCCCGGGGATCCCGCCTCCTGAGCGGAAGCGCGTCTTCCGCGCCTTCCACAAGTCCGCCGCCGCCGCCGCGGAAAGCCGGCCGGGGGTCGGTCTCGGACTCGCCCTGTCCCGCCGCCTCGCCCGCGCCGGGGGCGGGGAATTGGAACTGAGGGACCGCGGGGTGGGCACTTGCTTCGCCCTCTGCCTGCCGCTCGCAAGGGCGGAGTAACGCCCCAACCGCCGCACGATGGGCTCCGTCCGCCCGCGACCCGATCTTCCGCGAGATGGGGAGAAGCTTGAAGGTGGGCGGGTAGCGGATCGCCCGCGCCGTTCCGTTGGGGGCGCGGCGAACCCACGAAGGCGGCCTTCCCGCGCTCCGGTCCGTCCAGAGCGGAACGGCGCAGCCGATCCGCTACATGCCACAACGGCGCCGCCGATCCGCCACGTGGAGCGCTCAGTCCCCTCCCGCCTTCTTCTTCAGAAATCCGAGGATCTTCGAGAAATCCACCTTCGGCTTCGCGTCGGGCGTGATGCGGCGACCCTGGAAGGTCGCCTCTTGCCCGCCGCAGGCCCTCGGACTGCTGCGATGGTTCGCAGCTCTCCGGATGAAGGGTGAAGCGGTCCGTCCTGGCGCGATGCGGCGATCCTCGAAGGTCGCCTCCGCCCACCGGGGAAGCCCACCCCACACTCCATTCAAAAAGCTGCGAATCATCGCAGCAGTCCATGAGCGGCTGCGCCGCAAGTTATCGCCCGATGCCCTGAAGGAATCCCGAACGTCACGAAAAAATCCACATCACCGCTTTGATCACCGCGGCGATGATGCCGATCACCCCGGCACCGATGCCGAAAGTGCTGATCACCCCGCCGCGCTTGGCGGGAGCGAGTGACAGGACCACGCCGAGGATCCCGAAAACAATCGCGATTACGGCGAGGATCATCCCGAGGATCGCTCCGTTCATGAAACTGCCGATGGCAGCCAAGAGGGCGATGATCGACGGGATGCTGAAAGACGCGCGGCGGGACAGTGTGGATTGGGCCATCGTTCACCCTACCCCGATTCTCCATGCCGTCAAAGATCCGCGGCTTGCCGCGGCGTCGCGATCTACCGCCTCGCCGAAAAACCCGGCTTCGGCCACCGTAGGCTTCATTCAAGGCGCACGACGCATCCCCTTTCTCCGCATGATCTTCCTCTTTCGCTGTTTGCTCACCCTGGCCCTCGCCTCCCCCGCCGTCGCCGGGCCCCCGTTCGATGCCGCCCGCCTGCGGGAAATCGATGACGCGATCTCCCAGGCGGTCACCGACGCCCGTGCTCCCGGCGCGGTGTTCCGGCTGGAGCGCGAGGGCACCGCCTATCAGAAGGCCTATGGCGACCGGGCCATCATCCCGGCGCTCGAACCGATGAGCGAGGACACGATCTTCGACGCGGCTTCCTTGACCAAGGTGATCGCCACGACCGCCGCGGTGATGAAGCTGGTGGAAGCCGGCAAGCTCGACGTGGCAGCGCCGCTGAGCCGCTATTTCCCCGAGTTCACCGGCGCCGGCAAGGAAGCGATCACGCTCCGCCAGTTGCTCACCCACAGTTCCGGGCTGCGGGCCGGGCTCTCGCCGGACGGCGATTGGCAGGGCAAGGACGGGGCGCTGAAACTCGCCTGCGCGGAGCCCCTGCCGGCACCCCCGGGAAAGTCTTACCGCTACAGCGATATCAATTTCATCCTGCTCGGCCTGCTGGTCGAGCATGTGGGCGGCGAGACGCTGGACGCCTTCTGCCAGCGGGAGGTTTTCCAGCCGCTGAAGATGAAGGACAGCGGCTTCCGCACGCTGGTCCCCGGTGACACCGCGCGGATCGCCCCCACCACGGTCATGGCGGACGGCAAGCCCCTGCGCGGGGTGGTTCACGATCCCACCGCGCGGCGGATGGGCGGGGTGGCCGGACATGCGGGACTCTTCACCACCGCCGCGGACCTCGGGCGCTTTTCCCGGATGATGCTCAACGGCGGCGAACTCGACGGCGTGCGGATTTTCAAGCCGGAGACGGTGAAGGCCATGACTTCGGTGCAGTCGCCCAAGGGGCTGCCGCGGCGCGGCTTCGGCTGGGACATCGACTCGCCCTACGCCGGACCCCGCGGCGAAGTCTTTCCGGTCGGCAGCTATGGTCACACCGGCTGGACCGGCACGCGGATCTGGCTCGATCCCTTCTCCAAGACCTCGACCATCTTCCTCTCCAACCGCAATCATCCCGATGAGAACGGCGGCGTGATCGCGCTCCAAGGCGAGCTCGGCACCCTCGCCGCGCGCGCCGTCCAGGGCTTCGATTTCAAGAAGGTCGCCGGCGCGCTCCCCGCGGATCCGGCGAAGCGGGCGATCGCCCGGCGAGGTCCGGCCGAGGGGCCGGTGCTGAACGGGATCGATGTGCTGAAGCGGGATTCCTACCGCCAGCTGCGCGGCCGGAAGATCGGGCTGATCACCAATCATACCGGCATCGACCGCGAGCGGAATCCCACCATCGACCTGCTGCATGCGGCGAAGGACGTGAAAGTGGTCGCCCTGTTCTCCCCCGAGCACGGCATCCGCGGCGACCAGGATCACGAGAAGATCGGCGACACCACCGACGAAAAGACCGGACTGCCGGTTTACAGCCTCTACGGCGAACGTCGTACTCCGACGGCGGAGCAGCTCAAGGGCATCGACACCCTGGTTTTCGACATCCAGGACATCGGCTGCCGCTTCTACACTTACGTCTCGACCCTGGCCAACTGCCTTGAAGCCGCCGGCAAGGCGAAGATCCGCTTCGTCGTGCTCGACCGGGTCAATCCGATCGGCCCGCTCGTCGAGGGCCCCGTGCTGAGCGCGGAGCGCAGCTTCGTGGCCGCCCACGAGATCCCGCTGCGCCACGGCATGACGGTGGGCGAGCTGGCCCGGCAGATCAACACCGAGCGGAAATTCGGCACCGCTCCCGGGGTGATCCGCTGCGAGGGCGGCTCGCCGCTGCGCTGGTTCGACGCGACCGGCTTGCCGTGGCGGGACCCCTCGCCGAACATGCGCGGCCTGAACGAGGCGACGCTCTATCCGGGCGTCGGCCTGCTGGAATTCTGCAAGGTCAGCGTCGGCCGCGGGACCGGCACCCCGTTCGAACTCCTGGGAGCGCCTTACTTCGACGACCTCAAGCTGGCCGCCGCGCTCAACCGAGCCGGCCTCGCCGGGGTCCGCTTCGTGCCGGTCCGCTTCACGCCCGCCGCCAGCGAGTTCGCCGGCGAGGAATGCCGCGGCGTGCGGATCCTCCTCACCGACCGCAACGCCTTCCGCGCCGCCGACCTCGGCCTGCTGCTGGCGGCCACCCTGCACAAAATGCACCCGGACGAACTCGCCTTGGATCGAATGGCGAAGCTGCTCGGGGACCCCGAGACGCTGGCGGCGATCCGGGAGGGCAAGCCGCAACCGGAGATCCGTTCCATCCGCGACCGCGGCCTGGCCGCCTTTTTGAAGCGGCGCGGGCCGTATTTGCTCTATTCCCGCTAGGGAAGGGGGCATCAAGCAGGGCCACCTCACTTTGGAGTGGAACCCGGCTTTGCCCCGGAGGGGCTTCCGAGATTAGCCGGTGGGCGTGAGCCACCGGATCCCGGTCGGCGGGGGAAACGCGTCCCGGAGGGTCGCCGGACGAAGCACGGGAGCGCAGGTCTTCGAAGATGCGAGGTTCAACCGTTCAGTTCCGCCCTTCCGCCGCCCCTCCAGGGCGGAATTCCCATTTCCAACGGCCCGGTGGCGCACGCCCTGACCTTTATACGCATTGGGGGAGATTTTTTGGCCCGCGCCTACCCTGGCTAGCTCGTGCCTCGCAACCCAGGGCTTTGATCCCCAGTCCCTTTGGGACAGACGAAATCCCCCGTTGAAAGGAAAGATCCGTATAACGATCAGGGCTCACGCCACCGGCTGATTTCTGATGCCCCTCCCGGGGCCGACACGCGGGCGAATGCCAAAAGCCGAAGGTCGCGACTTCATGGTCTTTCACTGATCACTCGGCACTTCTTCGTGCTTCGCGTGCCACTCCTTGTAAACGACCGGTGAGATCTCCGACGGCTTGATTTCCGAGCGACCGCCCCAGAAGACGTTGGTGTAGGAAACCGCGATGCCGACGGCTTCGAGGTGACGGTCGATCGCGGCCTTGTGTTCGAGCACGCGGGGTTTCTCCGTCCCGTGGACCACGCCCATGATGTTGACGTCGCCGAATTGCGGTCCGCCCTCGCGCCAGTAGCAATGGGTCATGCAAAAATGGCGGCCGACCTCGGCCCCGGCTTCGATCTCGCGGCCCTTCGGCACCGCCCAGTGGAAGAGACCGTTGAAACGGGTGACCCGTTCGCCGGTGGCGGACGGCTTGACGTGCTCGAGGAAGGTCGAGAAGCGGCCGATGACCTTCTTCGCGTTGAGCCCTTCCGCGATCTCGCAAAAGCGGTCCAGCGACAGGCCGAGCGCGGCGGCGCGGTCGTCCCACGGGTTGGCGCGGATTTCCTCCGGCGTCAGCTCCTCCTTGAGCGAAAGCAGCACCTGCCATTCCTCCGGCGAAAGCTCGACGGTGGCGGTGGTCATCATCACCGCCGGTTCGTCGGACTTGTCGCCCGGCTCCAGCGCGCGCCGGCGGATGTGGCCGACGCCCAGCGCGAACACGCCGTTGGCGGGCATCAGCAGGTATTCGGTCGCCCCGGTCAGCCGGAGCAAGGCGGTCGCGTGCTCGTCGAGCGACTCGCCGACCGGCACTTTCAGCGTGGTCCACAGCCGGTAGCCGGAGCCGGACACCTCGCTATCGGTCGAGCGGATCACCACGTGGCCGGAGAAGGGGTCTTCCTTCGACATGAAATCGAAGGCCGCGTTGAGCTTCTCCTCCGGGACCTTCCAGGCCACCAGCGCGCCGTGGGCCAGCTTGGTCGAGAGCAGGGTCTGGCGGACCCGGCGGATGATCCCGGCCTCGACCATCGCGCGGATCCGCTCCAGCACGATCTCCAGCGGCACGCCGCTCTGCTCGGCGATCACGTGGAACGGCTGGCGCTGGAAACCGGCGACCAGGTCTTCGGAAACGGCCAGGATTTGCGCGTTGATCGGGTCGGTGTGCTCGACGGGGACGGTGTGCATGCGGGTGAAACTAGGGCCCGGACCCCGGTCCCGCCACGCGGAAATTGCGGAAAACCGCCCGGTTTGGACCCCCCGCGGACTTTGGAACACGACGGCCGCCGATTGGAGCGTCACCTCGTGGGCGACGTCTGCCGATTGGAGTGTCGCCTTGAAGGCGGCATGACGATGGACGGGCGGCAGCCTCCGCACCCGGGAGCGCCGGTCTTCAGACCGGCTCGACCTTCCGAACGCCGCTAGCCCCTCCAAGGGAAAATTGCTCGTGTTCTGGGCGGTATCGTGGATAATACCAAAAGTGTATGCCGTTCTCGACACGTCAGTCCTTGTGGCGGGACTCCGGTCACAGCGGGGTGCCAGCTTTCAGATCCTCCGAGCGATCCGCGCCGGGGATATCCGTATTGCCGTGTCCGTCGCCCTCGTTCTTGAGTATGAATCGGTCGTGCTGCGGCCTGGTCTCATTCCTCGGTTCACGGCTGAGGAACTCGGCAGGATCGTGGATGGCCTTTGCAAATTGGCCGATCACCAGCAAATATTTTTCGCGTGGAGACCGTTCCTGCCTGACCCGGATGATGACCTTGTCCTCGAACTCGCGGTCGCTGCTTCGGCCTCATTCGTCATTACACACAACGTCAACGACTTTCAAGGGTCGGA
Source organism: Akkermansia muciniphila (assembly GCA_945883695.1). Lineage (GTDB taxonomy): Bacteria > Verrucomicrobiota > Verrucomicrobiia > Verrucomicrobiales > Akkermansiaceae > Haloferula > Haloferula muciniphila_A. The sequence goes on along the minus strand of CAMCYK010000098.1, from coordinate 14,170 downwards.
CTCAATGGGAGTTCGCGCCATCTCACCTGCCGCAACGCTAGATTTCATCAGACCATGACTACCCTGTCCATTCGTGTCCCCGATTCCCTCCATCGTGCGATCAAAGAACTTGCGATGAAGGATGGTTACTCAATGAACCAGTTCATCATTACAGCGGCGGCAGAGAAACTCTCCGCATTGGAGACTGTTGATTACCTTCGACAACGGGCCGAACGTGCGAACCTCAAGGATTTTGACCGCCTTCTGGCCCTGGTTCCTGATTGCGACCCAGATCCCGGGGACGAGCTGCCACCAAAACAGAGAAGGTGAACAAGAGTCACTCCTAACGCCGGACCCGCCTCCAGCTCCAGCCGTCATGACCGCTACAACCTCAACCCGCAGTCGAAGCCTCGCCCCCGGTCGGGCGTAGGAAAACTCATCGTTGCAAATAAATGGGCTGGTTCAAAAAGCAAAAGATCAAATGCAGCGCCGTTCCTTTCGAGATGCGCACAGGAATCTTCGTCGTTGGGAAAGACTGTGACGAGGCACTTCGAACACTTCTGGACGAGGATTACTCCGCATTATGTGCAGAATCAGTGTTTTCCGCAATGCCGCTTCTGGAGGCACGTATAGAACCGGAACGTGATCCAAGCCGATGAACGAAGACGAATTCCACATGCCAAGCGGACTTCTCCTGGAGATCAACGGGAAAACCCAGTTGCGCTACGTCACCTATCTGGAAGTCGAAAGTCCGGACCGGATGCAGGAGCACGTCGCGACCCTTTTGGACGGGCATTTGGGGAATTGGACGGAGACCGAATTCTCCGGTGATGTGAACCTCCAATGCTGGAACGACATCCTGGAACCGGAGCACCTGGAGCCGGTCGGTGACGTGCTCCGGCAGATCCTCGCGGGTGCCCAGAACCTGATCGACACCCACTCCATCACCACCGCGGATGGCAACCGTGTGGTCCTGCGCGCGTCGCTCAACAAGTTTGCCAGCGAGGGAACCGACGATCCCTGATCCGAGCGCGGCACGCGATGAAGAGCGCACTCAGGGACTGGTTCTGGCCGCTGCTGCCCGGCCGATGCTTGCGCGTTTCCATCGCGGTCTGGCCTTGCGTCGCAATTTTGACTGAACTCGTCGCGGTCCCGCTTGCTCCCCTGACCCGGGGTATCGACTGAAAATGAAATGGTTCGAAAATCCACACCGGGACACGGCCAGTGAAATCGAGGATCTCGCGTATCCGCCTTCCGGGGGACGGGTGAAGCTGGTGATCCTCGGGGTCATCCTGCCGCTCGTTGTGGTCTATTTCGGAGTCCAGGCGTGGTTGACCGAAGAGGCAATTTGGTTTGGAAACCGCGGGTCGGACATGGTGGTTCACGGTGCCACGGCCAAGTCGCTGGGTGTGGCCTACACGAGCATCGGGCTCTTCTGCCACTTCCGTTGGTTTTGGGGATTGCTGCCGGTTTACCGGGTGTTCGAGGTGGGCACCGTGGTGTCCCTGGTCGGCTTTTTGGGAGGTCTCGTTTTCGGCGTCTATCACCTCTGCGCCTGAACCCCGCCAAGCGAACCCGGCGCTTGGCAACTCCAGGGATCCTCCCAGAATACTCCGATGACCCGCCCGGAAGAAATCGCGACCCTTGGCGCTGTTTTGGCGGTCGTCGGGTTGGTCAACTGGTTGCTGTCCGATCGCTCCTTCCGCGGTAGGAAATTGGCCCTCCGGCGCGGCCCTTTGTGGGTGGGTTGCCGCTGGTTCGGACTCGGGCTATGGAGCGCGGCCGCGATCGCGAGCTCACCCGATGATCTGCCGCTCGAGCTTGCCGGACTTGTTGGCGCGCTGATCCTCCTTTTCGGGACTGCCCGAACCCGAATGAAGATTGGCGCTTGAAGCGACCCTGGAGCCAAAGGAGAAACAAGCGTGCGCTTCTGGACGATGACGGGGAAATCCCGGCAGGTCCTGGGGTGAAGCGGGAGTAATCCCTATGTTCTGTTACCGAACCGACCTCTGATCATGACCCGTTTCCTTTCCTCGTTCGCGGCGGCCTGCCTGGTGGGCTCGCTGTTCGTGTCCGCCCCGGCTTCCGCCGCTTCCGAAGAGCGGGTTTACAAGAAGGAGGGAGAGCGGGAGCTCAAGCTGCTGGTCGACAAGCCGCCCGGCTGGACCGCGGCCGACAAGCGTCCGGCGATCGTGTTCTTCTTCGGCGGCGGCTGGGTCGGCGGCACGCCCAAGCAATTCGAGCGTCACAGCGCGTACTTCGCCAGCCGCGGGATGGTCGGGATCCGGGTGGAATACCGGACCATCGCCAAGGGCGACAAAGGCCCGCCGCTGCTGAGCTGCGCCGACGCCAAATCGGCGATCCGCCACGTCCGCGCCCATGCGGCGGAGCTGGGGATCGATCCGGCGCGGATCGCCGGGGCAGGGGGCTCGGCCGGCGGCCACCTGGCGGCCTTCACGGCCCTGGTCGACGGGCTGGACGATCCGCAGGACGACCTGAAGGTTTCCTGCAAGCCCGACGCGCTGGTGCTGTTCAATCCGGTCTTCAACAACGGCCCGGGCGAGTGGGGACACGAGCGGGTCGGCAAGCGCTACCGCGAGTTTTCCCCGGCCCACCACGTGACGAAGGGCGCCCCGCCGGCCATCGTGTTCCTCGGCGAGAAGGACAATCTGATTCCGGTCAAGGTGGCCACGGACTTCGAGGCCGAGATGAAGAAGGCCGGCTCGCGCTGCGAAACGCGTCTCTATCCCGGTGCCGGCCACGGATTCTTCAATGCCGCTCCCTATTTCCAGCAGACCGTGATCGAGGCTGACAAGTTCCTCGGGTCGCTCGGCTGGCTGAAAGGGCCGCCGACCCTCAAACCGGCGCCGTGAAGACCGCCGGAGCCCGCCACCCGTTTTTCATCATGCGACTGCCGCTCACCGCCGCCCTCCTGCTCGCCTGCTTCTCTGCGTCCGCCGCGGACAAGCCGAACATCGTTTACATCCTCGCCGACGACCTCGGCTACGGCGATGTCCAGGCGCTCAATCCAAAGCGCGGGAAGATCGCGACGCCGCACCTCGACCGGCTCGCCGCGCAAGGAATGGTCTTCAACGACGCGCACAGCGGGTCCTCGGTCTGCACGCCGACCCGCTACGGCATCCTCACCGGCCGCTACGCCTGGCGCAGCTCGCTGGTCAGCGGCGTGCTCGGCGGGACCAGCCCGCCCTTGATCGCGCCCGGGCGGATGACCGTGGCGGCGATGCTCAAAGAGCAGGGCTACCGCACCGCGTGCATCGGCAAATGGCACCTCGGCCTGGAATGGGCGAAGTGGGAAAGCCCGGCCGAACGCAAGCAGCACCCCGGCTGGCAGTTCGATTTTTCGAAGCCCTTCCAGCAGGGGCCGACCGCGCGCGGTTTCGATTCGTTTTTCGGGATCAGCGCCTCGCTCGACATGCCGCCCTACGCGTGGATCGACAACGACCGCCTGACCGCCTTGCCGACCGCGAAGAAAACGTGGATCCGCGAGGGTCCGGCGGACCCGGCTTTCGAGGCGATCGACGTGCTGCCCGGGCTCACCCGCAAGGCCGTCGAGCTGATCTCCGGCCGCAAGCAGGACGACAAGCCATTCTTCCTCTACCTCCCGCTGGCCTCGCCCCACACCCCGATTCTCCCGACCGCGGAGTGGCAGGGCAAAAGCGGGCTCGGCGACTACGGCGACTTCGTGATGCAGACCGACGCCTGCGTCGGCGAGGTGATGGCGGCCTTGGACCAGAGCGGGCTGGCGGCCAACACGGTGCTGATCTTCACCAGCGACAACGGCTGCTCGCCGGCCGCGGAGATCGAGGCGCTGGAAAAGCAGGGGCGCTTCCGAGGGACGGGCATTTTAAAGATCGGTGGATGGTGGATGGTGGACGACCGCGGAGTGTCGCCTTGCAGGCGACATGACGATGGGCAGGCGGCATTTTGCCGCCTGTGGTCGGTGGGCAAGAGTCGATGGTGGTCGGAGGTCGTTGGCGAGGGCTGAGATCGGTGGATCGGTGGATCGGTGGGTCGGTGGGTCGGTGGGTCCGGAATGGCGCAGGGTGCGCAGGGTGCGACGTCCGTCGGGTCATCAACAACCGCGTTGCCGTTATTGAACTCTCCCATCTCCCATCTCCCATCTCCCACGAATCCCGGCCACGGGATTCACGGCAGCCACTTCGCAAGGGTCGCGAGGTCGGCCTTCATCGCCGCGAAGGTCTTCGCCACTCGATCGCCGCCGCCGCCGATGTATTCGACATGCAGCGAGACCGGGGTGCCCGCGGGCAGCAGTTCGCGCACGAGCCGGCCGGCCTTGGGGTCGACAACCCCTTCGCCGAGCGGGCAGGCGCTCCACTGGCGGCCGTCGAGGCGGTAGTCCTTGAAATAGACGGTCACCACGTGCGGCGCGGCGCGGCGGAGGTTCAGTTCCCAGGCGTTCGCGCCCTCGACGGTGGCATGGGCGAAGTCGAAGGCGAGGCCGAGGTGGGCGGGATCGATGCCCTCAAGCGCCGCCACGATGTCCCAGACCGGCGCGCCGACGAAGTTGTTGCCGCGGTGGTTCTGATACTGGCCCTGGATGCCGATCTCGCGGTTCATCGCGGCGAGGTCCTTGAGCTTGGCCTTGATGTCGTCAAGCTGGGGGCCGAGCGGCTTCTTGAGATCGTAACGGTAGTGGGTGAGCCGGTAGCGTTTGATACCGAGGGCGGCGGCGGCGCGCAGCACGGCCTCGCTTTCCGCGTCCGCCTGGCCGATGCCGGAGCTGAGGATGGCGAGGTCGATACCCCGCTTCTTGAGCGCCGCGACGAAGCCGGGCAGCTTGTCCGCGACGTCGCGCGGCTCGATGTGTCCGCCCGGGCGGATCGGGGCCTCGATCGCGGTGACGCCGATCGCCGCGAGCTGGTCCGCCAGCTCTTCGGGCGCGAGGGCTTCGAGCGACTTGGTGAACACCGCGCACGTGCGGTTCCCGCCGGCCTCCGCGGCGCGGGCGGGCAAGGCGGTGGCGGCAAGCGCGAGGGCGGAGGCTTCGAGGAATCGGCGGCGGTGCATGATGGCGCAGCCTGAAGCATCGGGCGGGATGATCAAGTTCCGTCGCCGCGGGAAGGCCGCCGGAGGCCCTCGGACTGCTGCGATGATTCGCAGCTCTGGGAATGGAGGGTGGGGCGGGCCGTTCTGGCGCGACGCGGCGGTCCCTGAAGGTCGCCTCGGTCCACGGGAGCGGCGGGCCTCTCCTTGCACTCGAAAGCTGCGAATCATCGCAGCAGTCCGAGAGCGGCTGCGCCGCGTGGCGTAATCACGGGTCCTTCGATTGGCGCAGATAGAGGAAGAGATCGCGCACTTCGGTTTCCTGCAGCGGGTCGAGCAAGCCGGCGGGCATCATCGAATGCGGGCTGAGCTCCCGCTTGGCGATCTGGTCTTTCGACAGGGTGACCGGTGCGGCGAGGGTCTTCACGGTGATGGTGCGCTCGTTCTCTTCCGCCACCACCCCGGCCACCACGCTGCCGTCGCGAGTGGTGATGAAGGTCTGCTGGTAGTCGCGGCCGATGACCGCATCGGGGTCGAGGATGTTCTGCAGGAGGTAGTCGATGTCGGTGAAACTGCCGGGCAGTCCGGGCCCGATGTTACCGCCTTGGCCGAACAGGACATGGCAAGCGGCGCAAGTGCGCTGGAAGATCGCACGGCCATTTTTCGCATCGGCGCGCCGGATGGCGTCCTCGCCGAGGAACTTGCGGTAGCGCGCGATGTCCGCCAGTCGCTCGGCACCGGTGGTCTGGAGCGTTCCCCAGTGCTTCGCCAGCCATTGGTCGAAGTCGTCGCGGCGGTGGCCCTGGATCAGCCGGGCCAGCGGCGCGGTGAGGTCGGCGAGCGGCAGGCGCTTGGCCTCGAGGGCGGCGAGCAGGGCCTCGCTGCCCGCCGGGCGGGCGACGAGGGTGGCGAGGGCGGCCGACTTTTCCGCGGAGGCGAAGGACGGGTAGGCTTCGAGTAACAGAATTGAAATACGAGGGTCATCGTACTGAGCGAGCGCCCGCAATGCGTCGGCGCGGAGCGGGCCGGGGTCCTTGGCGAGCGCGAGGAGAGGATCGAGCGAGGCGGCGTCGCGGCCGGTGACCAGGGCGTCGAGCGCGTTGCGGCGCGCCGCGGGGTCGGCGGTGGCGTCGGAGAGGAGCGCGCGGAGTTCGGTGAGCGCCGTGGAGCTGCCGAACAGCAGGGCCAGCGAGCGCGCCTGCTGGCGGACTTGCCGGTCGGGGTCCTGGCCGAGTTTTTCGTAGGCGGCGGCCCAGCCGGCGGGCTCGGCGAGCTTGCGCTCGCCTTTCGCGGCGTCGAGCAGCCCGCGCAGGACCAGCGCGCGGGTCGCCGAGTCCGTGTCCGCCAGGAATCCCGCCACGGCGGCCATCGCGGCCGAGACCTCCCTGCCGTCCTGCACCGCGAGCGCGAGGACGCGGCGCGGGATGAATTCCTGCAGCCGCGGCTGGCGGGTGGCGCGCAGCAGCTCGATCCCGCGCCGCGGGTCGGCGGCGACGGCGGCTTCCGCAGCATACCAGTTCATCAGCGGCAGGTTGTGGTCGTCCCGGTCCCCGTCATGGGCGGCCAGCGCGGCAAGCAGCGGCCAGCGCTCGGCCGGCGGCAACTTCTGCGCGGCGGAGGAGAGGCGCAGGCGGACCGCAGGCGAGGGGTCGTTCGCCGCGAGATCGACCAGCCGGGCGAGCAGCTCCGCGGTGGGCATGCCCCGCTCGGTGACGCAGGTGATCGTCCAGCCGCGGACGAATTCGGACGTCGCTGCCAGCGCCCGCAAAGCCGTGGCCTCGCTCAAGGCATCCTGGCTGTGGAGGCACCACAACGCACGGAGCTGGCGGGTGTCATCGGGATTTTCAAAGAGGATTTTTTCAAGGGCCGCGGTGGTTTCCGGCGCCGGCCCGCGTTCCTGGAGCAAGCGTCGGGCGTGGCGGACGAACCAGTCGTTCGGGTCGAGCTGCAGCGCCACCAGCTCCGCGCCGGTCGCCGCGCCCAGGTTCACGACGCGCGGTTTCACGCGGTCGTTGACGATCTTGTAAAGCCGGCCGTTCGAGCGGTCGGTAAAGGCGCGCTGCTGGTGGCAGGGTACCTTGTCATACCAGTCGCTGATGAAGACGCCCCCGTCCGGCCCGTACTGCGGCGAGAGCCCGCGGAACCAGGGGTCCGCGCTGTGGATGAAGTCGGTCTTGCGGGCGCTCCGGTAGCCCGAACCGTGGCGGGAGAGCGTTTCGCAGCGCAGCCGGTTCATATGGACGTCGTGGAAGAAAAAGTTGTTCCGCCATTCGTCGGGGAACGCGCCGCCGAGATAGAACATCGCCCCGCAGTAGCCGGCCTTCTCGTAGCGGCCCCAAGCGATCGTCTGGATATCTCCATAGACATGCGGATTGTAATGCGAGCCGGCCTGGCGGGTGTAATGCGCGCCCTCGACGGCATGCCACAGGTGCGGCACCACGCAGGCGGCGAAGAAGGCCTCGCCCTGATCGTTCCAATCGAGGCCCCACTGGTTGCTGACACCCTCGCACCAGCGCTCGAAGACCCGGCGGGTCGGATGGTAGCGCCAGACGCCGGCATTGATCGGAACCCGCCCGGCCGCGGTCGCGCCGGGGCGGCCGACCTTCGACTCGGTGAAAATCCCCTGCGTGCCATAGAGCCAGCCGTCGGGACCCCAGGTGAAATTGTTCAGCGTCTCGTGGGTGTCCTGCGCGCCCCAGCCGTCGAGCACGACCTGCGGCTCGCCGTCGGGCACCGCGTCGCCATCGCGGTCCGGAACGAACAGCAGATGGGGCGGCGAGCCGAGCCACACGCCGCCGAAGCCGACCGCGATCCCGCTGCTGAAGGTCGCCGTGTCGAGGAACCGCGAGCGCTTCTCGAACTTCCCGTCGCCGTCCGCGTCTTCCAGCACGACGATCCGGTCGTGCGGCTTGCCCGGCGATTCCGGGTAGTTGGTGTTCTCCAGCACCCACAAGCGGCCGCGGTCGTCGATCGTGTAGGCGATCGGTTGGACGATGTCGGGTTCGCGGGCGATCACCTCCACCCGGAATCCGTCCGGCACCTTCATCCGGGCCGCGGTGCCGGCGGCATCGAGCGCCGCCGTGCGGGCCATCGGGCGCGAGGGATCGTCCTGGGCGACGAGCAGGGCGGGCAACGAAAGAACCAAGGGGAGCAGGGATTTCATGCGTGGGTGAAGATGGCGGCCGGAAGCAAACGTGACAGCGCGCGCCGGGTCTTTCGATCAAATGGCGGGGTTTCCGAAGGCGAAGCGTCGGCAGCCGGTCGGCGCTCCTTGATCCCGGCCGGATTCCCTTCCGTCGATGCGGGTTCGCGCGATCCCGTGGGGCTTGCGGAGGGCTGCGACAGGATGGGGAGTCAAATTGACACGTTTGGCACAACAAACGTGGCAAATTGCCACGCCTATCTTCAGCCGCAACTGACCCCGGAGGAGTCTGAATTCATGCAATCGTTTGAAAGCCAACGGTTGGCCCCTCTCGCGGAGCCGCGAGGCATGGCGATTGCTTGTAGAACTAAGGATTCGTCCTGCTCTTGGTCTTAACGATGTAATTACAAGGTGCAGTCCGAATTTCGGAATAAAATCCGGCGCTGCGGCGCTTAATCTCTAGAACCCGGAAAAACCGGGCCCCTGCCATGACATATGAATCCGATTCCAGTTTGAAGGTCTACTTGCGGGAAATCTCCAAGACCCCGCTGCTCACCCCTGAGGAAGAGGTGAAGCTCGCCCGCAAGATCAAGCGCGGCGACAAGGAGGCGCGGGCACACATGATCAAGGCGAATCTGCGGCTCGTGGTGAAGATCGCCCAGGACTATTCGGGCTACGGCCTGCCGATTTCCGACCTGATTTCCGAAGGGAACATCGGGTTGATGAAGGCGGTGGAGCGATTCGACCCGAAGAAGGGCGGCAAGCTTTCAACCTACGCCGCCTGGTGGATCAAGCAGTCGATCAAGCGCGCGCTGGCCAATCAGAGCAAGACCATCCGCCTGCCCGTTCACATGGTCGACAAGATCGCCAAGATGCGCCGGATCGCTACCCTGCTGGCCGAAGCGCTGGGCCGTGAACCGACCGACGAGGAACTGGCCGACGAGGTCGGACTGCCGCACCGCAAGCTGGCGATGCTGAGGCAGGCCTCGCAACGCCCGACCTCGCTCGACGCCCCGATCAACGAAGGCGAAGCGACGGAGTACGGCGAGATCATCGGCGACGATCGCGCGGAGAACCCGCTCGAATCGCTGTCGGAGAAGAACCTGCACGGTGAGCTCGACGGCTTGCTGGCGGTGCTCGACACCCGCGAGCGGCGGATCATCGACGAACGCTTCGGTTTGACGGGCAAGACCCCGATGACGCTGGAGGAAGTGGGCCGTGAATTCGGCGTGACCCGGGAACGGATCCGCCAGCTGCAGAACGTGGCGCTCACCAAGATGCGCAAGGCCCTGCGTCGCAAGGACAAGCCGCTGCCACGGGCACTTGTCGAAGGCTTCGCGGCAACCTGACCCGTCGCCCTTTCTGTGGATTGTTTGGAATGCTGACAGCCGCGGGAGAAATCCCGCGGCTGTTTCTTATCGGGACGGGCGGGCCCTGACCGTGAAAGCCGAGATGGGAACAACGAAAGAGACGAAACTGGCGAAATTTGAGAGAATGGGTGAAGGAGCCGATCCATTTAGCGGAGGTTCGGATCAATTTTCACCATGCCTTGATTTTCGCGGAGTTTCGCCTGTTTCGTTGTGATCACTTTCTTCTCCCGGCTTACATCCGGAAATCCTCGCCCAGGTAGTGCTTGCGGGCGATCGGATCGTTGACCAGCACTTCGGAGGCCCCTTCGAGGATGACCCGGCCGTCGTGGATGAGGAAGGCCCGGTCGACGATGGACAGCGTTTCGCGAACCGAGTGGTCGGTGATCAGGATGGCCAGCCCGTCGCGCTCCCGCAGTTCGCGGACGATCGCCTGGATGTCCTCGACCGCGATCGGGTCGATGCCGGCGAACGGTTCGTCGAGCATCAGGAGGCGCGGCTCGGTGCAGAGGGCCCGGGCGATCGCGAGGCGGCGTTTTTCCCCGCCGGAAAGGGCGATCGCTTCGGAATTGCGGACGCGGGTGATCTTGAAGCGGGCGAGCAGGTTCTCGGCGCGCTCGATGCGGTCCTTTTTGGAGAGGCCGGGGCGGGTTTCGAGGACCGCGATCAGGTTTTCGAAGGCGGTGAGCTTGCGGAAAACCGATTCTTCCTGCGGCAGGTAGCCGAGGCCGAGGCGGGCACGGCGGTGCATCGGCATGCGGGAAATGTCTTTGCCGTTGAATTCCACGGTGCCGGCGTCGGGCCGCACCAGGCCGGCGATCATGTAGAACGAGGTCGTCTTGCCGGCGCCGTTGGGGCCGAGCAGGCCGACGATCTCGCCGGGCGAGACGCTGAGGCTGACGCCATCGACCACGGCGCGGCCGCCGTAGCATTTGCGCAGGCCGGTGGCGGAAAGCAGCGGTGCGCGGGTCGCGGGAGCGGGTGAGGAAGACATGTTCAGCGTGGCTTTTTGTCGTCGTCCTTCTCCTTGATGTCCATGCGGGCATCGATGCCGCCGTTGCCGGTGACAAAACTGCCGTCCTTTTGAACCACGATGTAGGCGTCGTTGCCCGGGACCGAACTCACCTGGCCCTCGCGGAGCACCCACGGCGACCCGCCGCGGAGAATGAATTCTTCCTTCTTGAGGTCATAAATGACGGTGCGCGCCGAGGCCTTGACCGGAGCCTCCTTCGGGTTGTCGGACTGATACTCGATCACGACGGTGCCGGTGGCGACGATGCGGTTCGGCTTGCCGAACCGGGGACCGGCGAGCCCGGCCTTGTCCTTCGGCTCCGCCTTGTCCGCGGCCGGCGCCTCGACGGGTTTGACGGCTTCCGGCGGGGGAGCGGCGGCACCCGCCGCGGGAGGTTCCGGCGTCGCCTTGGCGGCGGCGGGCTCCCCCTTGGGATCGAAGAACACCTTCACCTCGTCGGTCGCCGACATGTTGAACCGCGGGTCCTTGACGACCACGTTTTTCAGGAAGATCAGGATGCCGTTCTTGGAGTCGAAAAAGGCGCCGTCGTCCGAGGTGATGCGGGTGGTGGTCGGGTCGGGCGGAATGTTCGGCCGGGGGACGTCGCCGGGCGGGGTCGCGGGAGCGGCTTCCGCCATCAGGGTGGTCAATTCGGCGTGGCGGAAGAAGTCCGCCATGGCGTCGGTCGCCTCCTCGGACTTGGCCGAGGTATCGCCGAGAGATTTGTCGCCTTCAGCGGCCGCGGCCTCGACCTGGGGCCGGCCGCTTGCCGAATCACTCGCGATGCGCGCGAGTTCTTCCGGATTGAGACGGGCCTCCGCGATCCTTTCGGCGACCGTGGCGGCGGGCGTGGGCTCGGCCGGCGAGGGGGCGGCGGAGGCCATCAGGAGCGCGCCGGCGGCGAGGGTCTGGCGAAGGGGTCGGGTATTCATCGAGGTGCTTTGATCGGCCGTGATGACGGCGGTGACGGGGCCATGGAGGAAGCCCCGGGTATTCTTGAGGTCGTAGTCGAGCTTGGAACCGTGCGCCGTCACGTCGTCCGAAACCAGGGAAACCGGTTCGCTCGACGTGAGCAGTTGCCTGAGCGCGTCGTAGCGGGCCGTGGCCATCTCGATCTCTCCCCGCGACGACTGGTCGGGGTTGAAGAACTCGAGTTTCACCCGGAGGGCGTCGATGTGCTTGATCTGCACCTCATCGCTCTTTTTCTCGACCGAGATCGTCATTTCCCCGGCTCGCAGGGTGGCGCTGAGGAAAAGGTCGTCGTCGTACTGGGGAATCAGCACGTCCTTGAGAACCCCGCCGTCGGGCATCAGGTCGGCATTCAGGAGACCGCCGGATTCGATCCGGTCAGGGTTCCCGGGGTCATCCTGGAATCGCAGGCTCTGGGCGGTGGCCCAGGTGATGCCCGCCAACGTGCAAGCCATCCCGCGGCCGAGCAGGCGGGCGAAAAAGGGCTGCGGGTGGGGGCGGAGGGGCACGGCAGGTCGGGATGGATCGGTTCAGGCGCCGTGGGCGGCATGGTGGATGGCCACCAGTCGGACGAGCAGGTCTTCGAGAAATTCGAGCGGGATCTGGTTCGGTCCATCGGAAAACGCGTTCGCCGGATCGGAGTGCGTTTCGAGGAAGATGCCGTCGACCCCGGTGGCGACCGCGGCGCGGGCGAGCACCGGCGCGAGTTCGCCATCGCCGCCGGTGGTGCCGCCGAGGCCGCCGGGGCGCTGGACCGAGTGGGTGGCGTCGAACACCACGGGCAGGCCTTCCTTGCGCAGCCAGAACAGCGAGCGCATGTCGGCGACCAGATTGTTGTAGCCGAAGGTGGTGCCGCGCTCGGTGATGACGAAATTGCGGCAGTCGAAGGCGCGCAGCTTGTCGGCGATGTTGACGACGTCCCAGGGGGCGAGGAACTGGCCCTTTTTCACGTTGACCGCGCGGCCGGTTTTGGCGGCGGCTTCGAGCAGGTCGGTCTGGCGGCAGAGGAAGGCGGGGATTTGCAGCAGGTCGACGTGCGCGGCGGCGATTTCCGCGTCCTGCGGGCTATGGACGTCGGTGGTGACGGGCACGCCGAGCTCCTTGCCGATCTCGCCGAGGATCCGGCAGCCTTCGGCGACGCCGGGGCCACGGAAGGAGCTCACGGAGGTCCGGTTGGCCTTGTCGTAGGAGGCTTTGAAGAGGTAGTGGATGCCGGTGCGCTTGGCGATTTCGTCGATGGCGCGGGCCATCTCCCAGGCGAAAGCCTCGGATTCCAGGGCGCAGGGACCGAGGATGAAGAAGGGCACCGGCCCGCCGACGGGCACGTCACCGATTTGGAATGGGTCGAAAGTCATTGCGGAAGAAAATCGAAACGCTCGTTTAGCCTGCTGCTTTGTCGTAAAGCGGACGCAGGTTGGCAAGTGCGGTGGTGAGGAGTTTTTGCTCGGTCCCGGTCAAATTGCCGGCGGTTTTGGCGGCGAGCATCTCGAGGGAGTCGAGGACCGATCTGGCGGCGCGCAGGTTGACCGACTTTTCGCCGCTGGCCGGATGCGGGATCTGGCCGAGGAAAAGCCCGGCGTTCTGGGCCTGGAAGAGGATGAACTCGTTGAAGCGGGGATCGGCGGTGGCCATGCGGGGACCTTGAAGTTCCAAGGGAGAAGTTTGAAGCAGTTTGTGGATGGTATTCGTGTGCTTCCATCTCGCCTCGCTCGGTTCAAGTGCCAAGAGAGGCAGTCAAAGTGGCGCACGCTTCCAGCGTGTGACAGGAAAGGCAGTCATCCTGACTGCCGGGACTGGTGAGTTCATGAATGCCCGTCCCTCAGTGAGTTCATGAATGCCCGTCCCTCAGTGGTGAGTTCATGAATGCCCGTCCCTCAGAAAACGCCCCCCGTCCGAATTTCGGCACCTGAGTTCATGAATGCCCGTCCCTCAGAAAACGCGTCCCTCAGAAAACGCCCCCCGTCCGAATTTCGGCACCGAGCGACGCGAGATTCCTCAAAGTGGCTGCGGCATCTTGCCGCAAGCCGTCTCCAGCCGCTTATTCCACATCGGAATGTCGTCATCGGCAAAAGATCAACCAATCCCCGACCTTCCCCCAAACCGATCCATCACTCCCATCCTTGCCCCGCACAATAAATGTTCTCATGAACACTCTTTGTGCCTTCCATCTACCAGCCCCGCCGCCCTCGCGCCTCGCCCCTTTGGCAACTCGTCCACCACGGCTGGGACGAATTCCTCGCCCACTACGAAACGAAACACCGCAAGGATCTCGGCCCACTCCACCCGGCCGCCGTCACCGCCGTCGAATCCTTCCTCCGCTGCGGCGACCTCGCCTCCGGCTTCACGCGACTCCAGTGCCCCGATTGCGGTCACGAACGCCTCCTCGCCTTCACCTGCAAGGGCCGCCACTTCTGCCCGTCCTGCCATCAGCGCCGTGTCCGCTCCACCAGCGACTGGATCGCCACCGCCGTCTGCCACGAAGTGCCCCACCGCCAGTTCGTCTTCACCATCCCCAAAGTCCTCCGCGGCATCTTCCGCAAGCGCCGCCACCTCCTCACCCACCTCTTCCACACCGCCACCGAAACCCTCCGCGACGCCTTCCGCATTCGACTCAAGCTGCCCGACGGGAAACTCGGCGCCATCGCCGCCGTCCACACCTTCGGCGACTACCTCATC
>CAMCYK010000097.1 GCA_945883695.1 Akkermansia muciniphila | reverse complement strand
CGGACTCGCCCTTGCCGAGGGCTTCCTCGCGGTAGAGGAACGAGACCTCGCCGGCCTGCTTCACCCCGCCGTGGCAGATCGTGCAGTTCTTGTTGAGCAGCGGCCGGATGTCGCGGTTGAAGTCGACCGGCTCTGCCGCCGCGGCGGCGGCGAGAGGGATCGGGGCGAGGGCAAGAAGGAGGCGGCGCATCGGTGGTTGGACCTTACGTCATGCGATACGGGATTTCCATCGCGCGAAACTTGGATATTCGTGATAAAACTTGTGGATTTTGGGGTCGAATCACCCGAAAGAATGAAGAAGTGAAGGATCGCCATTGGAAGATTTGGTCGGAGCAGGTGCAATCGCCGCTCGGCAGCCTGGTGGAAATCGGGGAGGTGGTCGGTTCCGGCGGCAAGATGTCGCGCTTCCGCTACCTCCGCCGCTACGCGCTGGTCGTGATCACCCGCGGTGAGGGCCACTACGAGGACGAATCCGGCCGCGAGCGCAGCCTTCGGACGGGGGACTGGATCCTGGTTTTCCCGGATTTGGGGCACTACTACCGGCCGGTCCGGCCGGGGGGCTGGGATGAAGTTTACGTGATGTTCGAGGGGCCGGTGTTCGAGACCTGGCGGGCCCAGGGGCTGCTCGATCCGGCACGTCCGACCGGCCGGCTGGCGGACCCGGAGGGCTGGCTGGCGGAGTTCCAGCGCGCGATGTCGGACACCAAGTCCCCGGCGCTGGTCCGCTTGTGCGCCTTCCAGCAGTTGCTCGCCGCCGCCGTGGCCGGTACGGGTGACCCGGCGCTGTCACCCACGGCCGGCGCGGCGTGGTTCACCGCTGCCTGCCGCCTGCTGTCCCGGCCCGAAGGCGGGGCGGAACAAGCGGCGCGCGAGCTGGGGATGAACTACGAGACCTTTCGTAGGAAATTCAAGGAGCACGCCGGCACCGCGCCGCACCGCTACCATCGCCTGCACGTGGTGAACCTCGCGGCGCGGATGCTCGATTCCACCGACCTGAAATCCGCGGAGATCGCCCGCACCCTCGGCTTCTGCGACGAGGCCTACTTCTCGCGCGTCTTCAAGCAGGTCACCGGCCGCTCGCCGCGGGAATACCGGCGGCGTCAGGAGGCGGGGTGACCCAGCAAGTCCGGCCGGTTCTGTCGCGTGCGCTCCAGCGCCTGCTCATTCTTCCACGCCTCGATCTTCGCGTGGTGGCCGGAGATCAGGACATCGGGGACTTTCAGGCCGCGGAAATCGATCGGGCGGGTGTAGGCGGGAGCTTCCAACAGGTTGGGATCGGCGAACGACTCCTCCTGGTGCGAGCGCTCGTCGCCGAGCGCTCCGGGGAGCAGGCGGACGAGGGCATCGGTGACGACCGCGGCGGCGATGGCGCCGTTGGTGAGGACGTAGTCGCCGATCGAGAGTTCGAGGTCGACGAGCTGCTCGACGACCCGGTGGTCGACGCCTTCGTAGTGGCCGCAGAGCAGGATGAGGTGCTTCTCCGCCGACAGTTCCTTGGCGATTGCCTGCTTGAAGACTTTGCCCTGCGGCGTCATCAGCACGACCTTCGACTCCGGCGTGCGGAGTTCCTCGATCGCCGCGAAGATCGGGCCCGGCATCATCAGCATCCCCTGGCCGCCGCCGCAAAGGGTGTCGTCGGTGCGCTTGTGCTTGTCGGTGGACCAGTCGCGGAGGTTGTGGGCGGAAATCTCCACCAGCCCGGCGGCGCGGGCGCGCTGGAGGATGCTCTCGCTCAGCGGAGCGAGGGCGATCTCGGGGAAGAGGGTGAGGATGTCGATGCGCATCGGCGGGAGTTTCTTAACCGCGAATGGACGCGAATGGACGCGAAATTTTCCGGGAGTTGGGGCGGTCGGCTTTCAACCGCAACGCGGTTGCCTCGTAAAGCCCGGGGTTGAGTCGACGAAGGAGACTCTACCCCGGGGGGCGGTTGGAGTCATCGCAACCCCGAAGGCGGTTGCCTCGGGCGGAACGAGGAGTGATGGGCAGTCCGCCCGTGCGGCGGGCCCGAGGCAACCCGCGTTGGGGAACGACGTTCCGCTACCTTGAATTCGCCAGCATGATCAAGGCGATGACCACAAGCACCAGCAGCGTGACGAACGCGATCTTCCACGCGCTGAGCGGGAAGCGGGCGTGGGCGGTGCCGGTGACGGCGTTGACGGCGCCTTGCCAGGTTTTGCCGCGGTACTGATAGGCGAGCAGCCAGATCGGGACCAGGATGTGCTTGAAGGTCTTGTTCGAGAACTCCGGGCGGATCTGCAGGTTCCGATAAGTGTCGCCGGGGACCTCGCGGCCGCACATTTCGCGCAGGATGGCTTCCATGGTGCCGAAGCCGTGGCGGGCGGCATCGAGCAGCGGGACCTGGTAGTGCTCGACCTGCCAGCCGGAGACGAAGCGGGTCTCGTAGGGGACGAGTTCCTTGGTCGGGAAGGGCTCGAGGTGTTTCAACAGGTCGATGTCGAGGCCGCGCGAGCCCGAGATGACGATGTCGTCGAACCAGGTCGAGACATGGCCGCTGGCGGGCCGCCAGCGGATCCGGCGTTCCTGGCGGGTGACGCTGCGGCCCTGCGAGTCGCGGCTTCTTACGGTGACGTAGTAGTAGGTCCCGCTGTCGGCGGTCCACGGGCACTCGGCGGAGGCGTCGAAGGTCCAGTAGGGGAGGTAGACGCGGTGGATGCGGTCGATCAGGTTGCGGCGCTTGAGGTCGTTCGGCGCGAACCATTTCGAGGCGAGGAAGGCCTTCAGGGCGTGGTAGGCTTTCTCCTGCGAGACGATGGCTGGCAGCAGCGACTCCGGCGAGATGGGACTGGCGATGTCTTCGTAGTCCAGCAGTTCCGGCGAACCGCAAAAGTCGCAGTGCTGGGCGACGGTTTCGGCGCTGCGGACGATCACGGCGTGGCAGTTGTTGCACTGCACGCGGCGCTCGGCGGTGTTGACGGTGTGGCCGCCTTCGCCGAGGCGGGCAAGGGTCTCGTCGAGGGCGTGCTCGACGATGGAATCCGGGGGCGGGGGCGGGGCGACGCGGGCGAACTGGTTGCCGCAGTAAGGGCAGACCAACTCCGCCTTGCCGGGGTCCCACTCGCCCTTGCCGCCGCACTCGGGGCAGACGTGCCGTTCCAACGAGCGCACTTCCGCCGCCACACCGCGGTCACCCGGGAGCGGGGGCGGCATGCGCTTGCGCGGGACTTCGAGCGGCGGGCCGGCTTCGTCGCCGCGGAGGTCGCCGTCGTCAGGGGTGGATGTTGGCTCCGGGGCCATGGGCATCAAGGCACGAGGCTTTTGAGGATTTTCTTCGCCAGCAGTTCGTTGATCTCGTTGTGCCGCGGGTCGGGCTCCGACCTGCCGTTCGCCGGATTGTGGTAGATGTCGTGTCGGCTACCATGGCGCAGCAGACGGCACCCGGCGTTCTCCAGCTTGGCGATCAAGTCCCGGCGCTTCACGCGACTTCGAGTTCTTCGACCTTGCGAATTCCGGGCAGCACTTCCTTGGAGAAGGTGTCGAAGAGGTCACGCAACTGTTCGCGAAGGTCATCGAGATCATCCCCTTGCGTCCAGTGATCCGGCCAGTCGTTGAGAAAGCCGAGGTAGCGGCCGTCCGATTCGATCCAGTAGGTGATGCGCGTGGTCATGACAGCGGATGGAGAAGCAGGCTTGCGGCAGGGATGCCGCAGCCACGCTAGTGGGCGAGGAAGGCGTCGAGCGCGGTGCGGGTCACGCGGTAGCTGGAGCCGATCTTCTTGGCGACGAGTTTGCCCGATTCGATCTCGGCCATCACGTCGGCCTCGGACACGCCGAGCAGGCGGGCAACGGTGGCGGGATCGAGCACGTCGGGATTCGCCTGAGCCGCGGCGGGCGCGCCGGGCAGCGGCGGCGGGCTGCCGCCGGCGAGTCCGCCCTGTTGCATCAGCTCCTTGGCCACCGCGAAGCCGACGGCAAGTTCGCTGGCCATCCCGGCCGCACCGCCGCCACCGCCTTCGGCCATGCCCTGGGCCATCTGGTATTTGACGTAATCGTTCAAATTGCCGATCGCCGACATCGCGGAACGCTTGTCGATCGCCTCCTCGACCTCCGGCGGGACGCTGACGTTCTCGATAATGAAGGAGGCGACCTCGATCCCGTATTTGGTGGAGATCACCGGATTGATCAGCGGCATCAGCGCGTCGCCGAGTTCGGTGTAGCGGGTGGCCACGTCGAAGACCGGCACCTTGGCGTTGGCGAGGGCGTCGGAGAAGATGCTGACGATCCGCGAGCGCATGGTGTCGGCGAACTCGTCGACCCGGAAGTCGTGGTCGGAGCCGGCCACCTCCTTGAGGAAAGTCTGCACGTTCACCACCCGGAAGTCATAGGTCCCGTAGGCCCGGGCGCGGACCACGCCGAGGTCGGCGTCGCGCAGCATGATCGGATTGGCGGTGCCCCCCTTGGTGCCGGTGAAGAGGCGGGTGTTGACGAAATAGACGTCGGCCTTGAAGGGCGATTGGAAGCCGTACTTCCAGCCCTTGAGCCGGGTCAGCACCGGGATGTTGTCGGTGGTCAGCGTGTGCTTGCCGGGGCCGAAGGTGTCGCCGAACTGGCCGAGGTAAACGAACTGCGCGACCTGGCTTTCGCGGGCGATCAGCTGGGCGCCGTTCTTGATCGCTTTGTCGTCGTCGGGAAAGCGCCAGGCGATGGTGTCCCGCGAATCGTCCTGCCACTCGATGATTTCGAGCAGCTCGCCCCTGATGAAGTCCATGAGTCCCATAAATGTGGAGAGGTAAGTTACCAAAGCATGCTGGGCCGGCGGGAGGCGGGGATCAATGAGAAACCGGGAGGGATTTCGGAACCCCGGGGTCAGGCGTCCTCACGGGCCGAAGTGATGGGGCGACAAGCTCTGGCCGACACTTCGCCCAACGAATTTGCCGGATCTCTTGCGGTGAGGCCGATCCGCCGTTAGAAAAGCGGTCATGACCGTCGGGATCATTGCCAACACCGAAAAAGCAGGCGCCCGGGTCGCCCTCGACCGGCTGACTTCCGCCTTGTCGGTCCGGGGGGTTCCGACCCTGCTCGAACGGGAAGCCGCCGCGCTGTGCGGCTTGCCGGGCGGGATGGACGGGCCCGCGCTGGCCGCCGCCAGCGACGTGATCGCGGTCCTCGGCGGCGACGGCACCATGCTCAACGCGGTCGCCAAACTCGGACCGACCGACAAGCCGGTCGCCGGTATCAACATCGGCACGCTGGGGTTCTTGACAAGTTGCACCGACGATGAGGTGGAGTTGTTCTCCGAGGCGGTCCTGTCCGGCACCTACGCCACCAGCCGGCGCACCCTGCTGTCCGCCACGGTCATGGGCATCGACGGATCGGCGAAGGAATTCCTGGCGCTGAACGAGATCGTGCTCGCCCGCGGCCAGACCGGCCGGCTGGTGTCGCTTTCCGCCTATGTCGACGGCGACCTGCTCAACCGCTACCGCGCCGACGGCCTGATCGTCGCGACCCCGACCGGTTCGACCGCCTACTCCCTGTCGGCCGGCGGACCGTTGATCAGCCCGTCCGCCGCGGTCTTCGTGATCACGCCGATTTGCCCGCACACCCTCAGCCAGCGCTCCTTGATCATCGGCGACGACACGATGATCGAACTGGCTCCGGAGAACGCCGACGAGGCCCCGATGCTGTTCACGGTCGACGGCCGCGATTGCGTGTCGATCCACCAAGGCGACCGGATCGAGGTCCGCAAGGCGCCGCAAGCCCTCAACCTGCTGCGCCTCCGCGGGCATTCGTTTTACGAGGCGCTGCGGCAAAAACTGAACTGGCGGGGCGGCTGAACGCTGGTAGCGGCCGTCGGTGACCGCCGCTGCTTGCCAACGAAGCTCGGGAGGATCCGCTTCACGCCGAAGGGCCGGATCCGGACCATCGGTTGGCTTTTCTTGCGATGTGCGGCGCTCATGGACGGCCGCTCCCGGGATGCCAGGCGGCTGATGCTCCTGTTTTCACCGCGTTTTGCGCGATGTGGTGAAATGGCGTTGCCGGACGGCGGGGCATCCGCTGGACTGAGCGCATGCGCTACGCACCGATCGACTCCCAGCTGTTTATCCGCAACCGCGACAAGCTCCGCGCCCTGCTGCCGCCGGATAGCATCGTGATCGTGCTCGCCAATGATATCTACCCGACGAATGCCGACGGGACGATGGCGTTCAAGCAGAACGCCGACCTGTTCTACCTGACCGGGGTCGACCAGGAGGACACGGTGCTGGTGCTGATGCCCGACGCGAAAGACCCGAAGGAGCGCGAGATCTTGTTTGTCAAGGAAACCAGCGAGCACATCGCGATCTGGGAGGGCGAAAAGCTCACCAAGGACCAGGCGAAGGAAGTGACCGGGATCGAACGCATCGAGTGGAGCCATGGCTTCGAAGGCTGGATCCACCGGCTGGTCCCCCAGGCGGACCGGGTTTTCCTGACGACCAACGAGCATCTGCGCGCCGCCGCGGTGGTCGAGACCGCGAACGACCGCTTCATCAAGAAGTGCCAGGCCCGTTACCCGCTGCACCGCTACGAGCGGCTCGCGCCGCTGATGCACCGGTTGCGGATGAGCAAGGATCCGGTCGAGATCGAGATCATCCAAAAGGCTTGCAAGATCACCGAGGCGGGTTTCCGCCGGCTGTTAGGGTTCGTCAAGCCGGGTGTCGGCGAGTGGGAAGTGGAAGCCGAGCTGCTGCACGAGTTCGTCCGCCGCGGCTCGCGCGGCTTCGCTTACACCCCGATCATCGGCGGCGGGAAGAACGCCTGCGTGCTGCACTACGTCGAGAACGACAAGGTCTGCCGGGACGGCGACCTGCTCTTGCTCGACGTCGCGGCCGAGTATGCCGGCTGGGCTTCCGACCTGACCCGCACGATCCCGGTCAACGGCCGTTTTTCGCCCCGCCAGCGCGATGTTTACAACGCCGTGCTCCGCGTCTTCCGCGGTGCCAACGAGATCCTGCGCCCCGGCAACACGCCGCTGGAATACCAGAAACAAGTCATCGAACTGATGGAAGCCGAACTGGTGAACCTCGGCCTGATCAGCGCGAAGGAGGCGAAGGAGCAGGGACCTGACAAGGCGCTGGTGAAGAAGTACTTCATGCATGGTACTTCGCACCACATGGGGTTGGACGTTCACGACGTCGCCCCGCCGCACGAGCCCTTCGCGGAAGGCATGGTCTTCACGATCGAGCCTGGAATCTACATCCGCGAGGAGGGCCTCGGCGTGCGGCTCGAGAACGACGTGTTGATAGGCAGGACTTCCAACATCGATCTGATGGCGGATATCCCGATCGAGGTCGAAGAGATCGAGGAGTTGATGAACCAGTAGGCCGCCGGCCGGTCAATCCCGGCCGCTGGACTCTCTCACCTGCGCCCGCAGCTGCTGGCGGAAGCTCCGGCTCCGCCGCTCCACGAACTCCGGCGCGTAAAGCCGCCGCGTCAGGTCGAGGAAGCCACCGCGCAGTTCATCCACGCTCATGTCGGTCGGCCGGAAGTTGATGTCGAACAAGGTGCAACGCTCGGTCGCGTCCGCCGACAACAGCCGCCCTTCCTCCGACAGCCGCGTCCACAGCGGGGTGCCGGGAAAGGGCGTGAGATAAGTGATCTGGACGTCGTAAAGCCCGCTTTCCTCGACGAAGCGGAACACGTGCTCGAAGCTCCCCGGCCCGTCGCCGTCGAGGCCGAGGATGAAGCAGCCGTTCACCGTGATGCCGTGGCGCTGGATGGTTTCGACCGCCCGCAGGTAGCGTCCGGTGCGCCGCGCCTTCCAGTTCGACTTCTGCTCGACGCCATCGAGCGATTCGAAGCGCGGGCTTTCGAAGCCGATCAGCACCTGGTGGCAGCCGGCGTCGCGCATCATTTTCAGCAGATCCTCGTCATCGGCGACGGACACGTCGGTCTCGGTGAACCAGCGCAGGCCTTCCTTCCCGAGGCCCTTCATCAGCGCGCGGCCGTGCCGCTTGTCGGCGAAGGTGTTGTCGTCGGCGAACTCGATGAAGGGCCGGCCGAACAGCTCCTTGAGCCGCCGCACTTCGGCCAGCACCTTGTCCACCGGCTTGACGCGGAAGCTGGGCGACAGCCGCATCGAGGCCGCGCAAAACTCGCAGGCATAAGGACAGCCGCGCTGGGTCTGCACCGTGAAGCGCGGGTAGCGGTCCGGCGCCAGCAGCTCGAAGCGCGGCAGCGGGGCCTCGCGGAAATCGAAGGGTCCGCGCGAACGGGCGTCGTAAACCGGCTTCAGCTCGCCGCGCTCCAGGTCGCGCAGCACCTCCGGCCACACCGGCTCGCCCTCGCCGATGACCACGGCGTCGACGTGTCGCGCCGCTTCTTCCGGCGCGAGCGTCGCGTGCAGGCCGCCGAGGATCACCGGGATGCCCTTCTCCCGGAACCGCGCGGCCAGCGCGTAGGCCTCTTTCGCGGTGGCACTGAGTGTTGATAAAGCGATCGCGTCAAAGCGGTCGGGCACCTCCGAGAAGTCTCGTACTTCGAGATACTCCGCGTCGATGTGGGGCGGCGACAGGCCGGCCAAGGTCAGCAGGCCGAGCGACGGCAGCGCCTCGATCTCCCGCGCGCGCCGGGCGACGGCGGGGAAGGACAGTCCGAGCGCGAGCAATTCCGCATCGACGAGCCGCAGCCCGCTCATCGCGATGTATCCGATGTTCATGGCCGGGCGGGAGGAATCAAACAGGTGCGGAATCGAGGTCGCTGAGCCATAGGCTCGCAACGCAGGCCCTGTCAATTCCCGGGGTCAGGCTTGGCAGCTCCGGCGGGTGTCGGAACGAAGGGCGACCGGAAAACCTCCACGACAAGACGCTTTTCCGGATCTCGAACATGTCTGGCCACGAGCGTGCCGTCCGCCAAGATCCGGAACGATGGCGACGTGTCGCCCATCTCCGAGAGGATCCGGCGTTCACCCTGCGGCCCATGCCACTCGAGCTTCCAGTTGCAGGTTCCCGGGTATCCGGAGTGATCCGCGAAGCCGACTTTGCCACCCTGCCATTCGACGACGTCCCGGTGGAGACCCGGCTCCTTCCGATCGGGAAACATCGGTCCCGCCAGGACTCCGAGCATCTCCGACGACACCCACATGCCCACGCACAGCAGTCCCGAAAGGACACAAATCGCAGGTAACACACGCATCTCGCTTCCAGCCGAGATTCGGTCTTCCGCCCGTAGCTGTCAACTTGGCAGGCGGGATCGCTTGACCCTGGCGGCCGCCGAAGGTCCGTTGGTCATGTGTCCGGTGGTGGTTCCCGGACCTGAAGCTCCTCACTCCCTGATTCGCAGGGCGGCGGCACTTCGCGTTCCGGCGGATGCGCCTGCCCGTGGCAGGGCATGCTCTGGAGCGGGCGGCAGGATGCCCCCCGGCCCATTGTCATGTCGCTCAGGGAGCGACACTCCGATCGGGAGTGTCGACGTGCCGTCGACACTCGTGTTGACCACAGGTCCACACTCCTTGTTTCCCTTCGGGATGCGCCTTCGGACAGATCACCGCCCTCGGCACCGAGGCGACGCGGGGAACGACCTCAGGGACAGTTACCCTCCTGGAGATCGGGCTCGCGCTCGGCGACTCCTTCGTAAAGGTAACTGTGAGTCCTCGCATCGGGGCGGTGGTAGCCTTCGTGGAGCCGGGTGATGCGCAGGCCGGCGGCCGTGATCTCGTCCTTGACAGGAACATCCAGGAGGCAGGGAGGGTGTGGGTGGACACCACCGTGTCGAACGATTGGTCCGCGAAGGGCATGCGCTCCGCGCCCGCGCAGTGGGCGGTGACGTCCACCCGGGACTTCCGACGGCGGCTTTCCAGGTGGCGCAGCATGCCTGGATTCGGATCGAGCCCCGTGATCCGTCGCACCTCCGGCGGATAGTAATCGAGGTTGAGTCCGGTCCCGATCCCGATTTCAAGCACCTCTCCGCGCACCGCCACGAGGGCCGGCCGCCGCCGGTCCTCCATGCGCGCCATTCCCATCAGCAAATCGTAGGCGGCCGGGAACAAATGGTGGCGATAGAGTTGCATGACGAAACATGGCCCCGTCTCGGCCGGGGAGCAAGAACTCGCAGGGCGCCAAACAGGGTCACGGCCCTATGGGGTCAGTCCTCACGGATTAACATAAAAAATACCAAATGTTGATCCGTGAGGACTGACCCCATAGTGCCGCGTTGCCTTTCCTCTTAGGAACTGAGTTTTCTCAAATGTATTTCGAATCGAAATCCGGCATCACTCCGGCTTCTCCGGACGGCGCAGGGTCATGGTGCCGTGGTCGGCGGCGGACTTGTAGGTGGCGTCGAAGGCGTCGCGGGTGAGTTTGCCTTCGACCTGGTAGTTGCCGAAGCCGCCGGGCAGGACCATCCCGCCGGAAAGCTGGAGCGAGCCGTCGGCGGCGGGGCGGGCGGGGACGGTGTGGGTGTAGTCGCCGAATTTGACGAGTCCCCAGCCGGCGCGGTAGCGGAAGTCATAAAAGCCGGGCCGCTCGGGAGTCTGCTGGACGATGCACCAGAGCGGTCCGGTGTGGCCGTTGGCATTGCTTTTCCAAGTGCCTATCCACGGGCCTTCGGCATTCGCGGCCGGGCGGACCAGGGCGGCGGTGGCCTGGTCGAAGCCGCGCGAGTAGTTGCCGCCGACGCAGGAAGAAAGGGCGAAGGCGAGGGCGGCGGAGATGAGGGTCGAGGTGAGGGCTTCCATGGGAAGAGATGGTGGATGGCAGATGGTGGATCGTAGATGGAAGATCGTGGGTACCTTCAGTTCGCGGTGCCGGTGATCTTCCACAGGTGCTCGTCGGTGCGCAGGTAAAGCGCGCCGTCGAGCAGGACGGGCGAGGCGAGGGTGCGCTCGGAGGTGTCGAATTCGAAGAGGATCTCGGCGCCGGTGGGCGAGACTTCGACGACGTAGGTGACGCCATCCTCGGTCGGGGCGTAGAGAACCTTGCCGGCGAGGATCGGCGAGGCGGAGAAGTTGCCGGGGAGCTTCCGGGTCCAGACCGACTTGCCGGTCTTGGCATCGAGCCCGCTGAGCGTGCCGGTGTCGTCGAGGGTCAGCACCTGGCCGTGGATCGCGAGCATCGACGGGGTCTTGGGCATCCGGCGGGTGACTTCCCAGACCTGATGGCTCTTGGTGACGTCGCCCTCCGCCTTGCCGAGGCGGATGCCGAGCAGCTTCGGGATGTTGTAGCCGGTGGCGACGAAGAGCATGCCATCGGCGGTGACCGGGCGCGGGACCACCGAGTAGCCTTCGCCGTAGGTGACTTTCCACAGCAGGCGGCCGTCGTCGGGAGCGTAGGCACCGACCAGCCCGCTGCCGGGGCTGAGGATCTCGGTGCGGCCGGCGTTTTCGACGACCAGCGGGGTGCTGAAGGAGAAGTAGCTGCGGACCGGCTGCCCCCGCGGGGTGCGCCAGGCGATTTCGCCGTCCTTGCGGCGCAGGGCGAGGATGGTGGGATCGATCTCGGCGTCGGCGTTGACCACCAGCAGGTCGCCGACCAGCACCGGCGAGCTGCCGTTGCCGTGCATCGGCTTGTAGGCGATCTGCTTTTTCCAGACGGTCTTGCCATCGTCGAGTTTCAGCGCGGCGGTGCCCATGTGCCCGAAGTGGATGTAGACGATGCCGTCGTCGCCGATCACCGGGGTGGAGCTGGCGAGGCTGTTCTTGGCGTGCATCGCGGCGGTTTCGGCGGCGGTGGGTTTGAAAAGATCGACGTTCCAGAGTTTTTCGCCGGTCTTGGCATCGAGGGCGAAAGCGCTGAGCACGGTGGTGTCGCCGTCTTTCCGCGCGCCGGTCAGCACGATCTTGCCGTCGGCGATGACCGGCGACGACCAGCCGCTGGCGGGCAGCTTGACCTTCCAGGCGATGCCCTGGTCCTCACTCCATTTCAGCGGGCCCTTGCCGTCGGCGAGGCCCTGGCCGGTGGGGCCGCGGAATTGCGGCCAGGTTCCGGTGTCGGCGGCCAGGGCGGAAGTCGCGATGGAGCCGGCGAGGGCGGCGAGCAAGAGGCGGGAGCGCTTGGCGGGGAAGATCATGGGAAGAAACTGGCGGGGCCGGCGGAGCAAGTCAACGGGTCAGAAGCGTTGCTCCACGTCCCCCGGACCGCCGGCTTTCCCGGATACCGGCCGGAGAATTCCGGATTTTCCCGCTTCCGTGGGATTTCAGTTCTCGCCCCGGCGGCAAAGCGCGGGTATCATTCCCCTCCATGGCGACGCCCAACTACAGTTTCGAAAAACGCCGGCGCGAGCTGGATAAGAAGGCCAAGAAGGAAGAGAAGCGGAAGCGCAAGCTGGAAGGCGGATCGGCCGCGGCGGAGGACGGTGCCGAGCCGGCCGCGGAGGATGCCGCCGAGCCCGGCAACGAAGCGCCGGCGGAAGCCGCGGGCGACGCCCCGCCGGCCGGGGTGCCCGAGGCGTGAATCGCGGTCCGGGAGCGCGACGTTGCGATCGTGCGCTGCGGACGGAGGTGGGATCTTTCTATCGCCGATTCAGGCGCGGTGCCATGTCGGGCGGCGGGATGCCGCTCGACCATCGTTATGTCGCCTTGAAGGCGACACTCCGCCCAGGCGCTCCAACTTGGAGTCCGCGTCAAACCGCGGCGGCGCGCGATTTGCGAACCATGCGGCTCATCGATTCCTCGGTGGTGAGGCCCGGCACCTGGTCGAGCGGGACCCAGCGCAGGTCGTGGGACTCGTCGCTGACGATGTAGTCGGTCGCGCCGGTCGCGCGGAGCAGGTAGCGGACGTCGTAGTGGAGGTGTTCCGGATCGCTTTTCCGCGCGGGGATCGGGTGGATGTCGAGGTCGAAGATGCCGTCCAGCAGCGCCTCGAAATCGCTCAGCCCGGATTCCTCGCGGGCCTCCTTCAGCGCCACCGCGAGCACGTCGGGATCGCCGTCGGCGTGGCCGCCGAGCTGGAGCCAGCGGTCGAGCTTGCGGTGATGGGTGAGCAGGACTTCGGCGCCGTCCGCGCGGACGATCCAGGCCGAGCCGGTGATGTGGCCGGTGGCGAGCGAGCGCTCGAAGCAATCCTGTTCGGCGCGGACGAATGCGATGAAGCGCCCGACCGTTTCCGCTTCTTCGGGGTGCCTCGCGGCATAGTCGGCGAGTTGGTCGAGAAGCGGCTGGCGGTGCATCGGGCGGACGCTGGAGGCTCGCGCGGGAAAATCAAGGACCGCGATTCTTCGCCGATTTTTCATCGGGCCGGCGCACGTCCTTCGCGCGGCGGCGCGAGCTTGCGGACGTCATGAACACGCGCTACTGGACCGATCACTTCCGCCGCAACGCCCGCCACCGTCCCGAACCCGATTGGCAGGCGCCGATCCATCTGCAGGGTCCGGCCATGCGGAAGCTGGTGAGATCGCTGCAGCAGTTCCAGCTCGGCGACGGCGGCGGCCCGGCCTACCTGATCGCTTGGAACCACCGCCGGCGGCTCGCTGCCGACCCGGCCTTCAAGGATCTGGTCGATCTCTGGTTCACCGAGGAGAAAGAGCACTCGCGGCTGCTGGGCGATGCCCTGAAGCGCTTCGGTGCCCCGGAAATCCGCTCGCATTGGAGCTTCGGGCTGTTCTGCGGGGTGCGGAAGCTGGCCGGGGTGGATTTCGAACTCCAGGCCTTGCTGCTCACCGAGATCGTCAGCCACGTCTATTACAAGATGCTGCGCCGGCACATCGACGACGAGGCGGTGCGCGGCTTGTGCGCGTTGATCATCCGCGACGAGGCGGGGCATATCGCCTTCCATCGGGCGCGGCTCGCGGCGGAGGCCGGGCGCGCCGGGGATCGTCGCGGCCGTTTTGGCGAGGCCATGTTCCGCCTGCGCGGCCTGGCGGCGGGCACGGTGCTGTGGGTCAACCACCGCGCCGCCCTGCGGGCCGCGGGGGCGACCGACGGCGAGTTTTACCGCGGGATCTGGAGCGGGATGGACGGTTTCCTGCGCGGCCTGCGCGCCGACCGCGCGCGGGCCCGGGTCGGCGGCGGCGTGAAGACCTGTGAGGAGCTGGTGGCGGAGTGCGCGTGAGCGGGCGCTCGGGAAAGGCGGCGATTCGGGCTCAATCGAACCCCAACTCGTCGGCCCCGGCGCTCTTGGTGCCAAACTCCCGCTCGAGCTCGGCGCGACGCATCGCGTTCTCGGCGTTCAGCGCGGCGATCTCGCCGGCCCAGCGGTTGATCTGCCACTGGTGGAGGAACCAGACGCCGGTGCCCATCATGACGATCAGGACGGCGCAGGTGATCCACGCGACGGTGATCGGCAGCCACTCTCCATTGAACTCTCCCACCCAGCCGGCGACCGCCACGAGCGCTTGCACGGCGGCGAGGGTCCCGCAGGCGCGCGGGGTGTGGGTCTCGTTGCGGACGAACCAGTAGATGGCCGCGCCGAGGAAGCAGAGGTTGGGGATGAGCCAGAGGGTCCGCAACAGGACCGGACTGCCGAGCAGCAGCCCGAAACTGGCGCGGCCCCCGCCGGCGAGCTCC
Organism: Akkermansia muciniphila; assembly: GCA_945883695.1. Classification (GTDB taxonomy): domain Bacteria; phylum Verrucomicrobiota; class Verrucomicrobiia; order Verrucomicrobiales; family Akkermansiaceae; genus Haloferula; species Haloferula muciniphila_A. Next base: position 7,595 of record CAMCYK010000097.1, on the reverse strand, counting down.
CCGGCGATCAAGGCGGCCGCCCCCATCGAACAACCGAGCCAGATCGCGGCGGTAAAGAGGAAGAGCTGCGTGAGCAGCCAGCCGATGCCGCTGGCGAAGACGTCTCCGAAGTGGATTTTCACCGCCGTGAGCTAATGTCCCATGGGGGTGAGGATCACAAGTTCGGGGTTTTCACCGGGTCCGCGGATCTTTAGTCCGCAAAGGACAAACGGGCGTTGGGCAACGGGCGGGCGGTGCCGGCTTGTGGAAGCGGCCTGCCGTGGGGACCGTTATGCGGACTAAAGATCCGCGGTCCCGGTAAGGAGCCGCCGCGCGGCCCGCGAGCGCGCTCAGCGCATCGCGGCGAAGCGTTTGCGGAGGAGATCCTTCTGCGAAAGGTCGGGAGTCTTGGCCCGCGCGTCGTTCACCCACTGCCACTCGAGCTCATTCTTGGTCGGCCTACGGGTTTCGTAGTAGACGCCGAACTTGCCGGGGAAGTCCTCCTCGGCCAGCGACATCGCGGCGGCGGTGGATTGCATGTCGCGGGCGGTCTCGTCGATGAGCTCGAAGGCCCCGCCCTTGCGCGGGTTGCCGGCGTCGAAGGCACCGGGGTAGAACATGGTGCACTCGGACAGCGTCTCGACCACCGCGAAGCCGGGGTGGAGGATGGCGCGTTCGAACATCTCGTTCATGTGCTTGACCTGGGCGGCGTGGGTGCGGGCGATGAAGGTGGCGCCGCTGGAGATGAGCTGGGCCATCGGGTTGATCGGGCGGTCGATCGCGCCGCGCGGGTCGGTCTTGGATTTCCGGCCGAGCGGGGTGGTCGGCGAGGTCTGGTTCTTCGTCAGGCCGTAGACGAAGTTGTCCATGATGACATAGGACAAGTTGACGTTTTTCCGCGCGGTGTGGGTCAGGTGGTTGCCGCCGATCGAGTAGCCGTCGCCATCGCCGCCGAAGACAAACACATGGAGGTCCGGGCGCGACAGAGAGATCCCGGTGGCCAGCGGCAGCGCGCGGCCGTGGATGAAATGGATGCCGTGGGCGTTGACGAAATACGGGATGCGCGACGAGCAGCCGATGCCCGCGACGCAGACGATCTTCTCGTGCGGGATCTGGAGTTTCTCGACGACGTTGAAGAACGACGCCAGCACGGCAAAATCGCCGCAGGCCGGGCACCAGGTCGGGTGGTCGGCCTTGAGCTGCTTTTTCGTCAGGCGTTCTTCGGGGACGGGGGTGGTGGTGTCGGACATGGCGGTTGGGGAAAGTGCCGAGTGAGCAGTGAGCAGTGAGCAGTGGAAGCAGTGGAAGCAGTGGAAGCAGTGGAAGCAGTGGAAGCAGTGGAAGCAGTGGAAGTGGAGGGCAGGTGAAGATGAGGATCAGGCGAGGGTTTGGTGGGCGGCGTCGACGATCTCTTTCACGCGGAAGGTGAGACCCTGGACCTTGTTAAGGGAGCGGATGTTCGGGTTGCAGGTGACGGCGCGCAGCAGGGTGGCGAGCTGGCCGAAGCCGTAGAGGCCGCAGTCGTTCATCTCGGGGACGAGGACGTGCTGGTAGCGCCGGAAGATATCGGCGAGGCCGTTACGCAACGGATGGAGGTGGCGCAGATGAAGCGAGCCGACCTTGAAGCCTTCGGCGCGCAGGCGGTCGGCGGCTTCCTTGATCGGGCCGTAGGTGGAGCCCCAGCCGACGAAGAGCAGGTCGCCTTGCTCGTCGCCGAAGAAGTCGGGGGCGGGCAGGGAGTTCGCGAGACGGACGAGCTTCTCGCGGCGCTTGGCGGTCATCTTTTCATGGATGAGCGGATTGCCGGACGGGTGGCCCCATTCGTCGTGCTCGAGGCCGGTGACGACGGGGTATTTGCCCTCGGAGCACTTCGAGCCGGGTGGCGCGTGGCGGGTGATCGCGTCGAGCGGGTAGGGTTTGAACTCGGCGTCGCGCGGCGAGGTGTCGAGCGCCGGTTCGAGCCAGTGCTGTTCGAGATCGGGCTCGGCGAAGGCCTCGATGCGGGTGGCGATCGCCTGGTCGGAGAGGATGATGACCGGCGTGGAATACTCGCGGGCGATGCGGCAGGCTTCGAGGGCGGTGTAGAAGCAGTCCTCGACGTCGCGCGGGGCGAGCACGACACGCGGAGCGTCGCCGTGGGAGCCGTAGATCGCTTGCAGCAGGTCGGACTGTTCGACCGAGGTCGGCATGCCGGTCGACGGGCCGCCGCGCTGGATGTTGACGACGATCAGCGGCAGCTCGGCCATCGACGCGTAGCCGAGGGCTTCGGATTTCAGCGAGAGGCCGGGACCGGAGGAGCCGGTGACGGCGAGGTGGCCGGAGTAGGCCGCGCCGAGGGCGATCGCGATCGCGGCGAGCTCGTCTTCGGACTGGATGAACATGCCGCCGTATTTCGGCAGTTCGGAGCGGAGCAGCTCCATGATGCTCGACCACGGGGTGATCGGGTAGCCCGCGCCGAAGCGGCAGCCGCCGGCGATGAGACCGAGCGAGAGCATCGTGTTGCCGTCGCTGGAGATCCGCTTGTCGCCGAGGTTCTCGCCGGGGGCGAAGGGCATGTGGCGGATGTCGTGGACCGGGTAGGCGTAGCCGGCGTCGAAGGCGAGCAGGGCGTTGCGCAGGACGTCCTCGGACTTGCCGCCGAACTTGCGGGAGATGATCTCGACCAGCTTGTCGCGGTCGAGCCGGTAAACGGCGCAGAGGGTGCCGAGAACGAAGAGGTTCTTGCCGCGGTCCTTGGCCGAGCCGCCGATCGCCTCGATCGCGGCGCTGGTGAAGGGGATGCCGATGTGGAGGATGTCGCGCTCGTTCTTGAGCTCGGTCACCTGGTCGCTGTCATAGAAGCAGATCCCGCCGTCGCGGAGCGAGCGGAGGTGGCCGTCGTAGGAGTCCTGGTAGAAGGCGACCAGCGTGTCCGCCTCGTCGCCGGGGTGGAGCACTTTTCCCGAGCCGAGGTGGACTTGGAAAATACTGGGCCCGCCGGAGATGGTGCTCGGGATGGTCATGTAGGTCATGACCTCCTGGGCGGTGGAGCCGGCGAGTTGGGCGAGGAACGCGCCGATCGACTGGATCCCGTCCTGGGAATAGCCGGCGAGGCGGATCACGGCGTTGCGGAGCGCCTGGGGCGCGGGAGCGGATGCTTGGGACATCGGCGGTAATAGGAATGGGTTCGTCGCAGACCTAGCAGCCCGGTCCGGGACGGGAAGGAGAAAGCGGGGAATGCGTGGAAGCGGGCGGAATCCGCGGATTCGAGGGGGTGTGAAATATGTCCTCCACGACGCCTTCGGCGTCGGACAAGCGGAGGCAGCCAACCCGGGGTAGCTCGTCCCTCGCAACCCCGGGCTGGGAAACGCAGTCCCTTGAGGACATTCAAGGTATCAACATCTTGACTCGCTGCCCGCCAACTCAGCTCGCCACCCGATTCGCCAGCTTTTCCTGGGAAAACGCCCCGCCGCCTCGAAGATAGGAGCGGGTGATCTGATCGCGGAGCGTCCGATAGCGAGCGGGATCGGTGGCCGCAAGGTCCGTCGGCACGTCGCGCCGGGCAAAGCGAACGAGCGCGAGCAGTTCCTTCCAGCGCTTGTCCCGAAAGTACTCGTCGATCAGGTCCTGACGCTCCAGCAGCAGCCGGGCAACCAGCTCTTCCTCCCTCGGCGTCATGAATTCGGCAATGGATTGAAGGCGTGTCCCTTGGCCCATGGCATCGCGACGAGAGCCTTGTCGAGGGTGGCGAGCTTCAGCCCGTGGCGGGCGGCAAGGAGGACCAGATGGGCGTCCGTCGTGTCTTTGTATCGGGTCTCCGGCGAAGCCGTGGCGCTCAGGTCGTCCGCAAGGAAGCCCAGCGGCTGGCGAGCAGGACGTTCACGTCGAGGAGCCAGCTCACGGGAACTCGTCAAGGAGTTGTTTGACCCGCTCCGGGGTCATCGCCAGAGCGCCAGCGGGAGCTTCCAACAGCCGGTCCCCATCAATGTCAAGGCAGCGGGCCCGAACGCTCCCGACAGACGGTTGGGAGGACAAGGAGCGCGCGAGCTTTTCCCTTTCCCTCGGTGGCAGGTTTTTGGCCGCAGTCTCGATTTCCTCAAAGGTTTTCATGGGGGGAAGATAATGCGATCCGCCCGATGGGGCAATCCCGCTTTCCTGACAGCTCGATTGGCATGTGGCCCCCGCGTGCTCCCGGACCCGAGGGGAGGGAAGCGAGCGTTTCCTCATCGCGTTCAAGGGTAATGCTCATCTCCTGCCGCTGGCAGATGCCGAGCTTGCTGCCCGGGCGGTTGCTGCGGCCCTTGGCCCGCGTGACGGCCTGCCGCCGGAGTTGCTGGCGTGAACGATAGGCGCCCAAGGTCACCGCCGGAGCAAGGCGGCCGTTCATTGTCACCCCAATCAATCCTGGGGATCCAAGCTCCAGCATCTCAAGTGCCCGACCCAAGCGCCGGTGGGATCGGTGGACGATTCGATGCCCGCCAAGCGGCGTCCGTCCGGACTCACCGCCGCCTTCCAAAGCCAGCCTCCCGGCACTTCGAGCACCTGCGTTGCAAGACCCGTCGCGGCCTCGATCCGTGACACCCGGCCTGGTTCCGTGGCCACAAAGAAGGTCCGCGAATCGGCCGCGAATCCGATCGCTCCGACGCGAGCGGTGTCACTTCGATACTCATGCCGGAACTCCCCGGTCACGCCGTCCCAGACGACGGTTTTCGAGTCGGTTCCAGTCGTGAGGAGGAACTTGCCGTCCGGCGAGAAGGAGATGAATCCATCGCCCCCCCGGCACCGGAATTCCGCCGTCCACTTCGGCTTGCCGCTCTTCAGATCGTAAACCGTCAGATTCCCGAACCGCGTGGCGAGAGTCCCGCCATCATCACTGATGGCCATTTCATCGGTAAAGTATTCTCCCAGCTTCACCTCGCGGAGCTGTTTGCGGCTTCTGGCATCCCACTCGGTCAGCAGGCCCGCTTTCGTGATGACCATCAGAACCCCATCCGGCTTCCTGAAATGGACGAGCGCCGCGCCCTCCACTGGCAGCTCGCCCGCGGGTTCGCCATTTTTGGTTTCGAAGAGAAGCACGCTCCCGCTGCCCCGGCCGACCGCGACGAGTTCGCCGTCCGGACTCATCGCCAGCGAGACGGACTCCCCGGGGAAGTCCGTGCTCCACAATGGAGGCACGGGCTTGATGTCAGGTGTTTCGAGCCGACGATGCACCACTTCCGGATGGCCGAAGTGCGCGCGCAGCCGGTTGCGGGCCTCCATCTCGAAAATCTCATCCCTCATCCCGACGGGAACGATCTCCTGTCCGCTCAATGGGTTCACCATCATTCCCAGATACGTGAGATCGAGTGGAGGCAGGCGCTCGAATGCAGGGTGACCGACCAGCAAGCTCGCCGGCCGCTGCCACGCCGCGGGCCGCCGCCTCTGGTATTCGCGGATGAAGATCGATTGGGCGCTGGATGCGTGGGGAGACGAGGGGGTGTCGTAGAACCACTCCACCACGAACTCCGCCTCGGTGTCGCCCTGGAGATCCAACAGCGCGGCCATCGCTCGGGCGATGTCCCCATCGCCGGGGCGATCTTTGGTCCCAAGCAGCCGGCGGATCAGCTCCGAGGCCGACTTCGGATCGGCATCGGCGGCATCGGCGGCAGCGGTGAACTGCCCCATCGCCGCAAGCGCTTCGGAATCCTGTTCGCGGAACAACTGCTTGGCGTGCGAGAGGATGAAGCGCCTGCCCCGCTCCGGATCATCGGCCTTCGGCTCCCGCAGGCCGGTGCGGGTGCCATCGCGGAGGAAGGCAAGCAGCGCTTCGGCCCCCAGCTTTTTGCCGGCTTCAATCATCTCCGCTTCGGTGGCGAGCGGGGTATCGTAGCGCGGCTCGATCAGGCAATCGTCGGCGACGCCGAACCACATCCAGGCGCGCACCGCGAAAGGAGCGGCATCCAATTTCTTCCGGAGTTCGGCAATGCGGCCCGCGGACCCGGCGGGAATCGGACTCGTTCCGCCGGTGGCCCGCTTGTAGAGGAAGTCATACCAGCCGATCCACTCCGGGTTGCCCAAGCGCTTGGCGCTCCATGCTTCGAAGGTCGGACTCTTGCCGTCCCGGCCTTCCCAATGCGCCGGATAGCCGGTCATCTTCAGCATCAGGCCGGCGATCCCGCCCACCGTGGCAGGCTCGGTGGCGGGAATGGTCGCGCCGGCGGGGTCGTGGGTCCAGCCGAGCATCGGAAAGGTGGCCGCCGGGTCGCCCAGGTGCCGGTGGATCACTCGCAGCGCGTCGTGATTTTCGAGGGCGTAAAGCTTCAGCAGGGCGAGAGTACGGACCCGCGGGTCGGAATGTTCCGCGAGTTTCGCCAGACGATCGATGGCCAGTGGCTCTTCAAGCGCTGCCTGCAAGGATCGCTCCGCCTCCTTCACCGCCGCATGGTCGGACACTATCCCGTCGTTCCGACCATAGAGAAAATCGCCGTAGCCCACGTAGGGGATCTGGTCGGACAAGCGGACCAGCGAGTCCTCCAAGTCCTCTGCGCGAACCAAGGCGAGAGATGCCCCCGCGAGCGCGATGAAGCATCGGACCACCTTCGGCACCCTGGCTTTTCCGTAGATGCCCCAAGGGTGCCAGGGAACGAAGACGCCGGCAAGAAATGGCAGAATTGCTTTCTCTGCTGAAGCTGCGCTCGAAGAGATCGACGAAGGCGGCATGAGCATTCCTGCTTTGTTGCGGAGGGAAACTCTCCTCCGCGCTCGCTGCAAACGCTGCATGACAGATTCTCGTAGAAGCAGGGCGGTGCGGGTACAGATGGGAGCTTGTCGTTATCCAGGCCAGCATCTCTCCCACCATGCATACTCGGGGTGAGAAGCGGCAGGCCGGAAGCGTGCGAAGCGGAAGATGGTTTGGAGAACAAGGTTGATCAGGACGGAAGCGCCGGCTCCCGGGCTGATAGCGGCAGTCCGAGAGTGCAGCGCGCCTTGTCCGGTTGGAATGGATTGGCCCGGAGGCTGTCCCAGGTCCCCGCCGGCAGCCGCTTCAGTTCTTCCAAGCGGCGGAAGATCGCCTCCGCGGAAACCCGGAAATGATGCGCCAGGGTGAGAACATCCGCCGCAGTCACCCCTTTGCCGTGGGCGGAGACCATTTCAGAGAGCAAGCGGTTCACGCCGGTGCGGGGCATGAGGAAGTTCTTCGCAAAGGAATCGGCAAACTTCTCCGCAGTAGCGCGTCCCCAGGCAGTGCCATTCCAAAGGCTCACGTCCGCCGCATGACGGGTCGAAAGGAAGTGGCCCAGCACCGATCGCAAATCGTGAATGGGTCCATCGCCGAGCCCCAGCCGCGTCCGCTCTTCGGCGGCCACCTCCTCGCCGCGCATCTCCGGCGTGATCCCGGGACCTTCATAGGCGTAAGGAGCGGGATGGCGACGGACGAGGGGAAGGGCGGTGGTTTCTTCGAGTCCGGCGTAGTCGCGGGCGAGGCTTTCCAGCGTCGAAACGGCGTCGCGGATCTCGGCCTCGGTGAGGCTCAGCTCGCGAGGCGGCATCCGGAACTGCGGCACCAAGGGGACCGGCGCCGGCTTCTTAGTCAACCACTCCGAAAGCGACCGGCCATACAAGGTCGCCAAGGTCACCAGTTCCTTCGCCGTGATCCG
>CAMCYK010000096.1 GCA_945883695.1 Akkermansia muciniphila | reverse complement strand
GACGCGGAAGTCCGCCGCGCGCGGCGGGAGTCGCCCGGCGACCGCCGCGAGGTCGTGCCATGAGCCTGTCCCGCGTGGCTATCTACGGCGGGCGACGTAGATCCGGTGGCGCGGGCGCTTCGAGTTCGCGTGCGGCTTGGCGAGGTGCTCCTCCACCGTGAAGCCCGCCTTGTCCAGGCTCCTCACGAAGTCCGGCGTCGGCAGCGCCAGCCAGTAGGCGACGCAGCCGCCCGGTGCCAGCGCGTCGCGGATCCTCGCGAGGAAGCCCGGCGAATAGAGCCGCGCGTTGCCCCGGGTGATCAGCATCTCCGGGCCGTCGTCGATATCGATCAGGATCGCGTCGTAAGTCGCCTTGCCGCGCCCGGCCAGGCAGTCGAACAGATCGCCGCGGTAGATCGTCGTCCGCTCGTCGGCGAGGATCGGGCCGTTGTGTCCGGCGAGAAAGGTCCGGTTCCACTCGATGATCTCCGGCACCAGTTCCGCGACCTCCACCGTCGCCGGGCGGCCGACCAGTTCCAGCGTCCGCTTCAGCGTGAAGCCCATTCCCAGCCCGCCGATCAGGACGCGCGGGTGTTTCGGCCGGGAAGGCAGGCCCTCGAGCAAGGCCGCGCAACCGAGTTCGGCAAGGAGCTGCTCGGAATAGGTCAGCGCCGTGCTCATCAGCTCGCGCCGGTCGTTCTTGAGGTAGAATTTCCCGTCGTGGGTGTGCAACGAGAACACGGTGCCGTCCGGCAGGCGTGCCTCGGCAAGTTGGACGTAAGGTTTCACGGGTCCGACCATCCGGGGATTCCCGCGGCGGGCAATCGATTTCATCGCTCGTCATCCGCCCGCCGGGCGCGCAGGGTCCGGCCAGCCACACGACATGAGCACCTTTCAAGAACTCGGAATCCCCGCCGACCTGATCCAGGGGCTGGCAGAACTCGGCATCATCACCCCGACCGATGTCCAGCTCCAGGCCATCCCTTTCCTGATGGAAAACGGCGGCGACCTGATCGCCCAGGCCCAGACCGGCACCGGCAAGACCGCCGCCTTCGGCCTGCCGCTGCTGACCAAGATCAACCCGAAGTCCAGGGAAATCCAGGGCCTGGTCATCGCCCCGACCCGCGAGCTGGCGAAACAGATCGGCAAGCAGTTGTTCCGCTTCACCAAGCACTCGGCGAAGATCTTCGTCGAGGTGGTCAGCGGCGGCGACAAGATCGAGCGCCAGCTCGCCGCCCTCCAGCGGCCGACCCAGATCGTGGTCGCCACTCCCGGCCGGCTGGTCGAGCTGGTGAAGCAAAAGGCGCTGTCGCTCGATGCCGTGAAATACCTGGTCCTCGACGAGGCCGACGAGATGCTGAGCATGGGCTTCAAGAAGGAACTCGAGCAGATCATCGGCTTCACCCGCCAGCGCCGCGCCACCTGGCTGTTTTCCGCGACCTTCCCGGACTCCATCCAGCAGCTGATCAAGGTCTGCATGTCCGCGACACCGCGCACCCTGACCATCGACCGCAGCCACGTGGTCAACCGCGACATCGACCACCGCTTCGCCGTCCGCGCCCGCGACGAGAAGACCGAGTTCATCGCCGGTTACCTCGACGAGCACGACGACGAGCGCGGCCTGATCTTCTGCCGCACCAAGGCCGGCGCGATCACCCTCGGCAAGCAGCTCGCCAAGCTCGGCCACCAGGTCGACGTGCTGCAAGGCGATCTCACCCAGCTCGAGCGCGACAAGGTGATGCGCTCGTTCAAGAAGGAGCGGATCCGCGTGCTGATCGCCACCGACGTCGCCGCCCGCGGGATCGATGTCGACGGGCTCGCGTTCGTCATCCACCACCAGGCGCCCGACCAGCTTGAATACTATACCCATCGTAGCGGCCGCACCGCCCGGGCCGGCAGGAAGGGCGTCTCGATCACCCTGATCGAGCCGCGCGAGCGGGCAAAGATCCAGCGCATCGGCAACGAGCTGGGCGTGAGCTTCAGCGAGGTCCGCTGAATTCCCCGCCTTCCCCTGGTTTCGGGCCATGAGATCCATCGTTTCATTCTGCGCCATCACGCTGCTCGTCGCCGGGGATCCGGTTTCGGCCGAGGAAGCGGTCGTGCCCGCCGCAGCCTCGTCCGACCGTGTTTCAGCCCGGCCGGAACTCCTCGTCACCAAGCTCGGATTCGGTTCGTGCGCCCGGCAGGAACGACCCCAGCCCTCGAAACATCCTGTCACCATGCATGCGATCCCTGTTGTCTTGATGAGTCTGCTTTCCCTGCCGGCCGCCGCCGGGCAGGTGCCCAAACCCAATGTCCTGCTCGTCATGGCGGATGACTTGCGGGATTACGGCGGCGCCTTCACGCGGGACGTCGTGAAAACGCCGAATCTGGATCGACTGCGCGCCCGTGGCACCACTTTCGAGCGGGCCTACGTGCAGTACCCGGTCTGCAATCCCAGCCGCTGCTCGATGATGGTGGGACTGCGGGCGGAGCAAACGGGCATCGTGGACAATTCCGACCACCTCCGCCGGAGAATGCCCGACATCGTCACCCTGCCCCAGCTTTGCAAGGACGCCGGGTGGCAGGCGCACGCGTTCGGCAAGATCTACCACTTGGGCGGAGGAAAGGATCCCAAGGGAAAGGCGATCTGGGCGGACGTCGGCCGGTCATGGCATTCGGCACAGGACTACAAGGCCACCAAGCCCGGTGCCAAAATGATCGAAGGCCGCAACGTCACCGGCGGCGCGCTCGACTGGTGCGCGTGGGGTGCCGCGGACGGCGGCGATGACGACCAGCCCGACGGCCAGATCGCCGCCGCCACGGTGGCGATGATCGAGAAGCTCGGCGACGCGCCGTGGTTCATCGGCTGCGGCTTCATGAAGCCGCACGATCCGGTCATCGCGCCGAAGAAATACTTCGACCTCTATCCGCCGGATTCCCTCAAGCCGTGGCGCGACCCGGCGGATCTCTCGCCCGCACCGGCGCAAGCCGTGGGCTTCGGGGGATATGCCGGGCCCTTTGCCAGGTTCACCGACCAGGAATGGCGCGAGTTGTTCCGCGCCTACTGCGCCGGCACCAGCTTCATGGACGCGCAACTCGGCCGGGTGCTCGACTCGCTCGACAGGAACAAGCTCTGGGAAAAGACGATCGTGATTTTTGCCGGCGACCACGGCTACCACACGGGCGAGCGGAAATGGTGGAACAAGAACACCCTGTTCGATCGCTCCTGCCGGGCCCCGCTGATCATCGCCGCGCCCGGGATGAAAGGCGGGCAAGTCACCCGTTCCCTGGTCGAATTCGTCGATCTCTATCCGACCGTCGCCGATTTCTGCGGACTGCAAGTCCCCCATCCGGCGGCCGGAACCAGCCTCCGGCCGGTCTTGGAAAAGCCAGGCGCCAGCATCCAGGACGCCGCTTTCACACTCGTCACGCGGGGTCCGAAGGCCTACGGGCGGAGCATCCGCACCGACCGCTGGCGGTTCACGCGTTGGAGCGACGGACAAACCGAACTTTACGATCACGAGCGGGATCCCGAGGAGCAACACAACGTCGCCGCGGCGAATCAGGAAGTGGTCGCCGGGCTCAATGACCGCCTGAAAACGATCCCTCCTTATGTGGACGGACGATGATGGGTGCGGGAATTCTACGGTTCCTCAACTTTACCCTGACCGGAAGCCTTGAGCTTCTCCAACTCCGCCTTGGCGAAATCGCGCGCCTGAAGGAGGCCTTTCGCGACGACGAGAGTGACGGCGACCCCGAGCATGAAAATGACAATTACCGTTTCCATGGCCTAGGGTCCTTTTGTTGTTTTGATGCCGGCCGAAAGAATGACCACCCTAACCCCAACCCAAAGGGCAAGGATGCTCGGAACCCAGATGCCCACGAAAAGACCGGCATCATGGCTGACGAGAAACCAAAGTGAAACGCTGGCGACGAAGCTGACAAACGCGCCGAGCAGGAAGGGGTAATCAATTTTGTGAAACATAGGCGGAGAGGGAATGGATTTCCAGATCGCTTGAATTTGTTGGTTTGAGGACCGCCACTGGGAGCCGGCCCCGCTGCCGAACTCGGCCCGCGCGACCTCCAGTTGTCCGGGCGTTAGCTGAAATCTCAATTGACTGTTCGCCGGCACGACCGGTTTGGATTCAAAATTCGCAGACCTTTCCCCCTGCACGCTGACCGATCGTCTCTGGTCCGGCGGCGATCTTGGTCCGAATTCCTTTGTTACGTGGCGCGTGTCACGGAAGGGCTCCGCCTTTGATCATAAACGCCTTCCCCTCGGCGGCACACCAGAGGCGATAGATGTTCACCACGTTCGGCCGGATTCCGGTGACGGGGATTTTGAGAAAGCCCTGGCGCCGGGCGGCCTCGAAAAGCTGCCGTTCTTTGCGAGTGAGCCGGTGGCCGATCCGGCGGCTTCCGATCTTCGCACGGGTCGCGAGCCCACGGCTCAGCCGCTCCACATCGTCCTTGTCCGGTTTTGGCATGGCTTCAAGGCACTTGGGATTTAGACCGCGTCCGCCCACTTCCGGGTGCGATGGTGGCGGTATTTGAAAAGCAGCGTCAGGTAAAGTCTCACGCCGGTTTCTGAAACAAGGCGTCCCCACCAGGAGCGCCCCCACTGATAGGTGATGGTGTCGTGCATGACACAGCGGCCGGCTCCTTGTGCTTCGAAGCGGTGCTGGTGGACGAACAGGGAGAAAGGGCCTTTGACGATCTCGTCGACCAGCAGATGCGGCCGCCGCACGGTTTTCCAGCGGCAGGTCCAGCGCATGGGGATGATCCACCAATCCCGGCAATGCAGCTCGATCAAGCGCCCTTCTTGCGCCGGTCCATCGGTTTTCAGGCTGACGAGAGTCAAGGTGGGAGGCATGACTTGACTCAGATTGGAGGGATCGCTGTGGAATGCGAACATGGCCTCCGCACTGGCGGAAAGCGGGGTGCTGGTGTGGAAGATGGAGGGCATGGCGGAACGGGAAGATCCGTGGCAGCCGTAGCACGGCGGAGCCCCTCCCGCATGGGCCAACTCAAAAAATCGGCCCCGCTGCCGCCCCGGGCCCGCCTCGCGGACACGAAAAGGGGCCGCGCACTCACGCGGCCCCAATGAATTTCGTCATGAAATTTTCATTTCCCCAAGGGCCGGAGCCCCTTCGGATTCCAGTAAGGTGCATGAAAACCCGGAATCTGTCTTGTCCCCAAGATGTGGGACACGCCAGCGGCCGCGGATCGCCGCCGCGCGTCAATCCCGGCGCCGGTTGTTTCCGCCCGGGCCGCCGGGCCGCCGGCCGCCGCCTTCGCCGCGACCCCGGTCGCGGAGATTGCGCGAAAATTCGGACATCCGCTCGGTCATTTCCGTGAGCATCGCTTCCCGCTCGGCGCCGTCGAGGGCCCCGTCGCCGTTGGTATCCATCCGCTCGAAGCCCCGTTGCAGGGGACCCGCGACCTCGTCTTTCGACAGCAGCCCGTCGCCGTTGGCGTCGCGCTCCATCATCCGCGTGTTGATCTGCTCGGTCATTTGGGCGACCCGCTGCGCCCGTTCCTCGGCGCGTTGCGCTTCCCGTTCGTCCCCGTCCGGCGCGGGCGGGGTCGACCGCGGCGCGGCGGGCGGGGCTTTCGCGACCGGGGCCTCCACCGGGGGCGGCGGGGCGACCGGCGGGGGAAGGATCTCCTCGGCGGGTTCTTCCACGCGGGGCCGGGCGGCGGCCTCCTTGCGCATGGCTTCCCGCCGCTCGGCCAGGCTCGGCCGCGCCGGTGCCTCGCTCGCGGCGGGCTGCTCCTTGTCACACGCGACCAGCAAGAGGGTCGTCATTCCGATCCAGAGAGGTGTCGATTTCATGGCGGCTGGAAGTCCTGCCACGGACGGGAAACGAACGCGGAGGGTCAAAGGGTTTCAACCGGTGCCGTGCGGTGGAAGTTGCGGGAATTTTGCGGAAGAAAAAACCGGGCTGATTGCGGAGGCAAGGCGAGGGAGAGGAGGCAGGGGGAGCTCACGGCTTCCATGAATCCAGCTCGCACAAGCCGCCGCCCAGGAAAAGATGATGCCACATCTGGGTGGCGAGCACGCCGACGAAGCTGATTTCCCAACCCATGTGCGGGGGCAGCCGGCGCGGGTAGTTTTTCAGGCGGTCGCGGATCTTATGGACCTTCACCGGGTCGAAACAGCCGGTCTTCCTCAAGGACTCCTCGCTGAGGAGCTGCCGGACGAAGTCGGGCTCGGGATCGAGGAAGGAGCCGGAGTAACGCGCCCGGAAGATGCTCTTCGGCCGTTGCGCGATCTCCGGCGGAAGGTGTCCTCCGGCGAAGGATCGCAGGAGGTCCTTGTCGCGGCGCAGGCTGCGGAGCTTATACTCGGGAGCGAGCCGCGCGCAGAACTCGACCAGCTTGAGATCGAGGAAAGGAAAGCGCGTTTCCACCGAGTTCGCCATCGCGGGCCGGTCGCCCTTGTGGGTCATCAGCAGCCCGGGAAGCATGACCTGGTAGCCGAGATGGAGCGAACGGTTGAGCGGGTGCCAGCGCTTCATCGCCGCCAGGTCCAGCTCGAGGTCGTCGGTCGCGGTGTGGCCTTCGAGCCGGCTTTCGAAGTCCTTCGAATAGACCCCTTCGCCCGACAGGCTGCACGCCGCGTAAAGATCGGAGGTGGCGTGGTAGCCGCCCATCTGCCGGTAGCGCTCATGATAGCGCTGCCACGGATGTTGCGACGCGCGGCTGAACATGGCCTTGCGCCAGCCGTCGGCCAGGCCGCCGATGCGGTCGAACGGCGCGATCAGCCGGTTCGCCTTGAACCACGGGTAGCCGGCGAGCGCCTCGTCCGCGCCCTCGCCGCTGAGCGCCACCTTGTAGCCGGCCTTCCGCACCGCGGTGGCGAGCTGATAGATGGCGGCCGACGAGGTGTCGACCACCGGGCACTCCGACGCGATGACGAGGTCGCGATAACCGGCGGCGATCTCTTCCTCGCCGCAAGTGATCACCGTCGGCTCGCTGCCGATGCGGCGGGCCGCGAGCAGGGCGCGGTCGGTTTCATCGAGCTTCGGATGGCGGATCCGGATGGTGAAATTCGGGATCGGCCGTTGGAGTTCGCGGCTCGCGAGCAGCGCGACGATCGTGGAATCGACGCCGCCCGAAAGATAACTCACCACCGGCACCTCGGCGCGCAGCCGGAGGCGGACCGCTTCGCTGAGGATGCCGCCGAATTCCTCCGCGAGGTCCGTGGAAGAACCCCCCATTTCCTCGCCCTCGTCGGGAAAGCCGAGCTTCCAGTAGCGGTGCTCCGCGACCTCCGCGGGCCGGTCCGCGGCGGGGACCTTGATCTCCATGAACGTGCCCGGCAGCAGCGCCGAGACGCCATCGAACATCGTGCGCCGGGTCCCCAGCGCGAAGAAGCTGAAGACGTGGTCGAGACCTTTCGGATCGAGCTCCGCGCGCACCTGGCCGGAGGCGAGCAGCGCCTTGATCTCGGAGCCGAAGTAGAGCTTGCCGTCGCGGCGTGCCCAGTAGAGCGGGCAGATCCCGAGCTGGTCGCGGGCGAGAATCAGCACCCGCCGCTTGAAATCGACCAGCGCGAAGGCGAACTGGCCGCGCAGGTGGTCGAGCATGCCGCGGCCGTACTGCTTCCACAGATGCACCAGCAGCTCGGTGTCGCAGCCGGTGCGGAAGCGATGCCCCAGCGCTTCGAGCCGCTGCCGCTGCTCCGGGTGGTCGAACAGCTCGCCATTGTAAACCACCGCGATCCCGCCGTCCTCGCTGAAGACCGGCTGCTGGCCGTCGGCCAGGCCGACGATGCTCAGCCGCCGCGATGCCAGCCCGAGTCCGGGCCGGATCAGGAAGCCTTCCTCGTCGGGTCCCCGGTGGGAGATCGCCCCCGCCATGGCGGCAAGTTCCCGCGGGCTGATGTCGCGCTGTCCCGCCAGATCGATGATTCCCGCTATGCCGCACATGGTTTCAGATGCCGCGCCGGGCGGGGCGGCCGGATGCTCGTCCGCGCCACGCCGCCGCGCCAGTCCGGATCGGGATTTTCCCGGCCGCCGGGCCAATGCATAACGCCCTGATCGATAGGCTGGGGCCGGTTGGGCGCGCACGGGAGACGCAGACCGAGAGACTGTCGTGCAGCGGATCCCAAAGTCGTCGGGATGGCTTTCAGCGCGGCACGATGGCTGCGCGGCCAGATTGCTCCCCCAACCCACGAGATCCGGAGATTGCAGGATTCGAGGCGCGGGCAAACGACACGACGGCCGCCCGGATGCTCGCGGGTCTCGTTGCCCCCGGGCTGGAATGGAAAAGCCGGCGAGAGGGAACCCGGGACGCGCCCCGCGGGACCGTCACGCGGCGACCCGGCCGCGTTCGCGGGCGAGCGCGGCCGCCCCGATGGTTCCCGCTTCCTCGGCACCCAGGGCAGCCGGCAGGATCATCAGCGAGTCGCGGAACGGGTCGGAAAGTTGCTGGCACAGATGCTCGCGAAGCGGCGTGAACAGCAGGTCGCCGGCGCGGATGACGCAACCGCCGACGACCACCGCCTGCGGATTGAGCAGCCAGCAGGTGTTGCAAAGGGCGCAGGCCAGCATGCGGGCGACCGCATCCCAAACCCCCGCGGCGACCGCGTCGCCGCGATGGGCGGCGTGAATCAATTCGCCGAGCGCGCAGGCCGCGGCGGGCGTGTCGATGCCCGCCGCGGCGTAGGCGGCCCGCGCGCCCGCTTCGATCTCCTCGAGGCCGAGATACCGCTCCAGGGCTCCCCGGTTGCCGTAGTTTCCGGCGCGGCCCTGCCAGTCGATGGAGGTCTGGCCGATCTCGCCCGCGCCGTGGCGGGACCCGCGGACCAGGCGGCCGTTGGCGATGATCCCGCCACCCACGCCGGTCTGCACATTGACGAACACGACGTCGCGCAGGCCGCGGGCCGCCCCGCAGCGCCATTCGGCGAGGGTCATGCAATTCGCGCGGTTGTCCACGACCACCGGCAGCCCGGTGCGTTCCTCCAGAATCTGCCGGATCGGCACCGAACTCCAATCCGGCACGTGGGTCATGCTGTGCACGATGCCGCGGTCGAAATCGACGAAACCCGGCATGCCGATCCCCAGCGCCACCACCTGCGGGTGCTTTGCCCGCAATTCCTCGACCGTGCCGACCATCGCGTCGATCAGCTGCTCCGGCCGCTGGAACTCGCGGGTCGGGAGGACCGCGGCGCGATCGATCACATGGCTCTGGAACACCACTCCGGCCTTCACCTGAACCACTCCGAAGTCCATTCCGATGGTCAATTCGTTCCCTTGCATGGCAACCTTTCCGCTAGCAGATCGCGCCGCGAAAAGCACGATCATTCTTCGGCCCATGGCACTTGCCGCGACCCTCGAGGCCGCCGCCGACCGGCGAATTTCAGTTCACCTTGCCCCAGACCCGTTCCATTTCGGCGTAGGCCACCGGATCGTGCTGCCGCAGCTCGGCGCGCACGAAAGGGTAGAAGTCGTTATGGTAGAGATAGGCTTCGGTGGCTTCGGCGAAGTACTCCTTGTGATTCGTCGCGCCGTAATGCTTCACCGTGTCGCCGGTGAAGAGCAGCACCTTCTCATAGTTCCCGGCCGCCATCGCCTGCTCGTAGGCCGCCATGATCCCCGGGTCTTCGAAGCCGAGGACCTGGTCGTGATAGGCGTGGGCCAGCTCGTGGAGGATCACCGCGGGGTGTTTGAGCATCTGGCCGCGCGAGGTCAGGTCCGCGGCGCGGGGAATGTGGACCTTCTTCGCCAGCCGCGGATCGTAGCCGCGCCCCGCCAGCCAGTCCTCGCTCGGATGATACTGCATCGGGGCCAGTTCCGGGTGGCCGTGCTCGATCCAGATTTCCAACTTGCGCAGCTCGGCCAGTTGTTTTTCGGGCATCAGGATGGAAATCCGCTGCAAGTGGTTGGCCAGCATTTTCAGGGCGAGTTCACCCTGCTCCTGGTGCTCGCCGGCCAGCAGTTGCGGATCGACGTGAACCGTCCAGCCTTCCATCACGCGCTTCACCGGCTCGATCCACCCCACCTTTCGCGCGGCGCCGGCCTCCGGCTTCCCGCCGACGGCCGCGATGCCGAAGGGCACGAAGGTCAAGGCCGCCAGCAGGGCGGGCATGGAACCGAGCCACCGGCGGGAGCTGCGGGATTTCGTGGAGTCTTCCTGGTTCGGCATCGGTCGTGAAGCTAGCCTCCGGGAGCGACTTGCCAAGGAATCTCTGGCGGAGCGGGCATCCTCCAAAGGAGCACGGTTTCCGGGATTCCCATTGCAGCATTCCCGGTTCCGGGCTAGTCAACCGGCTTGCTCCGGCAAGCTTCCCGGCATCGGGTCCGGTGGCCTCCAACTCCTGAAATCATCCCATCATGCGCGCCTTCTTGTTTCTGGTTCCGGTCGTCTTCGCCAGCTGTGGCCACGTCGTCACCCAACATGAGATTCTCCTGCAATCCCGGGTCGAACTCGCGCGGCGGGAGTCGTGGTCGGACCAGGCCATCATCATCGTGCAGCAGAGCCCGGACGACTGGCGCATGACCTGGCGGGTCAGCGCCGGCTATTTCGACTACTCCGAAACGCCGGGTGCCCAAGGTCTCCGGGTGATCCCCGGCACCGAACGGGAACTGCGCTTCACCCGCGACGGCTGCCTGCTGGGCTACTCGAATCCGACCAGCCGCTGCCTGACCCCGCGCGACTCGTACGCCGCGCCGGTCCCGGCCGGCGAAGCGGCCCCGGCGAAGTGACCCGCCGCGCGGGCCGCCGCCTCAGCCGCCGCCCTTGCCGATGAATTCAATCACCACGTTGGTGTAAAACGCGTAGCCGCCGGCCACCACCAGGCCGGCGCAGCTCGTCCACAGGCCGATGTCCCACAAGCGGCCGGGAGCCAGCCCGGGGTCGCAGCGCCGGTAGCGGAAAAACAGCGCCGCCGCCCCGAGCAGCGGCAGCATCAGCGCGCCCATGAAACCGCCCGCCAGCACCAGTTCCCGCGGTGCCTTGAAATAGGCGAAGCTGGCCAGGAACAAGAGCGGCAGCCCGATGCAAAAAGCGCGCACCCGGCGGAGATGGGCGCGCTCGTCGGCGGCGGCGAATCCGAACACCCGCAGCGCGTCGGAACAGACCCGCGCATGGCTGGCCGTCGCCACGAAGAAGGTCGAATACAGCACCGCGAAGGCCCCGAACAGGAACACCCCCTGGGCCGCCGCGCCGAACACCGGGACATACATCTGGCCCAAGGTGCGGATCATCTGGTCGCCGCCGGGATCGAGGCCGGTGCGCCCGAGAATCGCCGCGCCCAACAGATAGAACGCCACCGTCGCGAAGGTGTAGACGACCATCGAGCACCAGGCGTCCCAGCGCAGCACCCGGACCCAGCCGCGCGCCCGCCGCTCCCACTCCGGCGAGCCGTCCCGCGGCCCGGTCCAGCGGGCGTAGCCCTTCTCCAGGCACCAGTAGGGATACTGGATCAGCTCGGTGGCACCCACGCCGATGATCCCGAAGGCCGCGAGCGCGACCGCCAGCCCCTTGCCCTCGGGCACGCGGAAACTCATGCCTTCGGCCAGATCGCCCCACGAGACCCGCCACTCCGGCAGCAATTGCAGGTAGAGCAAATTGCCGAGGGTCACCAGGGTGAAGCTGGCGACCAGCGCGGTGGAGACATTCTGGATCATCCGGTAGCGGCCGACCACCAGCAGGACGATCGAGACGAGCGTGATCAGGGAAGCCCAGATCAGCGGGTCGTGGGACGGCGCGGCTTCGACGCCGGACCACGCCGCCACTTCGGCCTCGGCCGCCGCGCGCTCCCGGGCCAGCTCCTCCAGCCGCGGTGCCATCGCCTCGTCGCCCGCGAATCGCGTGGCAATGCTGTCCGCCACCTGCAGCCGGATCGCCGCGTCCTGGCGGACATTCACCTCCCGGCCGGCCCCGGTCAGCGGCTGCTGGATCGCCAGCGCCTGGCCGACGCCGCCGATGATGCCGCCCAGCTGGACCAGCGCGACGACCGTGAAGATCAACCAGAACCAGCAGATCCAGTTCACCCGGGCGCGGGGGCCCGGCACCTCGTTGAGGCCGTCGAGGGTGGTCCGGCCGCTGGTGATGACGTAGCGGCCGAACTCGATCTGCACGAAAACCTTGATCAGGCAGCCGATGACGATGAGCCACAGCAGGACGAAGCCCGCCTCCGCCCCGACCGCGGTGGTCGCGATCAGCTCGCCGGACCCGACGATCGATCCCGCGACGATCAACCCGGGCCCGAGCTGGCGGAGAATGCCCCGCGGGGTGGTCGGCGGTTCCTTGCTGCCCGACTGCTGGTGGCCGTCACTCATGAGGCGGAATCACGCGCGAGGGGACGGCTTGCCCGGGGCCTCCAGTTCTTCGTGGGAAAGCAGTTGCAGCAGCGCGTTCACGCCCTGCGCCGCGGCCGAGTCCTTGAGGAGATTCCGGATGGCCGACGCGGTGGCACCCTCCCGGCCAAGCAGCGTTTTCAGGTCCTTTTGAGTCACCACGACCGTGAAACGCAACATCCCCGGCCCGATCTCCTCGGCCTGGATCCGGGCGCGGTCGGCCTCGTCGATCAGGCTCACGACCACGAACTGGAGGAACTGCCTGAGCCGCAGGATCAGCGCCTGCATCTCGTCAGGCCCCGGGATCTCGCGCGGCGCGGCCGCCACGCCGTCCTCCGCCCCGGCACTCCGAAAATCCCACTCCATCACCTTGTAGTGGGCCACCCGCTTCACCCAGCCGACCACATCGACCTCCCGGTGGGCGAGCTTGTGCACCGCCGGCAGCGCTTCCTTGAAATCCCACTCCAGCACCTTCCGGTTCCCCAGCTTCCTCAGCGTCGAACCGATCTCCAGGTCCTTGATGTCCTTGTTGAGCAGCCCCATCAAATCCCAGTCCGTGACCGGAATATCCCCGATCTGCCGGAGGCTGTCCGCGATTTCTGAAATTCGTTTTGGCATCGGATCCCGAGGGTTTTCATTTCCCGCCGCCGTGGACCATTCAAGCGGACGAAGCGGCCCAACCGGACGGATGAACCTGCGGCGGATCCTGCCGAAAGCGGCGGCCGATGGCAAGCGGCGCGGTGGCCCCTCTTGCCCGGGGCTCCTGCCCGGCGGGAAAGGGGCTCCGCAACCGGGCGAAGCGGGACGGCCCCCAACTTCCCGACCGGGAGTGCCGCGGCAAGACGCCCTGGCGCTAAGGAGTGTGGACCTTGGGTCAACACTCCCCGCGCAATAAGGAGTGTGGACCTTTGGTCGACACTCCCTGCCTGCCCACGCCGCCGCGTCGATCGATGCTGTCATTTCACGACCCGCACGCCTTCAAATCGCCGGCCGCGCCGACGCTTCCGCCCCGCCCGGCGGAATCTCCGGAATGGGGCGGAGCGAATCCACGGAAATTGCTTGTTAAGGGAATGTGGTGCGGCGAGCCTGGAGTTTCAGGAAATGTTTATTCCGGCACCATGAACGCAATACAATTTTTTGTCGGCCTGCTCATCTCGTGCGCTAGCGTGCTTGCCGAATCCGATTACTCTCGCGAGGAGATCGAAGAGAGTGAGAGCAATCTCGAAAAGTGGAAAAGTTTTGCATCTCGGATCGATGGAGTGACCGGTCAGGCGCATCTTGGAAAGCTTTGCCTTGGGCTGCGTGCCACGGCCGATCCGTCCGTGTTTCCATTTGGCGACCGTATTGGCGCGCACAACGCAATCAAGAATTCCTTGCTTGGTATTTCCGGATATGGACAGTTTTGGAGAACGAGTCTTGAGAAAGCATGGCAGCAAGTTCAATCGGCCCGCAACGCGTCGGAACGGGGTCCGGCCATGGCAAGTTTCAACAACGTTCAGGTTGCCATGTGTAAGACGCTCTCGGAACTCCCAAGTTCCGAGTCGGTGCGGGCTCTGGGGGAGTTTCTTGATGACCGGGACGACCGTGGTCCCATGCCGCCGGGGCCGCCTGAAAAGCTGCGATCGGGGGACCACGACGAACAAAGGATTCAGGCCAACTCTTTGTATGCGGTCAGGGCCTTCGCCAAACTTCCATTCGTTTCTCCCCCTGTGCCCCAGCGCAAGCTTAACGCGGTGTTATACGAAGAAGATCGAGGCGCTTGGCGTCTCTGGTATGAACAAGTGAAATCCGGCAACCGCACCTTCCGCTTCAAGGGCGATCCCCGCGAGTACAACCTGGACGGCCCGGTTCCATAGGCGGCGGTTGCGGCACGGTCGCGGAAGACGTCCCTTGCGGCAGAAGGGAGTGTCGACCCCAGGTCGACACTCCTTAAGCCGCGCCACGGCGCGGAAGAGGAGAAAGCGATCCCGAGGGCTCTGAAGCCCCTGATGTCCTTGGGAAGAACAGGTCAGATGGGATCGACGAAAAGAAAATTCGCTATTGGGCCGATCCTGCGAGAGGTAGGCGGATGCCGGTAAAAAACAAGAAGCAGTTCGGGGTCTGGATGGACAACCATCATGCCACCGTGGTCGGTCATGCCGATGAGACGAGCGGGGAATTCTCAGTGCTGGGCCATGCGGAGAATCCCGGGGCCGCGAGCAACTCCAACGAGAATGCCGCCCACAATCAGGAGAGGACCTTGCTGCACCAGTACTTCAAGAAGATCACCGGCCATATGCAGAACGCCGATGAAGTCCATGTGACCGGGACCGGCACGGTGCAGGAGCAGTTCATCCATTACCTCGCGGAAACACCGCAGTTCAAGAACACCGTGGCCACCGAGTGCACCTCCAACAAGATGAGCGATGAACGGTTGGTGGAGTTCATCAGCGGCAAGTTCAACTGAGCGCGACACCTTCCAACGAAAGTCGCCAACAGGATCGCCGGCACCGCCGCGCGCGATTGGAAATGCACATAGCGACGTCCTTGGTGGAGATAGGGAGGCGGGGTCGCGTAGGCCCGTTCGCGTGCCCGCGGATCGGGCCGCCCGTCGCGACGGTCGATGTCCTGGCGCCGCACCTCCCGCCGGAAAAACTCGGGCGCTTCCCGGACCGCGGCCTCGCCGCGGAGCCGGCTCCGCAGGAATTCGGATGCCACCTGCCGTTGCTCCCGGGTGATCTCGGTCACTACTTCACGACCGGGGCGATTCTCAAGGCCGGGCTGGTCTCCGCGAGTGGGGCGGCGCAGGCCGGAACGTTGCTCGCGGGTGACCTCGGCCCGCGACAGGGGGCTCGCTGTGCCGAGGATATCTTCGATCAAACTTTGCGCCTCGTCCTTGCCCTCGATCCGCAATTTGCGCTGCGCGATCTTCGCCTCCACTTCTTCGGTCGTGCGTTGAACCTCCACCTCGGCCTCCTTGGCTTCTTCCGTCAGCGGGGGCAGGGGATCCGCCGGCATGGGCTCGGCAGGTTCGGCAGGTTCGGTTGGATCCGTCGGCGGGACGGGTTCCGTTGGCTCAGCGGGCTCAGCGGGCTCCGGGGCAGGTTCCGGGATCTTCTCCGGAGCTGTGGGCGGCTGGTCGGGCCGGTCGGGCCGGTCGGGCCGGTCGGGCCGGTCGGGCCGATCAGGCCGATCAGGCCGCTGCCGGTCAGGGCGCTCCGGGTCTTCCTCCGCCGGGGGGCGCGCGGGGTCGCGCTTGGCATCGTTCTCTTCTTGGGTTGCTGGAAGCGGTTTGCGGGGCAATTCCCTCGGTATTGGCGTTTCGCGCGCCGGCCTGGCAGGCCTGACCGGACCGGGCTGCCTTTTCTTCGGGGCTTCGGTCTCGGGGTTCTCGTCCTCCGCCGGCATGGGCTCGCCGTCCTCGCCCTCTTTCGCCGCCGCGGGTTCTCCCTCGTCGTCGGGTGCCTCCGCCGGCCCGGTCTCTGGATCGGCATTTTTCCTCCGGTCATCCGCCGGCTCGGAGTCGGGGTTGGCTTTGCGGTTCCGGTCTTCCAAGGGCGTGGATTCCGGATTTACCGTTTCGTTGGCGAAAGGCAAATCGATGCTCCCGCGAAGCTCGGTGTCGTCGGCCGCCGAGGGCTGCGCCAGCAGGGTGCCGGTCAGCAAGGCGAGGGAAAGCAAGGGACGACGCGAAGCCGTCCGACGGCTGGAAATGGGTTGAAGTCTCACCCTTCGCGTTCCGCTCGTTGCGTGCCGACCCGCCGGACGGCCGTCTCCTTGCGCTGGCAAGGGCCCGCCGCTCCATGAAGCCGCGAAAGCGTGCAAATTTTGGCCCGGAGCCATGCACAATGCATCTCCCCGTCCCCGGCGCGGCGTCCCGTGAACCCTACTTCGGGCTCCCGCCCGCCTGCTTGAGGATCAAGGTCGTCACGCCGCCTCGTCCTTGGTGAAGAGCAGCCGCAGGATCCGCCGCCGGTTTTCCTCCGGGAACTCCGCGACGTAGTTGGTCCACCACGCGCCCGAGGCACCGAAGCCGCGGATGTTTTGAAAACGCTGGCCGGGATCGATCCGCAGAGTGACGGGTTCCGCGGCGTTCACGACGCAACAGAGCAGGGCGATCATTGAAAAGAGCCGCAACAGGCCTGTGGGAATCCGGAGAAACATCAGGGTGGCGTCACAGCAGCTCCAACAAGTGCGCCCGGACACCAAGCAGGGCCAGGGCGCACCATCGGAATCAATTTGAAGACCGGGATCGGAACAACGAAAGGGGCGAAATGGACGAAATTTCAGCGAGTCGGGTGAAGGGCCCGATCCACCTTGCGGGTGTCCGGATCCCTTCGCGCCAGGCCTCTATTTTCGCGGAATTTCGCCGGTTTCGTTGTCATCATTCCGGAATCAAGCGAGGTCGAAGCGGTCCAGGTTCATCACCTTGTCCCAGGCCGCGACGAAATCCCGCGCGAACTTCGCCTGCGAGTCGGCACAGCCGTAAACCTCCGCCAGGGCGCGGAGCTGGGAATTGGAACCAAACAGCAGGTCGACCCGGGTGCCGGTCCACTTGAGTTCGCCGGTCTTGCGGTCGCGGCCTTCGAACAGCTCGCCCTCCGCCGACAGCGGCTGCCACGTGGTGGCCATGTCGAGCAGGTTCACGAAGAAGTCGTTGGTCAACGACTCGGGACGCGTGGTGAAGACCCCGGATTGACCGGAGCCGGCGTTGGTTTTCAGCACCCGCAGGCCGCCGACCAGCACCGTCAACTCCGGCGCGGTCAGCGTCAGCAACTGCGCCCGGTCGACCAGCAATTCCTCGGCCGAAACCGAGTAGCGGGTCTTGAGGTAGTTGCGGAAGCCGTCGGCGACCGGCTCGAGGAACGAGAAGGAATCGATATCGGTCTGCTCCTGCGAGGCATCCATCCGGCCCGGGGTGAAGGGCACCGCGACTTCGTGGCCGGCGTTCTTCGCCGCTTGCTCGACGCCGGCGCAACCGCCCAGCACGATCAGATCGGCGAGCGAGACTTTCTTGCCGCCCGACTGGGCGCCGTTGAAGTCGTTTTGGATGCCTTCCAGCGTGCCGAGCACCTTGGCCAGTTGGGCCGGCTGGTTGACTTCCCAATCTTTCTGCGGGGCTAAACGGATGCGCGCGCCGTTCGCGCCACCGCGCTTGTCGGAGCCGCGGAAGGTGGAAGCGGAGGCCCACGCGGTCGTCACCAGTTCGGAAACGGTGAGACCGGAACCGAGGATCCGGCCCTTGAGCGCCGCGATGTCCTGGGCGTCAACCAGCGGGTGGTCGACCGCGGGAACCGGGTCCTGCCAGATCAGCACCTCCGCCGGAACTTCCGGCCCGAGGTAGCGCTCGCGCGGTCCCATGTCGCGGTGGGTCAACTTGAACCAGGCGCGGGCGAAGGCGTCGGCGAACTGGTCGGGATTTTCCAGGAAACGCCGCGAGATCTTCTCGTAGGCGGGATCCGCCCGCAGCGCGATGTCGGTGGTCAGCATGCTGGGCGCGATCCGCTTCGAAGCATCGTGCGCATGGGGCACGGTGCCTTCGCCGCCGCCGTTTTTCGGCCGCCACTGCTGGGCACCCGCCGGGCTCTTCGTGAGCTCCCATTCGTAGCCGAAGAGATTCTCGAAGTAGTTGTTGCTCCACTGGGTGGGTGTGGTGGTCCAGGTGACTTCCAGGCCGCTGGTGATGGTGTCGGCTCCCTTGCCGGTGCCGAAGCTGTTCTTCCAGCCGAAGCCCTGCTCTTCAAGGCCGGCCGCTTCCGGGTCGGCTCCGACGTGCGACGCCGGGCCGGCACCGTGGGTCTTGCCGAAGCTGTGGCCGCCGGCGATCAGCGCCACCGTCTCCTCGTCGTCCATCGCCATCCGGGCGAAGGTCTCGCGGATGTCGTAGGCCGACTTGAGCGGATCGGGGTTGCCGTCCGGACCTTCGGGGTTGACGTAAATCAGGCCCATCTGCACCGCGGCGAGCGGATTCTCCAGGTTGCGGCCATGGACCTTGCCGTCCGCCGTGTCGTCGGAAACCAGCACGCCTCCGTCTTTTTCAACACCTTCCGACCCGCGGGCGTAACGCTTGTCGCCCCCGAGCCAGGTGGTCTCGCGGCCCCAGTAGACGTCCTGGTCCGGCTCCCAGGTATCCTCGCGGCCACCGGCGAAGCCGAAGGTTTTGAAGCCCATGGTCTCCAGCGCGACATTGCCGGTGAGGATCATCAGGTCCGCCCAGGAGATCTTGCGGCCATACTTCTGCTTGATCGGCCACAGCAGGCGGCGCGCCTTGTCGAGGCTGACATTGTCCGGCCAGCTGTTGAGCGGCGCGAAACGCTGCTGGCCGCGGCCGCCACCTCCGCGCCCGTCGCCGGTGCGATACGTGCCGGCGCTGTGCCACGCCATCCGGACGAAAAGACCGCCGTAGTGACCGAAGTCCGCCGGCCACCAGTCCTGCGAGTCGGTCATCAATGCCGCGAGGTCCGCCTTCAAGGCCGCGAAATCGAGGCTTTTGAATTCCTCCGCGTAATTGAAGTCGCCGCCCATCGGGTCGGATTTCGCGGAATGCTGGTGCAGCAATTCGACCTTCAAGCGGTTCGGCCACCAGTCGTGGTTGGCGGTGCCGCTGCTCGGAGCGTGGTTGAAAGGACATTTGCCCTGGGGGGCGGCGGTGGAGGCTGGGGCTTCAGGCGACATGGTGTTGAAGAGTTGGGCACCGCGGAATGCGGTGCCACTGCAAAAGAGCTTTTAGCGGAATCCGAGACAAGGGTGGAAATACTTAATTCCTTCCGTAATCCTGGGAAAGGAACACCATCACAGCCGCGCCCCCCCGCGAGTTCCCCCGCCTGCTGCGGAAGGCCTGCGGCTTGCCCGGGGCCTGAGCGCTCGAATCCCCCGGCGAGCCCCTCAGCGGGCTCCGGCCACCTTCATCGGCAGGCTGTAGTTGAACTTCCGCGCCGTGATGAACAGCAGCTTGCGGTCCGGTCCGGCGAAGGTCACGTTGGTCGCTCCGCCTTCCGGCAAATCGATCTGCTCGATTTTCTTCCCCGTCTTGTCGAAGACCAGCACGCCGCGGCTCGTGAGATAAACATTTCCTTCCACGTCCAGCGTCATGCCATCGGAGCCCGACTCGCAAAACAGCCGCTTGTTTTCAAGCTTTCCGTCCGCACCGATGTCATAGGCATAAGTCTTGTTCGCGCCGGGATCCGCGACGTAGAGGAGCTTGCCCTCAGGGGTGCCGACGATGCCGTTGGGCTGCTTCAGGTCGGCGGTGACGGCGAGCGGCTTCGCATCGGGAGACTTGAGGAGATACACGTGACGTCCGTCCAACTGGCTGTCCGCCTTCCGCTCCCAATAGCTCCGCGGGTAAAGGGGATCGGTGAAATAAATCGCGCCGCCGGGATGCACCCAGAGGTCGTTGGGGCCGTTGAGCAGCTTGCCGCCGAGATCCTCCACCAGCACCGTCACCGACTTGTCCGGTGCGATCGACCAAAGCTGGTTTTTCTCGTCCGCACAGGCCAGCAGGTTCCACTTGGCATCGAAATACAGTCCGTTCGAGCGGCCGGCCGGCTTCATCCAGTCGATCACCGACCCGTCGGCCGCGCTCCATTTGACGATCCGGTCGTTGGGCTGGTCGGTGAAATAAACGTCGCCCTTGGCATCGGTGGCGGGTCCTTCGGTGAAGGAGTATTCACCGGCGAGCTGCCGCAGTTCCGCCCCGTCGGCGATGACCGGGGAAGCGGCGGCGGCGGTGATCGGGAGGAGCAGGGCGAGGGTGAGGGAATATGACATGAGTCTCGGGTTCGCGGGATTTGGCGGGAGTTTATCTAACAGAGTAACGCCTAACCCTCTTACTTCGCGCCGGCCTCCACCCGGCCGGGCAGGCGCCAGAGCGCGAGATGCGTGCGGTCCTTGATCAGCAGGGCGTCGCCGACCAGCGCCGGCGCGGTCCAAGTGCCGTCCTCCGCGACCTGATAGGTCCGGACGATGTCGCATTTCTCCCGATTGGCGCGCAGGACTTGCAGCAAACCCCTGTCGGTCAGCGCGAGGACATGGCCCGGCAGCGACAGGAACTGGCCGTTGTCGCCGGCCCGCGGTTCGCCTTCCCACAGGATCGCCCCGGTGTTCGGATCGAGGCAGAAGATCCGGCCCATCTTGAAGTGGGAGAACCCGTAGATCAGCCCCTCGTTGACCACCGGACTGTTCATGTCGATCGAGACCTCGCGGTGCTTCCACACCGCTTCGACCGACCATTGCCCGGCCGCCCGTTTGGGCCGCACGCCGAACATGCCGCGGTTCTCGCCCCCGACGACCAGCATGTCCCCGTGGCGGGCCGGCGTCGGTGTGTTCTGGTTGTTGCCGCGGTGGGGAAAGGGATGTTTCCACAGGAGCCGCCCGCTTTCGAGGTCGATCCCGCAGAGCCCGCTGTGGTTGAACTCCACGAGTTGGCGGACCCCGTCGAAGGCCTCGATGATCGGCGAGGAATAGCAATGCGCATCCTCGTCCCGCACCCACAGGTCCTTGCCGGTTTTCGGGTCGATGCAGAACAAGGCGCCCTTCTCGCAGCTTCCGGTGTGGACATACAGGCGGCCGCCTTCAACCACCGGCGAGGTGGCTGTCCCCCAGTGCGGATGGGCGACGTCGAAGCGTTCTTGGAAATCCCGCCGCCAGAGAAGTTTCCCGTCTTCCGCCGACCAAGCCGCCAGCACGCCGGTGATGCTCAGGGTGAAGACGCGTCCGTCCGCGAAGGTGGGCGTCGATTTCGGGCCGGCTCCGTGCCGCTCACCGCCCCCGGCCGGTTCGAACTTCACCGCCGTGGTCCGGCGCCAGAGCGACTTGCCGTTCGTGCGATCCAGGCACCACAGCACCTCTTCGCCTCCTTGGCGGGCATGCTGGAAGATCCGGTCGCCGACCACGAGCGGCGTCGCATAGCCTTCTCCGACTTCCACCTTCCAGACGCGTTCGAGATTCTCCGGCCAAACTTCGGGCGAGACAAATTCCGTCACTTTGCCATCCCGCGCCGGCCCTCGCCACCCGGTCCACGAGGGAGTTTCGCCCGACGCGGCGGACATCGCGAGCAGTAGGGACGGAATCAGCCGGAGGCGTCGGCGGGTTGCTAGGAAACGATTCGACATGGTGGGGGTGGAAATCGTGTCACCAAAGCATGTGAGGCCTTTCCCCGCAACCCGCCAACCCGCCGAAAGTTTCCGTGACCTTAGGCTGCTGCCGCATGAGATGACGCTCTCGTTGCACGACGCTATCCTTCTCCGGGCTATCCTGCGGCCGAATCCACGGTCCGTACTCTCAAGGAGCGCAGCGCGTGCAGGCTCCCCGCGGCATCCTCCCGCACCTTCCGCGCGCCGTCCTTGCGCTTCGCCCCGAAGTGTCCTCGGCACTTCGTGAAGATGCCTTCCACGAAGCCCTTGCTACCGATCGCCACCCCGTCGCTGAACCACCGCACCCGGCACCTCAGCAACTCCGCCCGCGACAGCTTCCCGCCGCTCTTCAGCACCGCCTCCACCTGTTCTTTCGAAAACCCCTTCCGCGACCGAAGCGTGACCGGGACCGGGAGAGTGACCGGGACCGCAACCGGAGCAACGCGGAGATGGACCGCGACTTCATTCTCAATTCCGCGGTCAAGCTTTAGTCCGCCCGTAGCTTCCAAGCCGCTCCGCTCCACCCCTGCGTCCACCCCCGCCACATCTCCCCCGGCATTTTCTTCCGCCCGCCCCGTCTCCAGCCCTTCCCCGAACAACCAGCAGCGATACGCCTCCGCCGGCGTGAGTGCACCCCGCCGCTCGTCCCACGAGTCCAGCGGCGCTTCCATCACCTTGCACAGCCCCCGCCGCGCCCGCTTGCTGCCGCCCGTCGCTTCCCCGTAGCCGCTCCAGCGGTAGTCCTTCGGGTCCTCCACCAGCCCGGCGCGGACCGGATTCAGATC
>CAMCYK010000095.1 GCA_945883695.1 Akkermansia muciniphila | reverse complement strand
CCGGAAGCCGGACGAGCATCTGCTCGGCAAGCTGCCGCCGCTCGATCCCGCGGCCGGGAGTATCGTGGCCGACGTCCCGATGAAAGTGATCAATCCCGCGGACGGCACGGCTTCCACCGTGGCAGCGGATGGCATGGCCACGCTTTCCTTGGTGGATGGCGTCGCCGGGGTGCGGATCGAATCCAGTTCGGGAACGGTGATCTACGAAGGCCCGGTGAAGGACGCCGATGGCGTTTCGCGGGTGCCGGATCCATGGAAGCCGCGCGTCGCAGCGCTCGAGCGGGGCCTGGCCCACCCGATGAAGGGGAACCTGGTTCCCCGCCCGCCGCGGGGGCGGAATCTGGCCGCCGAAGAGCCCGCGGGAAAGTGACGAGGCGCGAAATGGTCGGGAAGGGTCTTGCGTTTTCCGGTGGCGCTTCCCATTTTTCCCCGACATGCATCCCGATTTGGCGAAATTGCTCGAAGCCGGACGAATCAATCAAGCCGTCGCGGGGCGTCTCGACCAGTTGTCCCCCGGTAAATTCTGTCTCCACAAGGCATGGGGTGCCGGGAAAGTGATGGGCTGGGACCTCTCCTCGAAGAAGGTCACCATCGATTTCGAGCTGAGCAGCGGGCAGGTCATGGACTTGCAATTTGCACTCCAACGGACCGAAACGCTCGATTCCGGCGACTTCCGCGCGAAAAAAGTGGAACAACTCGAGGAACTCCGCGCTCTCGCCAAAACTGATTCGGTGGCCTTGGTCATCCATCTGCTGGAAAGCCACGGCGGCACCATGTCGGTTGATGTCCTGGAACGCGAGTTGACCGGCGGGGTGGTGGCCGCCGATGACTTCCGCAAGTGGTGGGATGCCGCCAAGCGCGCCCTCCGCGAAAGCAAGCGGGTCATCGTCCCGTCCCGCCGCACCGAGCCGCTCTCGCTCCGCTCCGGCGACATGAGCCCGGCGGAAGCCCTGGTGTCCGACTTCGAGCTTGCCCGCGACCTGAAGACGATGTCGAAGGCCCTCGAAGCGATCACCCTCGACCTCGCCCTGTTCAAGGCCGATCCGCCCGCGCTGCAGCGCCTGCTCGCCGGCATCAACGAGGCGGCCTCGAAAAGCATCCGGATCCAGCTCGGGCCGGCCATCGAGCTGCTGTCCGCCCGCGACGAGCTGGTCAAGGCCTTCCGCGACATCGATCTCCCGCCGGAATCCCTCCGCCTGTCCGACGTCCTCGCGGCGGAAGAGCACCGGCTCGCCGATGCCCTGACCGCCCTGTCCGCCGGTCGCCAGCGCGCGATTTACGAACAGTTCCACGTTGCCTTCGGCGACCGCTGGGTGGAAGTGCTCACCTTCATCTTCGACAAGGTCGGTTCGCGCGGGGTCGCGGAAATCGCCAAGCTGCTCGAGGAGAAGGGACACATGAAAATCCTGGAAGCGCACCTCGTGTCCGCGCTGGCCCGCCGTTCGCTGGGGACCGACGCCCTGATCTGGGTCTGCCGCGAACGCCACACCATCGCCTCCGGCATCTTCTCCAGCGAGGTCGGCGCCTGCATCCTCAACCTGCTCGAGACCGACCACCTGTCCGATGGCCCCCGCAAGACCACCCGCCTGCAGACCCTGGTCTCCGACGACAAGGCGCTGCTGAGCGACATCGTCGGCTCGATGGATGTCAACGAGGCCCGCAATTTCGGCCGCCGCCTGATGGAGTGCCCGGTTTTCAACGACCTCGACCGCAAGTCGCTGATGGCCCGGGTGATCAAGGCCCGCCCCGAAACCGGCGAGCTGGTCAGCGGCCAGAAGGCCAAGAAGGACGAGGAACTGCTGGTCTCCTGGCCCAGTCTGGAGCGCAAGAAGGAGGAACTCGACGACATCATCCGCAACCGGATCCCCCAGAACACCAAGGACATCTCGATCGCCCGCGAATACGGCGACCTGCGCGAGAACTTCGAATACAAGTCGTCGAAGGATCAGCAGAAATACCTCAACAACCGGAAGACCGAACTCCAGCGCGACATTTCCCGCGCCCGCGGCACCGATTTCAAGGGCGTCGACGCCAGCTCGGTGAACATCGGGACCATCGTCAATCTCGTCAACGAGAGCGGCCAGGAAGAGACCTACACCGTCCTCGGTGCCTGGGATTCCGATCCCGAGAAGAAGGAGCTTTCCTACCTCTCCGAGCTTGGCGCGGCCTTCTTGAACAAGAAAGTCGGAGAGACCGTCCAGGTCCGCGACCAGAACACCGAGGAGATGCACTCCTACACCATCACCTCGATCACGCCCGTGAATCCCTAAGTTCCAAGTAAGGAAGTGCCAAGTGCCAACAAAGACACCGACCGGGCACTTCTTCTTCTTCTTGGAACTTGCCACCTACCCCTTGGAACTTTCTCCCAAATATGGACTACACCACCATCGTTGAAATCCGCGGCCGCGAGGTCATCGACTCGCGCGGCAATCCCACCGTCGAAGTTGACGTCCACCTCGAAGGCGGCGCTATCGGCCGCGCCGCGGTGCCCAGCGGCGCCTCCACCGGCGAGCACGAGGCCCACGAGCTGCGCGACGGCGACAAGGCCCGCTACCTCGGCAAAGGCGTGCTGAAGGCGGTCGACAACGTCAACACCAAGCTCGCCCCCGCGCTGTGCGGCATGCGCGCCACCGACCAGGCTTCGATCGATGCCGCGATGATCGCGATCGACGGCACCGCGAACAAGAAGGACATCGGCGCCAACGCCATCCTCGGCGTGTCGCTCGCCGTCGCCAAGGCCGCGGCGACCCAGCTCGACCTGCCGCTTTACAAGTATCTCGGCGGCCCGAACGCCAAGGTGCTGCCGGTGCCGATGATGAACATCATCAACGGCGGCGCGCACTCCGACGCCCCGATCGATTTCCAGGAATTCATGATCATGCCGGTCGGCGCGCCGACCTTCCGCGAGGCGCTGCGCTACGGCGCGGAGGTGTTCCACGCGCTCAAGAAAGTGCTCCACGACCGCGGCCTCTCGACCGCCGTCGGCGATGAAGGCGGCTTCGCCCCGAAGCTCGCTTCCGCCGAAGACGCGCTCAGCGTGATTTCCCAGGCCATCGAAAAGGCCGGCTACAAGGTGGGCGAGGACATCGCCTTCGCGCTCGATGTCGCGGCGTCCGAGTTCTTCGACGCCCAGCAGAATGCCTACGTTTTCAAGAAATCCGACAAGTCGGTGAAAAGCGCCGAGGAGATCGTCGCCTTCTACGCCGACCTGCAGAAGCGCTACCCGATCATCTCGATCGAAGACGGCTGCGCCGAGAACGATTGGGCCGGCTGGAAAATCCTCACCGACAAGCTCGGCGCGACCACCCAGCTGGTGGGCGACGACCTCTTCGTCACCAATGTCGATTTCCTTTGGAAGGGCATCACCACCGGCACCGCCAACTCGATCCTCGTCAAAGTGAACCAGATCGGCTCGCTGACCGAGACCTTCGACGCGGTGGAAATGGCGAAAGAAAACGGCTACACCGCCGTGCTCTCCCACCGTTCCGGCGAGACCGAGGACGCGACCATCGCCGACATCGCGGTGGCCACCAACTGCGGCCAGATCAAAACCGGCTCGATGAGCCGCTCGGACCGGATCGCGAAATACAACCAGCTCCTCCGGATCGAGGAAGAGCTCGGCAACGACGCCGTCTTCGGCATCGGCAAGCTGAAGGTCCTGCGCTGAGCCGCGAGCCATAGACCCGCTTCCGAAAGCCTCCCGGGAAACCGGGAGGCTTTTCTTTTGGGTCATGGCCTCGAGCCGGGGGCTACTCCGGGTTCAAGAAACCCCGGGGGAAGATTGTCACACCTGTGCAGGTATCGTGGGCTTGACGCACCAGTAGTTTTGTCCATTTTGGATGAAATAGACGAAATTGCATGAACACTTTCACCTCGAACGACGCGAAACAGAAATTCGGGGAAGTGATCGAGTTGGCGCTTCAAGAGCCGGTTTCGATCACTCGGCATGGTCGGCCTTCGGTCGTGGTGACCTCGGATGCCGATTATCGCGATCTACTGGCCTGCAAATACGAGCGGCTCAAGGATGAGGTCGCGAAAGGCTTCGACAGCTTTGGGTCGGGTGTGCCGGCCGGTCCTTCGGTCGATGAGGTCGCGGCCAAGGTGCTGAAGCGGAATTCGAAGCGTTAAGCCCCTGTGTCCCGCTACGTTCTCTCGCCTTTGGCTGTCGCCGACCTCGAAGCGATCTTCGAATATACGCTGCTGACGTGGGGTGAGGAGCAGTTTGAGCACTACCGCAAAGCCCTTTCGGCCGCGTTCGAATCCTTGGCAATCGATCCGTTCAATCGGAGGAGCAAGGCCCGCGAGGACCTCATGGAGGGCTGCCGGTTTTTTCGGGTTGAACATCACTACATTGTCTACCGCGTCGCCAAGGAGCGCATCGAAGTGGGTCGTATCCTCCATGAACGCATGAATTTTGAGCGGCAGATCGGTGGTGACGCCTTTCCGGGATAGAATCGGTATGGCCATCCCTTTCGTGCTTCCTCTCCAATCCGGCGGCGGTCGCGGACGGCCGCCATATGGGAAAACTATTTCCGTGCCTTGGCCGGCTTCCGGGGTTCTCTTTGCCGCATTCCCACCGATGAACGAACAAGTCCCCGCCGAAACTCCACCCGCCGTGCCTGAGGCGGCCTGCGAGGCGGAAGCAGTTCCGATTCCCGAACCGGATCCCGGCTTGCGCCGGGACCTGATGGTGCTGACCAAGATGCGGCTCAACGTCTTCGTCCTGATCACCACCTTCTTCGGCTTCCTGCTGGCGTCGCGCGGCCACGGCCTCGATCTGGTGATGCTGGCCCACACCCTGGTCGGCACCGCGGCCGCCGCCTTCGGCTCGGCGGCTTTCAACCAGTTGATGGAGGTCGACCTCGACGCCCGGATGAAGCGCACCGCCAACCGCCCGCTGCCGTCGCGGCGGATGGATCCGCTGTTCGCGTTCGCCGTCGGCTGGATCCTGTCCGCCGCCGGCATCATCCATCTCGCCGTGATGGTCGGCCTGTGGCCCGCGGTGCTCGCGGCCGTCACCGTGGCGGTCTATGTCTTCATCTACACCCCGCTCAAGCGGATCAGCAGCAGCAACACGATCGTCGGCGCGATCCCGGGCGCGATCCCGCCGATGATCGGCTGGACGGCCGCCGGCGGTGCCTTCGATGGCGGCGCGTGGTTCCTCTTTTCCCTGCTCGCGCTGTGGCAGTTGCCGCACTTCGTCGCGATCAACTGGCTGTGCCGCGAGGAATATGAAAGCGCCGGCTACAAGATGTGGTCGGACGGCGATCTCAGCGGCCGCCGCAGCGGGCTGCTCGCCGCGATCTTCGCGCTGTTCCTCGCCGCGCTGCCGCTGTGGCCGTGGTTCGCCGGCTGGACCCCCGGCTGGCAGGGACACGTCGCCCTCGGCGGCGGAGTGCTCGCCGGGTTGCTGATGGCGGCCCTCGCCGGCCGTTTCATGCGCGACGGCCAACGGGCGTCATTCCGCCGACTTTTCCTCTTCACGCTGCTCTACCTGCCGCTTGAACTCGGATTGCTTGCCTTCGCATGGACCTAGTCTAGTTTGCGCCGCCTAATGAGGACGCCTGTTGAAATGCTAGAACCCGCCGTGCGCGACCCGCGCAAGCTCCGGCGGACCGCCCTGTGGCTGGTCGTCATGATGATCGCCAGCGGGGTCGGCATCTATTCGGCCTACATGAAATGGGGCCGCAAGCAGGTGGAGAAGCAGGCCACCTACGCACGGCCGGGAATTGTCGGACGGATCGACAACAAGTCGGAGTTCGGTTTCGTGCGGCACGACGCGTCGGGCGCCAAGATCAGCGATTTGTTCGGCAAGGTCTGGATTGTCTGCGGGGTCTCGGTGAAACAGCCGGAGAGCTGGCAGGCGACCCGCGAGGTGCTGCTCCGGCTCAACCAACGCTACGCCGGCCGCGACGACTTCCGGATCGTGTGCTTTACCGTCGATCCCGAACAGGAGGACCCGGCGGTGCTCGCCGCCGTCGCGGCGGAGCTCGGGGTCGGACTGCCGGAGTGGTGGTTCGTCGGGGCGGGGCAGGAATACGTCCACAAGTTTCTCAAGAACAAGCTCCGGCTGAACCAGTTGCCCCACCTCGACGCCGGCAAATGGATTTATGATTCGTCCGTCGTGCTGGTCGACCGCGACCGCCACATCCGGCGGGCGGTGGTTCCCCAGAAGCGCGGCGGCCCACCCTACGTGGGAGCCTTCGACTTCGCGCAGGCCGCGGAGTGGGATGCGAAAGGCGTGAAAACGGGGATCGAGAAGACCAACACCCAGCAGCTTGAATCGCTGCTGGTCCAAACCATCGACGAACTTCTTGCCCAACCTGTGACGCCATGAACGACCGCCGGAAAATCATCCTCCTCTACGGGTTCGTGGCCGTCGTTTCGGTCGCCTTCCTCGCGTTCGCGATCTATCTCGGCACCAAGGTTCCGCCGCAGGAAGAGCCGGATTACGTCGACATCGGGGCGCCGAAGGCGGATTCCTTCTTTCCGATCCAGAAGGACTTTGCCGGCGTCAACCAGGCCGGCCAGCCGGTCAAGCTGTCCGACCTGAAAGGGAAGGTCTGGATCGTGGCCGAATTCTTCGCGATCTGCCCGCACTGCGCGGTGCGCAACGGGATGGAGCTGAAATCGATCTACGACGAGTTCAAGGAGCACCCGGATTTCCACTCGGTCTGCGTCTCGGTGGACCCGCTGACCGACACGCCGGAGCGGCTGTCCGACTACTCGAAAGCGCTCGGCGCGGACGTCGCGGACTGGTGGTTCATGAGTCATCCCCACGAGAAGGAGACCCATGATTACCTGGAACAGGAACTCAAGTTCATGCGGGTCCGCGAGCGGATCGACCCGCTCGACGTCGAGTCGAACGGCCGCTTCGACCACGACATGGCGATCACCCTGGTCGACCGCGAGTGGAATGTCGTCGGCAAATGGAACCTCTTCGGGGCCCGCTCGGAAGAAGGCCGCAAGCAGGACCCGGAGCTCTACGAGAAGATGAAGAAGGAGCTCCATGACCGCCTGCGGGAAGAACTGGAGAAGAACGAAACGGCGGGTATCGAGGACCTGGTCCCCGAGGAGGAAGAAGCGCCCGCGGCGACGGAGTAAGGAGTGTCGCCCCGGGGTCGACACAGGGTTGAACCCAGGTCCACACTCCTCACAGCGAACCCGCTGAATTCACGAAACGATGAACGACGAACGCAAGGAGTGGCTGTCCCGGGCACCGGACGAGGTCCTTTCCAAAAAACTGGTCCGGGTCGCCTGGATCCTCACCGCGGTGGTGCTGGTATTGGTCGGCCTGATGCGGCGGCCGGAGCTGCGGATCCCGCTGCCGGACGGCTGGTCCTTCGCGTTCCTCCCGCCGGTGCACGCGTTGATCAACACGCTTGTCACGATCGCGCTGGTGATCGCGATCGTCGCCGTCAAGCAAGGCAAGATCACCCTGCACCGCAACGCGATCTTCGCGGCGATGGGGCTCTCGGTGGGCTTCCTGCTCTGCTATGTGGCCTATCATTTCACGAACTCCGAGGTGCTCTACGGCGACGCGAACCGCGACGGCCTGCTGGATGCCGCCGAGCGGGCGGCCGCGGGCGGGGCGCGCACGGGCTACCTCGTTCTGCTCATCAGCCACATCGTGCTGGCCGGGGTCAGCCTGCCGGCGATCCTGTTCACCTTCATTGCCGGCTGGACGAACCGCTTCGCCGCCCACCGCCGGCTTGCCCGGTGGGTGTTCCCGATGTGGCTCTACGTCGCGGTCACCGGCCCGATCTGTTACCTGATGCTCAAACCTTACTATTGACTCGAGTCTTGTGTCTTGAGTCTTCAAGTCTTCCGTCTTCATGAAAATCCTCGGATACCGCGACGCCGACTACGACTCCTTCGTCAAGCGCCTCAACCGCCGCGCTTTGCCAACCCATGACGTGCGCGACCTGGTGAGCGAGATCATCGCCGAGGTGGCGGGGCAGGGGGACAAGGCGCTGGCCGCGTATGCCAAGCGCTTCGACAATGTCCTGCTCAAGGAGAAGCAGCTCTTCGTGACCGCCGCGGAGCTTGCCGCGGTGAAGGTGGCCCCGGCGACCCGCAAGGCGGTCGCCGCCACCCTTAAAAACATCACGGCCTTCGCCAAGCGCGGCCTGCGCAAGGACTGGTCGATGCTCAACGCGGAAGGCGCGCGGGTCGGCGAGCGTTTCCAGCCCTTCGACCGCGTCGGGGTCTACGTGCCGGGCGGCAAGGCGCCGCTGGTCTCGACCGCGCTGATGACCGCCGGCTTCGCGCGGGCCGCCGGCGTCCCCGAGATCCTCGCCGCCACGCCCTGCGGTCCCGACGGCGCGGTGAATCCGGAATTGCTCTACGCCCTCAAGGCCGCCGGGGTGACCGAGGTGCTCAAGATCGGCGGTGCCCAGGCGATCGCCGCGATGGCGCTCGGCACCCGCTCGGTGCGCCCGGTCGACCGGATCTTCGGCCCCGGCAACCGCTTCGTGGTGGAGGCCAAGCGCCAGCTTTTCGGCGCGGTGTCGATCGACCTGCTGCCCGGGCCCAGCGAGATCCTGATCCTTGCCGACAAGACCGGCGATCCGGAATTCATCGCGGCCGACCTGCTGGCCCAGGCCGAACACGGCGGCGACAGCGTGATCGGCTTCATCACCGACTCGAAGGCGCTGGTCGGCAAGGTGCTCAAGGCGATCGATCGCCAGCTCGAGACCTTGTCGCGCGCCCGCTACATCCGCGAGGTGCTCAAGCAGGCGACCTTCATGCTGCAGGTCCGCGGCATGGCGGAGGGCGTCGCGATCGCCAACGCGTTCGCCGCCGAACACGTCTCGCTGATCACCGCCGGGGAAAAGCGCTGGCTGCCCCAGCTCCGGACCGCCGGGGCGATTTATCTCGGCAACGATTCGCCGGTGGCGGTCGGCGATTTCCTTGCCGGGCCCAGCCACACCTTGCCGACCGGCGGCAGCGGGCGCTCGTTTTCCGGCCTGCGCGCCGACCAGTTCCAGCGGCGGACCAGCATCGTCAAGCTCGACAAGAAGGCGGTGCGGAAGTCGCTCGCCACGGTGCTCGAGTTCGCGCGGATCGAAGGCCTCGACGCCCACGGAAGGTCCACGGCGATCCGCGTGGAGTAGAGGCCGAAGGCAGCGACAGTGGCGACAGTGCGCCGCCGAATGGAGTGTCGCCTTGGAGGCGACATGACACGGACAAGCGGCATTTTGCCGCTTGTCTCCCCAACTGCCTCCGGGCGGCAGAAGGCCGCCCTCCCCTCGTCATGTCGCCTGCAAGGCGACACTCCGCTAACAGGCTGCGGCGGCTTCCAACGCCTCGCGGGTCAAGCGGGTGATTTCGTCCCATTTGCCGTCGTTGACGAGCTGCTTGTCGACCATCCAGGATCCGCCGATCGCGGCGACGACCGGAACCTTCAGATACTCGGCCAGGTTGGCGGAGCTGATCCCGCCGGTCGGGATGAACTTCACGCCGGTGTGGCCGTAGGGCCCGGCGAAGGCCTTGAGCATCGCGGGGCCGCCGGCATTTCCAGCGGGAAAGAATTTCAGCAGCTTGCAGCCGAGCGACATCGCCTGCTCGACCTCGCTCGGAGTCATCACGCCCGGGGAGAATTGCAAGCCGACCTCGCGGGCCTTCGCGATGGTCCGCGGGTTCAGGCCCGGGGCGAGGCCGAAGACCGCTCCGGCATCCCGCGCACGCTGGACCTGCTCGTTTTCCAGCAAGGTGCCGGCACCCAACAGGATCTCCGGAAACCGGGCGGCGATCCGGCGGATGGATTCCTCCGCGGCGGCGGTGCGGAAGGTGATCTCCATGATGTCGAGGCCGCCGGCGAGCAGGGCTTCGGCGAGGGGTTCGGCGGATTCCACGTGGTCGAGGACCACGACGGGGACGATGCGCTTGGCGAGGATGCGGTCGATCATGCGGCGGCGATCTTGCCGAAAGCGGCGGCGCTGCCAAGTCAGGTTCCTGCCAACAATGCCAGGATACGAAAAAGCCCGCGCACCGGAAGGGCGCACGGTCTTTAACATGAGCCGTATGTCCGATCAGAGCAGGCCTTCGACCAGCTTTTCGAGCTTCACGATGTCGGCGGAGAAGGCGCGGATGCCTTGGGCGGTCTTCTCGGTGGCCATCGCGTCTTCGTTCAGGGCAAAGCGGAAGGACTTCTCGTCGAAGCTGACCTTCTCGAGGTCGGCCTTGGCGGACTCCGCGGCGGACAGGCGCTGCTCGACCGGGTCGGTCGAGGCCTGGAGTTCGCCGAGCAGGCCGGGGCTGATGGTGAGCAGGTCGCAACCGGCCAGCGCGAGGATTTCGCCCTTGTTGCGGAAGGAGGCACCCATGACCTCGGTCTTGTAGCCGAACTTCTTGTAGTAGGTGTAGATCTGCTTCACCGAGATCACGCCGGGATCGGCATCGCCTTCGTAGGTCTGGCCGGTCGAGGCCTTGTACCAGTCGAGAATACGGCCGACGAAGGGCGAGATGAGCTGCACGCCGGCCTCGGCGCAGGCGACGGCCTGGGCAAACGAGAACAGCAGCGTGAGGTTGCAGTGGATGCCCTGCTTTTCGAGGATCTCGGCGGCCTTGATGCCTTCCCAGGTGGAGGCGATCTTGATCAGGATGCGATCCTTGGAAATGCCTTCCTTCTCGTAGGCGGCGATCAACTGGAGGGCCTTGGCGACGGTGGCCTCGGTGTCGAAGGAGAGGCGGGCGTCGACTTCGGTCGAGACGCGGCCGGGGACGATCTTGAGAATCTCGAGGCCGAACAGGATCAGGATGCGGTCGAGGATGGCCTCAACGAGGGCGGGGCCGGTCAGGCCGGAGCCCTTGAGTTCGGTCACGGCCTGGTCGACCAGGTGCTTGTACTCCGGTTTGGCGGCGGCCTGGAGGATGAGCGAGGGGTTGGTGGTCGCGTCCTGGGGCTGGTACACCTTCATCGATTCGAAATCGCCGGTGTCGGCGACGACGGTGGTGAACTGCTTGAGTTGATCGAGTTGCGTGGCGCTCATGTCGGGGGCGGGGTAGGGCGGAATCGGACGCGAAGCGAGACGAAAAAGTGTCTGTAGGCACCGCGTTGAGCAAACCGCGTTGGATCGGGAAAGGCCAATCGCCGCTCCCCGATGAATCGACCGCCGGTTGCTTTTGGGCTATCCCCGGCAACGAGGATGCCCCAGCCTAATCCCGATTCCACCGCGGCTCTGCGAGGATTTGTCAAAAAATGTAACAAATATTGCGATTTTGTTCGATTCCCGGGCTTGACCGCAAGGGGGGGGGGGGGAGATTAAAGCAACGGCGCGATGCATTCCTCTCTCAAGCTCACCGCCGCGCTGCTCGTCAACCTGTCGCTACTCGCCCACCAGGTCCTCGCGCAGTTGCCGCCGATCAACTTCGAGACCTATGAATCGGTGCCGCTCGATCTTTCGTCGCCCGACCCCTGGGAGCCAATTTA
The DNA here is from genome assembly GCA_945883695.1 of Akkermansia muciniphila. Lineage (GTDB taxonomy): Bacteria > Verrucomicrobiota > Verrucomicrobiia > Verrucomicrobiales > Akkermansiaceae > Haloferula > Haloferula muciniphila_A. Next base: position 10,752 of record CAMCYK010000095.1, on the reverse strand, counting down.
CGGGAATTCCGCCGTCACCCCGGCCGGGCAGGGATTCGGCGGCGGCAAAGCGCTGAAGATCGGCGTCGATCCCGCGCAGGAAGCCTGGCTGCGCAAGCCGGTGGCCTGGAACGCGGCGGAAAGCGTCGCGTTCATCGACTTCCGCATCAAGCCCGCCGCCACGCCAGAGGGCAGCGAGGCGAACTTCTTCGCCAACGGCACGCAGATCGCGTTCCAGCTCCCCGGCGGCTCGACCACCGGCCAGTTGTGGGTGCTTCACGGCAACGATGATGCCCTTCCCGTCCCCCCGGCCACCACCGTGCCGGAGGAAAAGTGGTATCTCACCGCGGGAACCTACCCCGTTCCCACTGGCGCGACCGCCTCCACCACCTGGGTCCGGGCCACCCTGCGCCACGACTACCAGCGAAACATCTGGGACCTCTTCATCGACGGCAAGCTGGCCGCCGTGAACCTCGGCTTCGAAGGACGGGGTGCGAACCTGGATTACCTCGAATTCTTCGGCAGCAAGGCCGGCGACACCCTGATTGACAACCTGGAGGCCAACCCTTCCAACATGCTTTTCCCGGATGCCGACAAGGACGGCCTGCCAGATGCATGGGAAATCGCCAACGGCTCCAACCCGAACCTTTACGACCGCGACGCGATCGACCCCGTCACCGGGAAGTCCTTCCTCAACAAGTATCTCGACTCGCTCTGGAACTCTCAGTCGCCCGGCACGCCGGTCAACGGATCCGCTGGCTTGGGCAACGTGGGAACCGTGCCTCCACTCACCATCCTCAATTCCCACCAGCCGGTCGGCGCCTTGAAAGGCCAGTTCGCCGTCGGCGGCGATGGTGCGGCCACATACACCATCCCGCTCGACATCCCGAAAGGCCGCGCCGGGATGGAGCCGAAACTTTCTCTCAACTATTCCAGCAACGCCGGCAACGGGCCGCTGGGCGTCGGTTGGTCGATCGGCGGGCTTCAGAAGATCACCCGCGGCCCTTCCAGCCTGAAAAAGGATGGCATTGCCGATGGCGCGGACTTTGATGCGAACGACCGCTACTTCCTCGATGGCGAGCGGCTTGTGTGCATCGCCGGCACCTACGGGGCGGACGGCTCGGAATACCGCACCGAAATGGACTCCTACGCCCGGATCAAGGCGGTCGGCCAGATGGTAGAGGATCCCCCGGACGGTCCCCCGGTGAACCTGGGTCCTGCCTCTTGGACCGTGGAGACAAAGTCCGGCCTGAAGATCACGCTGGGCAACTCGGCAAGTTCGAAAGTCCAGGTCGATTCCTTCCGCATCAGTGACGATCCTCTGCAACCTACGTATACCGTCACCCCGAACACATGGCTTGAGTTCAAGTACCGCACACTTCCGGATTCTGGTGCCCTGAGCGGCAAGCCGAAGTGGGGAATGATCGGTTTGGACGAGGATGCTCTCACCGCGAATCCGAAAAGGGTGTTCAAGATTGTGGGCGGAACACTTCCCCCAATTCCCACTTACAACAGCAGCTCTTGGGAATACACGCGATCAGACGGTGAGCCGGATACAATCAGAATCCATGTAGGCCAACACTTTACGGGGCAGATGAGGCATCTGGTTCTGGTCAGCGATGACAACACGGTGAACAACGGAGTAGGAGAATCCTGGTTTAGGAACGTTCGGCTTTTCGAGGGGAATCCGACGGCTGGAGGGGTAATGACAAAGTCATTCCATTTCGACCAGGCCATCGCCGCCCCGCAGATCCTGGATGGAAACAACGAGGACCTTGGCGTTCGCATTCAGGACATGGACGGCGACGGACTACCGGACATCGCCTACAACCTCCTCTACGGAAAAACCAGCGGCACCGGAGCGGTCACTCTCCAGACCTTCGGCCAGGCCCTTCGAAATACCGGCTCCGAATTCGTCAACGACGCCAAACTCAAGCTCCCGCCCTCGATCCCCACCGGCAATCTTCCTGGCGCGGGCGAGGGGCAATTCGCAAACTCTCAGGCCATTTACCCGGTCCCCGTCGACATCAATGCCGACGGCCAGCTCGATTACGCCTACGCGAAGAACCTCACCCGGGAAAGCAACGGCACCTTCACCTGCGAACACGGTTACCTGACCCGGGTCAACAACGCGTGGGTCGAGCTCACCGCTTACGCCCATCACTTCAAGTCCAACTGCGCCACCTCGCAGAAGCGCTTCAGCCATTTCGAGCACATCGACCTCGATTCCGACGGCGATCTCGACCTCCTCGTCCATCCGTACGGCGCGACCTTGACCCTTCTCCCCGGCAAGCTGAACACCACGCCGCTGGCCAGCTTCCCCATCGTCGGGAATTCCGGGAGCAATGTCGGCGTTGCCTACCTCAACAAGTTCCACGAGGGTGACGGCTGGGTCGGAACGTCGGACTGGCGGCTTCCCGTCCCCCTCCGCATCCCCGGCTTCAACAGCAACGGCGGCGAGGTCGGTCGCAGCATCCAGGACCTCAACGGCGACGGCCGGCCGGACCTCTACTCCGCCCTCTGGCAGGCCAACAAGAACGTCTGGCTCAACAAGGAGACCGCCAACGGCTGGGATGCCAAGGACAGCGGCTCCATTTATCAGGTCCCCGAAAACCTCACCAATTCCAGCGGCGACGACGTCGGAACCCGCCTTGTCGATGTCAACGGCGACGGCAAGGTCGATGTCATCAAGGCCCTCGGCAGCGGTTCGCTCAATCTCCAGGTCGGCGTCAGCCTCAACACTGGCAACGGCTGGGTCTCCGACGGAACCGCCGCCCTTTGGCTCCCGGAGGAAAACTTCAACACCATCGACAAACGCAAGGAAGTTCAGGAACAGGGCACCTCGTTCGTCGATCTCAATGCCGACGGTCTCGTCGACTTCGTCGTCAGCAAGCCGACGATCAACACCACCGCCTCCACCAATGGCATCCGCCACGCGATGCTGGTGGACCTCAACGGCGACGGCGTCTCCGACCTGATCGGCGACATGAAGAGCCCGGTGCCCAAGATCTGGATCAACCAGGCCAAGCCGGAGCGCATCGTGTCCTTTACCGACGGCTACGCCGCCAGCATCCAGGTCGACACCTACGCCCGTCTCAACGACCCGACCCCCGTCCCGAACAGCCTCGGGCTCAACCGACGTGTCTATGACAAGACGCCTGTCAGCGACGGCGATTCGAACACGACATGGGACAGCTTCCTCCCCGCTCACGTCTCCCTCTGCGACAACCGCTGGGTCGTCGCCCGCTACTCGGAGCCCGACGGCAAAGGAGGGCGGCGTTACCGGGCACAATACTACCGCGACCTCCGCCACGACAAAGCCAACGAGGCCTCCCTCGGCTTCGGCCAAATCGAGGTCCATGACGAGGTAACCCGTGGCTACACCGTGACCCAAACCCGGCGCGACTACCCCCTTGCCGGCAGCGTTCACCTGACACGCTCCTACGCCTTCGTCGGCGGCTCAACGTCAGAGGAAGAGCCCAATCCCTTGCCCTCCCAACCCGGGATTCCAGCGAACTCCTTCCACCTTGTTTCGGAAGAATCCGCCAGTTACGACCAGCTCGCCTCCACCACCGGCATCGGTTCCATCGGCGGCGCGCAGCACTTTGTTTACCGGCCTGTTCAGACCGTCTCCGTCGCCAAGAAGTTCGAACTCGGCGATCCCGTCAATCCGGTATCCCGCGTCACCACCACGCAGAACGTCGGCGATTTCGATGGCTTCGGCTTCGTCAGGAAATCCACCGTCACCGCTCTCGACGAATCCTCCACCTCGACCGAGAACGCCTATTGGCATGATACCGCCGGAAAATGGCTGCTTGGCCGCCTGGCCGCATCCCGCGTCAAGAAGACCTACGGTGGAGCGTCCACCACCAAAACCTCCGGCTTTGCCTATCGCTCAAGTGACGGGCTGCTCGTCAAGGAAGTGGTCGAGCCACAAGGTATTCCGGCTGACATCACCACATGGTCTCCCCCTTCGAACTTCGATCCACTGGCCAAGGAACCCGCACCGGTGACCTCGGGCTCCGGTGGTCACCCTGGCGGCGTCGAGAAATCCTACGTTCTGGATAGCTTCGGCAACACCACCACGGAGTCCGTCAAGGCCTACACCGCTCGCGGCACGACCACCCAGACCCGCAGGAAGTTCACCGAGTGGGGCCACAACGGCAGATTCCCGGTCCGGGAAGATACCGACGGGCTGGGCGGTACCCAGGACGCGGTCCATACCTACAATGCGGAACGAGCCCTCATCACATCTTCGAAAGACATCGACGACCGGGTGACCGATTTCGAATACGACTCCTTCGGCACCCAGATCGCGACCCATCTCCCGGACGGCACCAGCACGGCCGAGATCACCCGCTTCGTGGCCAACGGTCACTTGCCCCCCGCCGTGATCAATGCCACTGCCGGAGCGACCCTTCGCTGGGCACGCCGCGCCCAGGCTTCCGGCACCCCGTGGGCCACCGTGTATTTCGATACCCTCGGCCGCGAAATCGTGACCGAGAAGCTCGTCCTCGTATCCCTCTCCAACGGCACACCGCGATTCGGGAACCAATACGTCGTCAACTGTTTCGACGCCAAGGGCCGCAACTACCGCACCTCGAATCCTTTTTTCGCCGGTGACCAGGTCCACTGGAGCATTTTCCACCACGACGCCCTCGACCGCGTTTACAAGACCACCCGCCCGGACACCACCACGGAAGGCATCCAGTCCATCGCCGTCGAGTCCCCCGGAACGCTGAACCCGCTCTCGAAAGTCGTCACCTACGATGCCAAGGGTAACCAACTCCAGCGCTGGACCGACCAGCACGGGCGCATGGTGAAATCCTCCGACGCCTCCGGGCAGAGCACCACTTTCAGTCACGATCCGGACGGCCGGGTCAAGTCCGTGTCCATCGGCAGCGTCGAGCAGCTGGCCAACCATTTTGATATCGTCGGGAACAAGTGGAAGGTCGTCGACCTCAGCGGCGGCACTTCCACCAGCGTCACCAACGGCTTCGGCGAGGTCATCTCCACCACCACTCCGCACGGGACCATCGGCACGCTCTACGACTCTCTCGGCCGGGTCTCCGTCGTCACCAAGCTGGAAGGCATTTATACCACCACCTACAATCAAAGCTCGCCGGCCCTCGGTGCCCCCGACCGGATCGATGGCAGCGGCGCGGCCGCCGGCTACATGGAAGATTTCTTCTACGGTGGCTCCGTCCCCTACGAATACGGCAAGGTGATCGAGGTCAGGAAGCGCCAGTCCTCCTCCGAGCCCACTTATTTCTCCCGCACCGCCTACAACGCCCTCGGCCTCGTCATGGACGAAATGTTCGACGGCGAGTTCAACAGCAACACCTCCACCGACGCGACTCCTGATGACGACGCCCACGTCAGCCACGAATACGACCCGGTCTTCGGCAGCTTCGAGTTGCGGACCAAGCTCATCCGCGGCGCGCACCATACCCTTCTTTCCGAAACTGGCAGCCTGAACATCTCCGGCCACGAGGCCACCGCCACCGGCATGCTCGCCCACGGCATCCTGCGCAAGGTCACTACCGACATCCGCAACGGCCGCATCCTGCGCATCGAGTCGGACCAAGGCTCCACCGAACTCCAGCACCTCACCTACGACTGGGACAGCGTCGGCAATCTCCTCAGCCGCCAGGACCGCAAGGCGAACGCGAACGGGACTAACGAAGACGGCATGACCGAGGTCTTCGAATACGACACGCTGAACCGCCTCAAAAAGTCTACCATCGATAGCCAGACTCCCGTCCTCTACGAGTACGAAACGAACGGCAACCTGAAGTCCAAAGCCGGCTCTCCCAACCGAATCTACGCCGGCTACCGGGTCGAGACCGCCGTGGTCAAAGGGCAACCCCGCTTCCACACCTACGACGCCGCCGGCTACATCGACGAGGTCCGCGAGATCAACGCCACCGGCCCCCTGATCCGAGAGCACGACTGGACTTCCTTTGGCCAGCTCAAACAGGTCTCCCACACCTCCACCCCGAAGCTCGAAACCTTCGCGGCCACCCAGACTTACGCCGCCAATGGCATTCCCGGTCTCGCGCTGGCCGAGGTTTACCTGCCCTCCCAGGCGGTCGCGCAGTTTGACTTCGATGCCTCCGGCGGCAGGTCGAAGCAGACCCTCACCCGGAACTTCGGCCTCGGATCGGAAAAGCGCTGCGTCACCCGCTACCTCGGCACCTACGAAAGCGAGGTTCACGAGACCAAGCCGGGGAACGGCAGCTACGCCCTCGACAAGATCCTCCACCGTCACCGCCTCGGCGGCGCGCTCCTCACCACCGAGGTTCCCTATTCGGGCGGCGTCGCGGGCTCACCCGTGACGCGCCTCGCCGTCGTCCTCACCGACCACATAGGCAGCACCGACGTCATCGTCCGCGGCGACTGGACCGGCAACGGCTGGAACCTCTCCGCCAACCAGCAGAAAGCCGAGCGACAGAGCTTCGACGCCTGGGGCGGCCGACGCGACCAGTCCACCTGGACCGACCTCCACCCGGTCCACAATTCGACCCGGAAGACCTCCGGCTTCGATCAGGACCGCGGCTTCACCGGCCACGAGATGCTCGATGACTTCGGCCTCGTCCACATGAACGGCCGGATCTACGACAGCGACCTCGGCCGCTTCCTCAGCCCCGACCCCTACGTCCAGGTCCCCGAATACAGCCAGAACTTCAACCGCTACAGCTACGTGCTCAACAATCCGTTGAGCTACACGGACCCGACGGGGTATGAAATCGACGGGATTTGGGTGGCGGTAATTGCGATCGTAGTCGCCGTGGTGACGTCGGGTGTAGGTTCCGCTTTTATCACGGCAGGCGAAGCGGCATTCGCAACTTCAGGAGCTGCATATGGCGCATCCCTCACAGCTTTTACCGCCGTCACAGCAAACGCGGCCGGCACCACATTTGTAGGCTTGAGTTGGGCCGGAATGGCTACGGCAGGAGCAATCGGCGGTGCGGTCGGCGGTGCCTTGAATGCCGCGGCAGGAGGTGGCGATGGAGGTGATATCCTGCGAGGTGCGCTGGTTGGCGCTGTCCAAGGCGGGATTTCCGCGGGAGTCCTCCACGGCTTGGCTGACGGACTGAACTTCGACAATGCCTACCTCCATGTTGCGGGTCACGGAATCGTCGGAGGTGCCGCAAACGAGGCGATGGGCGGGAAGTTTCAAGATGGCTTCTTGGCAGCCGCAGCCTCTGCCGCCGCAGGTCACATACCGGGAATGGACAGCCTGATGGGCAGTGCAGGAGACGGGAGTCCAGTGGGGATCGCGGCCCGAACGATTGTGTCAGGGGTTATCGGGGGAACCGCATCAGCCCTTGGTGGGGGAAAATTTGCGAACGGTGCTTATACTGCAGCATTTCAGCATTTGTTGAATGCAGAACTTCATTGGCATCACCTATTTCCCGTTTTTCGAGGAAATGCAGCAGATTGGACTCAGTGGTTCTTGGACCAAGGAATTGATCCAAATGCCATGGACAACGGATTGATGGTTGATTCTGTGAAAAATATTGGAAAAGGCGGCTTGCATCCAAGCTGGAATAATGATTGGAAAGCTTTTAGGGCTGCTAACCCAAAGGCAACGGCATCGGAGATGATTAATTTCAAGGATAGCCTATTAAAGAAAAATGCGAAACTCTTGAAAGGTGCCAAGCCGGCTACCAGAGGTTACTTCGAGCATCTAGCATACAACAGGAATTTAGTTAGGTTTCGGAATTTGGGTATCGGGATAGGTGCTGCTATGTTTGCAAAGGACCTTAATGATGCCACGAATAACTTACAGCTGTATTGGGACGCAAAGGCCCAGGGGAAATACTTTTTAGCCCGCCAATACGCAATCGATACCGCTGCTAGCTTCCCTATTGTTTTAGCGGAAGGAACTTCCAGTAAGACTATTGTGTTAGAAAAGCTTAATGGGCTACTTGAATGAATTAGTGATTTTATGAATATTCGTAGAGATGACCAGATTGGAGTTGGCTCGGAGTCGGCGGTTGACGGGTATACCGGATTTTTTATATGCTTCTTTGATAAATCGGTGAATCCTCATGGCATTGACTTCGCGAGACTCGAAGAGGGATATGACCTGATAGGAGAAATCGAGAAAGTCTTTTTATCTGGGAATCCGTATTACACCGACAATAATGATTATTATTTTTTTCAGGATGCATGGCCACTGACGACGCACTTTATCGCCCCTGTGTCTTTTCGGGAATTGTTGAATGATCCATATTTTAATTGCAAATTTCAATTGATTGAGACGTCAAATATAAACTTTGATGCCGAAGAGGGCGCTCTCGATCAACCTGGCTTTAAGAAGGTCTTCATCGAAAAAGAAAGTGGGTTTGCACAGCCGGAGGATACAAGAGGACGCGCGCGTCACCGGAACCTCCAGAATGTCGTCGATATTTTTGAGGAGTGTGGCAGGAGAGCCGCGGAAAAGAATGGATTCCTGATTGCCAACATTAATCAATCGAAAAGAGCTTCATACCTACGGGCCATGGAAATTCAGCAAACGCTCTCTTCTTTGTTTTCTTTGCAGGATGGTGAGAGTCCGCTGAAAAATCTCGCAAAATACGGCTATGTATTCACTGAGTATTATCTCAGAAATGTCTGAAAGGTCACGCATCTAGTGAATGGGGTCAGTACTGAATGGCACGGGATTAAGCCCGTTTTCGGGCGCAACGGGTGACGGAAAGCCGGCCGAAGTACGGTAGTTGTAGTTGTGAAGCAACAACCCGTCCTGGCCAACTTTCCGTCGCACGTTTTTGCCACTGCCAGCCGGCGGTTTCAAGCCGGGATGCGGCGTCTCCGCGATTCGTTGGCCGGCGAGTCCCTCAGCGGCTATTCCGTGATGTTCGCTGACGTTCTGCCCGCGTCCTTCCTCAAGCGGATCGATCCTACCAGGCGCAACCGCCACTTCGGCCACATCCCGGTTTTCTGGGCCTGGCTTGCCCAAGTTCTGGAGGGGAACGCGTCTTGCTCGAAGGCCATCGGCTTCGTCCAGAGCTGGTGCCGTTCCCAAGGTTTGCCGGTCCCATCCAGCGACACCAGTTCCTACTGCAAGGCAAGGTGCAGGCTGTCCGACACTTTCCTCGAGGAGGTCGCGCAACGGGTTGGCGAGTCCTTGGCACGGGGCCAACATAAGGCCGACCTGTGGCATGGCTTCACCCTCAAGGCGGTCGACGGCACGACCGCGAAGCTCGCCGACACGGAAGAGAACCAGAAGCGCTTTCCGCAACCGTCGGGCCAGACGCCGGGTTGCGGGTTCCCGGTCATGGGCATCGCCGGATTGATCAACCTCAGCCACGGCGGCTGGGAGGCAATGACCACCGGGGCCTTCACGGAACATGATCTCCCGCTCGCGGAAGGCTTGCTCGATCACATCGGCGAGGGCGACCTGCTGCTGGCCGACCGCGCCTTCTGTTCCTATGCCTTCATCGCCGCGGTCCTCGCACGAGGCGGGCACGTCGCAATGCGGCTCCACCAGCAGCGCGATGCCGCGCTGGACTGGCGCAAGGGGCGAAAGATCTCGCGCCACGAGCGGCTGGTGACATGGCGTCGTCCCACCTTCTCGGCCTTCAAGGGAAAGCTGACACACGAGGCTTGGGAAGCCCTGCCCGCCACGCTGGAAGTTCGGCTCATCCGGCTGGACTACGAGGACCGCACGGGGCAATGCCGCCCGCTGACCGTGGTGACAACCCTCACCGATCCGGCGCTGCACGACGGCATCGAGCTTCACTGCCTCTACGCGCGGCGCTGGGATATCGAACTGCGGCTGCGCGACATCAAGACGACGCTCGGCTTCGAGATGATCGACGTGAAGACCCCGGAGATGACGATCAAGACCCTAGCGATGATCCGCGTTGCCTACAATCTCCTGCGGTTGCTGATGCAGCGTGCGGCACGTGAGGCGGGCGAACCGGTCGGCAGCATCAGCTTCAAGGAAGCGCTGGACCTGACCACCTCGATCCACGAGTCCTTCCGCGCTTGTGCGGGCAAGCCGCGCAAGAGGGCGGAGCAGATGAGCTTCCTCATCGAAATGATGTCGACCCGGCTGATCGACCACCGTCCCGGCAGGCGCGAGCCGAGAGCAGTCAAGCGACGACCGAAACCCTTCCCGCTGCTCAACAAACCGCGCCATGAATTCGTCGAGGTGCCACACCGGTCACGCTACCGAAAAGTGTCTTAATCCCGTGCCATTCGGGTCAGTACTGAATGGCGCTAACTTTAGCCGGATTTGGGACGATTCCTGTGGCCCCGGATGAGCATCTCGTAGCGGGGTTTGGTCAGGAGGTGATAGTTCTTCGGTCTTCGTTTCCTCGCCCTCGGTTCCTCGCGGTCGGGGCGCAGGGGAACGAGGTCCTTCGCGATGAGTTCAAGCATCGCGTCGAGCAGGTCCTTCTGCCTTCGCGGTTGGCCGACGATACGGCCGCAGCATAGGAGCGAGAGTTGCGAGATTTCTCGCGGAGATGCGAGAGGTGGTCTGTTGACCACTTACTGTAGAAATGCCCCCGCGGCTTCCCCGGCGAAGAAACCCTGAGCTGGAAGAGCCGCGTGCACCGGTCGAAGGCCTCGAACACGCCATCGGGTACCGTTTTCGCCTCATCGACGAGGCCGCGCAAATTTTTTTCTGTAAAAGTGTCTGGTTGAGGACTGGAAAGCTGAAGGCTGCTGGTTGGTTCAGAGGCTTGGTGTTTTGGTGTCGGGCTGGAGGTAGACTTTGCCGGTTTCCCATTCCTCGGAGATCTCCATGATTACGCC
>CAMCYK010000094.1 GCA_945883695.1 Akkermansia muciniphila | reverse complement strand
GCTGATGTAGTCGACGGTGCGCTCGGTCAGGCCGCGGCCGGCATCGAACTTGTGGCGCTCGGGAAAGCTGAAGTCGCCCTTGCTGCGGTCGATGTCGATCGCTTCCCGCGTGTCGGCGTCGATGGTACTGGATGCGTCGTAGGACATGGGATGGGGAAAGTGCCGAGTGAGATGAAGGAGTGCCGAGTGATCAGTGATCAGTGAGCAGGGGGGAGAGAAAGCCGTTGTGGGGAGAGCGACTGGCGGTCAGGCGGGGACGAGTTCGACCTCCTTGAGGAAATCGTAGCCGTGCTTTTCGAGTTCGAGGGCGAGTTCGGGGCCGCCGGAGCGGACGATCTTGCCGCCGGCCATGACGTGGACGTGGTCCGGGGCGATGTAGTCGAGCAGGCGCTGGTAGTGGGTGATGAGGAGCATGCCGCGTTCGGGCGAGCGCATCGCGTTGACGCCCTTGGCGACGATTTTCAGCGCGTCGATGTCGAGACCGGAGTCGGTCTCGTCGAGGATGCTGTATTTTGGTTCCAGCATCATCATCTGGAGGATTTCGTTCCGCTTTTTCTCGCCGCCGGAGAAGCCCTCGTTGACCGAGCGGGCGGTGAATTTCCGGTCCATCTCGAGGTGGTCCATCTTCGAGTAGAGCCGCTTGTAGTAGGCGACCGCGTCGATTTCCTCGCCCTTCGGCAGGCGCGACTGGAGGGCGGCGCGGATGAAATTGGCGTTGGAGACGCCGGGGACTTCGGCCGGGTACTGGAAGGCGAGGAAGATCCCGGCGCGGGAGCGCTCGTCGACGCTCATGCCGAGCAGGTCCTGACCGTCCATGGTGATGGTGCCGCCGGTGACGCGGTAGCCTTCGTGGCCGGAAATCACCTTCGAGAGGGTCGATTTGCCGGAGCCGTTCGGGCCCATGATGGCGTGGACTTCGCCGGCGGGGATCTCAAGGGTGACGCCCTTGAGGATTTCGGTGCCGTTTTCGAGGGTGGCGTGGAGGTTGGAGATCAGGAGAGACATGGGAGATTGACGATTGTCGATTGAAGATTGTTGATTTCAGGAACCGGGGAGCTCGCCGCGGAGGGTGATCTCGATGTCGGTGATGAGGGTGCCGGGCGGGAGGTCGAGGACGTCGGCGAGGTTGACGCCGGCCTTGAAGGTGATGTCGTGGATCGCGCCGCTGCGCTTGTCGTGGAAATGGCCGTGCTCGGCGAGGTTGGGGCAGAAGCGCGACGACTCGCGGTCGAAGTTGACCTGGCGGATCACGCCGTGCTGCACCAGGGCCTCGAGGCAGTTGTAAACGGTGGCCAGCGAGATGTTCGGCAGCCGGTCCTTGATCCGCATGAAGACGTCGTTGGCGGTCGGGTGGTCGCGCTGGTCCATCAGCAGGCGATACACTTCCCACCGCTGGCGGGTCATGCGCAGGCCGCAAATCTCGGCGGGCATCTCCGGCAAGGCGTCGGGGCCGTGGTCTGACGATCGGGTAACCATAAGGAGTGGCGGAAGCTACCCCTGACGATCCAGCTAGCAAGAATAATTCTAATTTCTATTCGAAAGAAGCCGAACGCCGCCCGATTTTGGTGCCCGGTATCGGGCGCTGGGCGCGGGGGGCATTCCTTGTTACCAGTGAAGTTTCGCGCCGAAGATCATGTTGAAGCCCGGCTCGTTCTGGCCGGACCCGTGGTTCCGGTAATCCTCGTCGGAGATGTTCTCAAGTCCCGCGGTCAGCTCGAGACGATCCGTCGCCTGCCAGCCGCCGTGCAGCATGTAAACGATGTAGCCCGGCGTCCCCAGCGTGGGAATGCGCTGGGTGTCGGCCCGGTCGGACGCGCTCAGGCGGTCCTCCTCCGCGGCGGACAGCACGCGACCCTCCACCCAGAATTTTTCGGAAGGCGCGGTCCAGCGCAGCGCCAGCGAGCCGGTAAGCGGCAGCAGGCGGGAGCCGGGCTCGTCAACCACCGGCCCCCCGATGAAGGCCGCCGTCTCGGTGCGGCCGTCCTGCCAGGCGGCGAAGCCGGACAGCGTCCACTGCGGGTGGAAGCGCCAGGCCCCCTCCAGCTCCACGCCGTACACGTAACCGTCGCGGCCGTTGGTCGCCACCGTCGTCGCGCCGCCCGCGGTGGTCGGCACCGCGACGATCAGGTCGTCGATGTCGGTGTAGAATGCGGTTAGATTCAGCGAGGTGTCATCGGTGTTGCGGCGGGTGCCGAGCTCGTAGGTGAGATATTCCTCCGGATCGACGTCGGCGGAGCCGGTGGCATTCACCCCGGAGCGCGCGGTCAGGTTGCCCGAAAGGTCGTCCAGGTTCGGTGCCCGGAACGCCTGCGAGGCACCGCCGTAGATGCTCCAACAAGGATCCAGGCGGTGGATCGCGCGCAGCGAGCCGACGACGTTGTCCCAACTACGGTCCGCGCCGTAGACGTCGGCGCGCGCGGTGCTGTCGTAATTCCGGCCCAGCTCCGCCGCGGCATGGGTGTAACGCAGGCCACCGGTGAGCTCGAACGCTTCGACCGGCTTCCAGACATACTGGGCGAAAGCACCGAACAGCTCGTAGGTCGAATCGTCGGCGAGAGGGCGGAACGACGGGTCGAAGAGCAGCGGATTGCCACCGCGCTTGCGGTAGCCCGCGGAGTCGACCGAGTCGTGATAGTAATCCAGACCGTATACCAGGTCTCCGTCGCCGAGCGGCGACTCGAAAGACAGGTCGAAGCCCGTGGTATCGACTTCCGCGATCTGGTAGCGGCGGTCGGTGGCGGAGCGGAACTGCGCTTCGGAGTCGCGGGTCGTCTGGTACGACACCGTCGCGTTCCAGCGCCTGATGAAGGAACCGTCGTCGTTGACCTGCTCGACCCGGGCATAGGTCAGCGAGCGCTCCTGGTCGTAGGTCCGGGCGAGCCAGGTGCCGGGGGCGGCGACGTGGCCCGAGTGCTGCCAGCCGGGATTGAACACAGTGGAGTGCCAGCGCGGGATGTCGTCCTGATTGACCTGCTGGTGGACCACGGTAAGCGTCGTCTGGCGGTTGAGCGCCAGGTCGAAGCGGAAGTCGAGGTTCTGCTCCGGGTAGCCGGTGTTGCGCATCAACCCGACCGCCGAGTCCCGGATGTCGCCGAATTCCTTCGCGGTCACGCCGAACAGGACGCCGTATTTCCCGCCGACGCCGAACGAGCTCTCGATCCGCCCGATATGCGAGTCGTCGCCGTTGCTCCGATACTCGTAGTAGGCCGCGCCGTGGCTGAAAAAGGTGCCGTCGGCCTCGTCCTGGAAGCCGGACGAGCGGGTGAACACGTTCGCCGTGCCCCCGATCGCGTCCGATCCGAAGAGCACGGAACCCTGGCTTTTCACCAGCTCGACGCGGTCGATCGAGAAAGGGTCGAGGGTGTTCCAATACTGCACGGGTCCGCTGCGCCACGAGGAATTGTTGATCCGCACGCCATCGACCAGCAGCAGGTTCTGGCGGCCGGTGAAGCCGCGGATGAAGGGCGAGCCATGGCCGTGGGCGGTTTTCTGGACGAGCACCCCGGGCGTGAACTGCAAGGCCTCGGGCAAGGTCCGCCGGGTGTTCTGGCGGATGGAGGCGGCGGTAATCTCCGCCACGGTGTAGGGCGTGTCGCTTTGGGCGGTTTGGATGCGTGACGCGGTGCTCACCAGCGGATCCAACAGGTCCTGGCCATGGAGGGCCAGGGGGAGCAAGGGCAGGATTTTGGCAAACTTCATAAACCCGTGGCAGAACGCGCGCGCCATCGTCTTCTTAGGCGAAAAAATCATCCGTCCCGGCGGCTGTTCTCCTGCAATTCCCGCAGCAACTTGGTTTCCCGCTCGGTCATCGGATAAGGACCGGCGAAATCGATCACGGTGCCGGGGCTGCGGCGGGTCCTGGCGGCGAAGGCCCGGCCGGAATCCAGGTAGTAGAGGATGAGATACTGGCGGTCGTCGCTCGACGTCTCCGCGATGAAATCCGGCATCCCCTTGGAATTCAGGAACACGCCGAGGTCCGGGTGGGCCGCCGACTGGTAGACCAATCGCCGGTGGCCCAGGGTTTCCGGCGAATCCCGCACCAGCATGATGCGGTCCTTGGCGGCGCGTTCCGACCACCCCGCGTCCCAACCGCGGCGGACCGGGGCGCAGGAACCGAGGAGGACGGCGGCGAGCAAAAACAATCTCATGGAACAGACGATACGGCGGGCAGGGGCTGCTTGTTGCGGCGGCGATCGCCATCGATCAGCCGCTGCAAGCTCCGCACGTTCGGTCGATTCGCCTCGGACTCAATGAAAAACGCGGTATCCATCGGGACCAGGAACTCGACCGCCGAGTTCACCCCGACCAGCAGCCCGCGGGCATCGATCAGCGCGCCGCCGCTGTCGCCCGGTTCGAGCGGGATGTCGTGCTTGAAGCGCGCGCCCTTGCCCGGCTCGATCGGGGTGACCAGCTTGCCGGGCTCGCTGCGGAAGCCGGTGGCGATGCCGGAATGGACGACCGGCGTGCCGACCGGGAGCCAGCGGTCGACCGGCGTCCAGTCGTAATGGCGGGGCGTGGCGATCGGGATGTGCAGCAGCGCGAGGTCGGTCGAGGGCGAGCGCCAGACGATGCGGGCCTTGGTCGCGCGCAAGCGGCCGCCTTGCTGGCCGTGGAGGATGAAGACGTTCTTGCCCGCCGAGCGCGCCAGCACGTGGTCGGCGGTGAGGAAATAACCGTCGGGAGAGATCGGGATGCCGGAGCCGCCGTCCGCGTCTTCCGGTCCGCGACCGTCGGCGAAGCGGCTCTCGACCCAGGGGTCCAGCTCGTTTTTCGAGGAGATGATCACCGCGGTCAGCCGGGCCGCCGCCTGGCGCATCACCGAGCGGGGTGGCGGGGTGGGATCCGCCGGCGGGGCCGGCGCGGTCAACGAGCACGCCGACAAGAAGGCCGCGGCGAGCGCGGCCAGAAACAAACGTGCGAAGCAAGACATCCGGGCGGAGTGAAGCAAAAGACCCGCCATGGCTCACGCGATTTCTTCCGCGCCGCCGAGAACCGCCGCCAGCGCGGCCCGGTCGGCCGGTGGAATGACCCGCGACCCGAGGGTTTCGACGCCGATCCATTCCTCGCCGTCGCGGGCGGCGGCGGGGTGGTCCGGCGGGCACGCGTGGACGTGCAGGCTCACCCGGTAGCGGGTGATTCCGTATTTCCGCCGGTGCAGCAACGGCAGCCCGGCCACCTCGCCCTTCTCCCGCACCGGCAGCCGCCACATCCCCTCGCGGCGGCCGCGGCCTTGACGGACCAGCAGGATCCCCCCGCCGTGGAGAACGCACACCGCGTGCTCGTCGATTTCTTCGATCGCCTGCCGTTTCGCCTTCACCGGCAGCGCCGACGGATCCCGGGTCGTGCAGAATGCAGCGACCGGGCACGACAGGCAATCCGGCACGCCCGGTCGGCAATGGGTCTGGCCCAACTCCATCAGCGCGGAATTGTAGATCCGCGGGTGGTCGGGATCGAGCAAGTGGCCGGCGGTCTCCCACAGCCACTTCAGCATCGGCCCCGAATCGACCGGCCCGGCGTGGTCGAACAAGCGCGCCAGGACGCGGGCGACATTCCCGTCGACGAGGGCGGCCGGCCGGTCGTAGGCGAAGGAAAGCAGCGCGCCCGCGGTGTAGCGGCCGATTCCCGGCAGCGCGAGCAGCGCCGCGGGGTCGGCGGGAAACTCGCCGCCATGGCGGTCGATCACCGCCCGCGCCGACTCCCGCAGCATCCGCGCCCGGCGGTAGTAGCCAAGACCCTCCCAGGCTTTCAGCAAGGTGTCGTCCTCCGCCGCCGCCAGCGCGTTCAGGTCCGGAAAGCGCTCGAGAAAGCGCGTGTAGAATCCGCGCCCCAGCACCGTGGCGATCTGCGTCTGCTGCAGCATCACTTCGGACACCAGCACCGCGTAGGGGTCCCGGGTCCGCCGCCAGGGGTAGTCCTTGCCGTGCTTGCCAAACCAGCCGCGCAGGGCGGAGCGGAAGCCCTCGCGGTCGTCGAGCGGCGAACGGGTGGCGACGGGCTTCAGCACGCGCGGACCATGGCGGTCGCGGCGGGAAACGCCAACCTTGATCTGGCTTTGGACGGCGGCAGCCTTGGACTGCGAGCAGCCTGCCGCCGCTTTGTTGCCACGGCCTGCCGTGGAGTCAGGACCCGACCCGCCGGCAGGCCGGCGGAAGAAAGCGGCAGCAGGCTGCACGCACTCCACGCCTCCGAAATTCCTTGGCGTGCCGGGCGTCTTGGCGGTTCACTCGTCCCCCTCCGGCGATGCCCCTGACCTCCCACACCGCCCCGCTCACCCCCGCCCAGGCCGCCCGCCTGCGCGAGGTGCTGGCCGACCGCGGCTACGAGTTCGAGGAGAAGCCGCACACCCTTTACGCCGCGAAAAAAGGCAAACTGAGCGTCGCGGTTTACACCAAGGGTCCGAAAGTCCTGATCCAAGGCAAGGAAACCGAGGATTTCATCACTTTCATCCTCGAGCCCGAGATCCTCGGCGAAGCCAAGCTCGGCTACGAGGAGGAACTGGATCCGGAGATGTTCTCCCCGCACTTCGGCATCGATGAAAGCGGCAAGGGCGACTATTTCGGCCCGCTGGTCATCGCCGGCGCCTACACCGACGCCCCGCTCGCCCGCGCGCTCAAGGCTGCCGGCGTGATGGACTCGAAACGCATCTCCAGCGCCCGGCGGATCCGCGAGCTGGCCGGGAAAATCCGCGAGATTCCCGGCATCGCGACCTCCGTGGTGGCGATCGGCCCGGAGCGCTACAACCAGATGTTCGGCTCCTTCGGCAACCTCAACCGCCTGCTCGCCTGGGGCCACGCCAAGGTGATCGAAAACCTCGCCGCCCAGCGCCCGCGGTGCCCGCGCGCGCTGAGCGACCAGTTCGCGCGGCCCGAAGTGCTCGCCCGCGCCCTGAAACAGCAGGGCGTCGACATCCAGCTCGACCAGCGGACCAAGGGCGAATCCGACATCGCCGTCGCCGCCGCCTCGATCCTCGCCCGCGAGCGCTTCATCGACTGGATCGACAAAACCTCCGCCGCCGGCGGCATTCCCCTGCCGCTGGGAGCCTCCGCCGCGGTGATCGACGCCGCCCGGGAGATCGTTTCCCGTCATGGCCTCGACGCCCTCTCCAAGGTCGCCAAGCTGCACTTCAAAACCACCGCCGCCGTCAGCGGGAATTCAAACACCTCTGGCATGGATTCCGCATGATTTTCGATTTTTCGCGGGACAAAGGTCGCCTCCTGTGGTGTCCAATCCCCGCGTTCACCGCACGCTCAACTCACCCGTAAAGCCATGGCCACCATCACAAAACGCGAACTCGTCATCAAAATCTCCAACGAGACCGGCCTCACCCACCAACAGGTCTTCGACGTCATCCAGCGCACGCTCGACTCGATCACCGACTCCCTCGCCAATGGCGACACCGTGGTCATGCGGAATTTCGGAGCCTTCCAGGTCAAGGAGACCAAGGCGAAGATCGGCCGCAATCCGAAGGATCCCGACAAGGATGTCCCGATCCCGGCCCGCGCCGTGGTCAAGTTCAAGCCCGGCAAGGAAATGAAGGAGCAGGTCGCCCGCACCCTGCCGATGATCCGCGAACGCGACAAGTGAGCTTGGGGCGCGGCGGCACGGCGCCGCGCGGGCTTCCGGCAAGGCCCGCGGCACCCCGTGCCCGCGGACCTTTCCACCACCCTCCGCCATGAGAGTCCTGGTCCTCGCTCCCGTCGCGCTGGCCACCTCCTGCGCCCACCCGGGCGGCGATCACGCGGGCTACATGGACCGCTCCTACACCGTCCGCGGGTCGACTTATCATCCGATGGACGTCGGGCAGGCGATCCACCATGTCGAGAGCGGCACCGCGTCCTGGTACGACGAGTCCGGCTTCCTCGGACTCAAGCGCGGCCAGACCTCGCTCGGCGAGAAGGTGATGCCCTGGCATCTGATCGCCGCCCACAAGACCCTGCCGCTGCCCTGCATGGTCGAGGTCACCAACCTCGAGAACGGCAAGTCGGTCAAATGCCGCGTCAACGACCGCGGCCCTTTCATCGGCGACCGCATCATCGACCTGTCGCCGCGCGCCGCCGGCAAGATCGGCATGAAGGACCAGGGCCTGGCGGAAGTGGAGGTGAAGGTGCTTTCGGTCGGCGACGGCGAATACAAGCGCAGCGCGCGGAAGAAGTGGTTCTTCGGGTTGTTCTGAAAAAACCGCGGAACGGAGTGTCGACCTGTGGCCGACACTCCTCAATACCTCGCCCGCCCCGGCAGCGCCAGATATTCGCCTAACAACTCCTTCGCCTCCTCCGGCGCGAGCGGGGCGCTCGGCACCATCCGCTCCGCGGCCGGCAAGGCGAACTGCCGGTGGAACTCGCGGTCGTCGAAGCCGGCAGCCGCGGCGTCGTTGATACTAAATCCATAGTAAATCCGCGAAATCCGCGCCCACAGGACCGCGCCGAGGCACATCGGGCAGGGCTCGCCGGTCGTGTGGATCTCGCAGCCCTCGAGGCTGAAACTCCCGAGCCGCGCGCAGGCCGCGCGGATCGCCACCACCTCGCCGTGGGCGGTCGGGTCGTTCGAGGCGAGCACCCGGTTGTAGCCCTCGCCCACGATCTCGCCGTCCTTCACCACCACCGCGCCGAAAGGACCGCCGGCCCCCGAGTTCATCCCGATCCGGGCAAGCTCGATGGCGCGGCGCATGAAGCGGAGATCTGCGGGCATGGCGCGGGTCTAGCAGAAGTCAAGCCGGGCGTCCATGGGGCGGCATGACCGCGGCGCGGCCGCTCTCGGACTGCCGCGCAAGGTTGACGCCCCGCGGCGTTGCGGCAGCCTCCCCCCATGACGCCGCCCCCGCCCTGGCTCGCCGAATTCCACCGCCGCTGGCAAGCGGCGCGCGGCAGGCGGACCACGGCATCGGCGCGGGCCTTCGGCGTGGGTTGGAGCGATCTGTTAGAAGGGGCCGGCATCCGGACCGCGGAGGATCAGCAAACGGCGCAGCGCGAGGCGGAGGCCTTGGAGAAGGAGGGAAGGCTGGTGCTGAAGCGGCACCGGTTCCGCCGCTACCTGATCCTGCGGGTGACCCTGCCGCTTCCCTCCGAGACCTGGCTGCGTGAAAAATTCGGCTCGGTCGACCCCGTGATCCTGAAGAACCAGGCCTTCGACGTGATCCTGCGGGCGGCCGACACGCATCCGCGATGGCCGGTCGAGTGGAAGACGCTTTGCCACGAACTCTACCAGGCGTTCGGCTCCGACCGGCCCGCCCGCCCGTTCTCGTGGCAGCGGCCGGAGCAACTGCAGCTCCTGCTACAGACCCTGCGGCAACTGACGTCCGGCGATTGGCCGGGCGTTCCGGTCCGCTCGGCGAGCGTGAGCCTGGGACTCGATTCCAAGGCGCTGGAACGCCACCGCAGGAGCCTCGAGGCAGGGCTTTCCCGGATGTTCGGGAATGCCACCACGCTGGAAAGCCTCGGTCTCGTGACGAGCGATTCCATGATCCGGATCCACGGGCCGCTGGTGCTGGTTTTCGACGACGGCCAGCAGGTGATCGACGCGCTTGGCGCGCCCTACTCGCTTTCGTTCGCGGATCTCCGGCGGGCCCGGGAGGTCCGCAGCACCGCGCGGCGCCTGCTCACCGTGGAGAATGCCAAAACGACGTTCCGCCAGCTCGCCGCGGCCGATCCGGCGGGCGGAACCCTGATCGTGGCGTCATCGTTCCCGACCCAGGCGCTCACGGAGCTTCTCGCGAAGCTGCCGCCGGAGCTGCCGCGTTTCCACTTCGGCGATACCGATCCTTCGGGCTGGCTGATCCTGAAAAAGATCCGCGAGGCGTCGCCGCGGCCGGTGCTGCCGTTCCGGATGAAATGGCGGCCCGGCCGGACATTTCAACCGCTTACCCCGCGGGACGACCTGCTGCTGGCCGACCTACTACAAACACCGGAGATGGCCGACTGCCACGGGGAGATCGCGCCGCTGGTCGCCGCTCGGGAACGCGGCGACTTCGAGCAGGAATCGCTCGGCCCGCCGGACCTGCAAGGTTGGCCTTTCTTCTCAAGCGCCCCATAGTAAGAGGCCTGCGACCTACATGCCGCTACTCCAGCACCGGCGGCCAGTGCGCCGCTTCCCACACCGCGGCGGCGATCGCGGTGAAAAGGGCGTCGAGCTTCTTCGGGCGGAGCTTCTTGCCGGACTCCTTCTCGAGGTGAATCAGCAGCTCGACGGCTGATTCGCAGAGTTCCGGCTGGCGGGTCTCCGCGAAGATCCGGTCGATAAAGTCGCCGATCGATTCCTGGTCGTCGCCGCTTCTCATCCACGCTTCGTAACGCGCGATCATCCGCTCCGGGTCCGGCTCGTAGCCCGGCGGCGGGTCGGGGTGCAGCGCGCCGAGCGCCGACAGCACGGTGCTTTGCAACAGCTGGAGTTCGTGTCCGTTGAACTTGTCGGAGAGGTCGTTGATGGCGTCCAGGATGTCCGCGAGACGGATCTCCAGCCGGTTCCACAAAGCCTCCTCCGCGATTACCCGGTCGAGCCGGCTCTCCAGTTCCTTACCGTCTAACAAATTCTGCAGGGGCGGCGGGTCGAGCGGGATCTCATCGTCATATTCTTCCTCCTCCACGAAGCCGAGCGGCGGCGGCGGGAGGATCAGCTCGTCGAGGCCGAGTTCCGCGAGCAGCGGATTCAGGTCGAAGTCCGCGCCGCGGGCCCGGCGCTGGCGGTCGACCCCGGTGACCATCCGCTTCATCTGGCGCACCAGCGTCGGCCGCAGCGCGGGGTCCGCGGCCGCCTCGCGCGGGGATTTGCCGGCGAGCAAGGGATGCGGCCGGTCCGCGAAGCCGCGGTAGATCAAGTCGAGCTCCGAGGGCAAGCGGCAGTCGCGAAGTACCACCGCGCTTTTGAATTCCAGCGGGAGCTCTCCCTCGATGAAGCCCGGGGGCACCAGGTCGCGGTCGTAGCCATCCGGCGGCTTCGGGGCGGTGTCCGCGACCTCCTCCGATTCCGGTCCGAGCGGAAGGCCGAGCGAGGCGACCAGTGCCCGGACGGCGGCAACCCGCTGCCCGGAGCGGGAGCTGATTTCAAGCTGGTGCGGGAACACCTTCAGGCTCCCGAGGGTATCCGCCACCTCGTCGCGCTCGCGGTCCGCGCCATCGGCCAGCAGGCTGCCGGCGAAGAGGACTCCCGCTTCCTCCGCCGCTTCCACGTGGACCCGCGGATGGCTTTCCAACGCGGCGACCACGGTCGCGGCACTGCCCCCGGCGATCGAATGGCGCAGCGTGAAACTGCGGAAATCGGTGAGCCGGATCTGCTCGCAGCGCTGGGCGTCGGCGATCGCCCGGAACGCCTCCACCAGCAGCATCACGTGCTCGAGGATCCATGGCCGCCGATCTCCCGCCGGCGCGCCGAGATGGTCGAGCAAGCGATGGAACATCTCCGCCGGTTCCAGGTCCGCGACGGCCGCCGCCTTGGCGAGGCCGCCGCTCATCCGCATGCCGGCGGGGACCGGATAGATCCAGCCGAGGCAGGTCTCGAAGCGCCCGATCGTCCCGGCGTTGGCAGCGTCGATCAACACGAAGGGCTCGCCCGGCTCGAGCAGGTCGACGGCCATCACCGACACCTCGTCCAGCACCTCGCGGAACTCCAGCAGCGCGGGACGCAGTGCGGCGAGGTGGCCGAGCAGCACCCGCTCGTCGTTCTTCCAGTCGCGGTGGATGCCGTCCGCCATCCATTTCTCCAGCCGCCCGGTGCCGTGGATTTCCCAGGCTTGGAAGGCATGGAGGGCGAACTCGCCGGCGCTCTCGATCAAGCCGCGGACCTCGCGGAGCCGGGCCGGCGTGAGTTCGGGGGCGAGCTTGCGGGAAAGGAGTCCGACCACCTTTTCCTCCAGCGCTCCGAACTGCCCGAGGTAGTTGGCGACCGCGAAAGGATTGTGCGGGCAATCGACCGGGCAGGAGATGATGGAATTCCGGCCGCGGCCGCAGTCTTCCGGCGTGATGATGCCGCCCTTCGCCGGGCACTCGCGTTGCTTCTTGTTCTTGGCCTGACCCATGGGCGGAGGGTGGATTTCATGACGGCGCAGGTCCATGCGAAAGACCGGGCGGCGCAGGGCGGCGTCGTTTTGAAGCACGGTCCTCCCGAAGGAGCTGGACCCGTGGCGGCTCAAGCCGGGACTTCTTAGTCCTCCAGCAGGTCGTTCATCATGCCGTAGTAGCCGCTGTAGGCCTGGATCACGGTCCACCCGATGAACAGCAGGACCAGGAAGTAGACCCCCTTCGACACCACGTTCGACGCGGTCTTCACGGTCCGGGCGGCGTCGCTCTGATAGACCGTCGACCAGCGGGCGAGGTCCTTGTCGAGGCTGCCGGACTCCTCGGCGGTGGCGTAGGAACGGGCGAAGGCCGGCGGGAAAGCCCCGCACGAGACGAACTTCGGACCCAGCGCGCCGCCATCCCCAAGCGTCGCGACCAGTAGCCGGCCGGCCTCCGCGATCACCCCGCTGTGCGCGGCGCGGGTCGCGGTTTCGACGGTTTCCTTCATCGAGAGACCGGCCAGCAGGCAGCTGTGGTAGACCTTGGTGAAGCGGGCCATCGCCAGCGCGCGGCGGGCGCCGCCGAGCACCGGGATGGCATTCAGCACGCGATCCAGTCCGGGATTCCCCGGCGCCGCCGCCAGCAGCGCGCCGAGTCCGATCCAGGCGATGAACACCGCGGCATACAGCGCGAACAGCACCAGCACGAAGTTTTTGACGATGTCGATGAAGTCCGACTGCCCCATCAGGCCCGGCACCAGCACTCCGACGAAGAGCCCGAGGTGCAGCAGCAGCAGCGGGTAGGCCATGCTCTGCAAGGCGTCGCGGCGCGCGGTGGCGAGCATCCCGAAGTAGTCCGCCAGATGCTGGAAGGCCGGGGCCAGCCGCCCGCCGCGCTCGCCCGCGCCGATGATCCGCCGCTCGAGTTCGGTGATCGAACGGTCGTCCCCGCCGAAAGCCTCGGTGATCGACTTCCCGGCCTCCAGGTCCTTGTCCATCGCGCGCAGCAGTTCCGCCTGGCGCGCCGGCAGCCGGGTGTCGAGCATCGCCCGGCCCGCCTCGCGGATGCCGAAGCCGGCCTCCACCATTTTCGCGATCTCGGTGTAAAACAGGTGCTTCTGGGCGAACGTGAAGGCCATGGTGGGAAAACGATACTGGCAGGCCCGCGGGAGGAAGGAAAGGGGATTCCCGGAAAGCGGCGATGACGTGAAGTGCCGCCGCAAGACTCGCCGGCTCGGCTCATGAGTCTCGTGGAGAGGCCCGCGGCCGGTTTTCTCCGATCACCGCCCCTTCACCGGTGCCTCGATGATCCCCTCTTCCGTCTCCTGCTTCAGCCGGAGCTGGCCGCAGGCCGCGTCGATGTCGTGCCCCTTCTCCAGCCGCAGCGTCGCGGCGACGCCGGCGTTCTTCAGAATGTCGCGGAAGGCCCGGCAGCGGTCCTCCGACGGCCGCTTCCAAGCGAGACCCTCCACTGTGTTGTAGGGAATCAAATTCACCTTCGCCTTCAACCGTCGCGCGTGCCCGGCGAGGATCCGCGCCTGGCCGAGGTCGTCGTTCACCCCTTCGATCAGAATGTACTCCAGCGTGAGGTGCTGCTTCTTACGGGAGTTCCAGTAGTCGAGCGCGTCGAACAATTCCGCGGTGCCCCACTTCTTGTTCACCGGCATGATCTGCCCGCGGACCTCGTCGGTCGCCCCGTGCAGCGAAATCGCCAGCCGGATCTGCTGCGGGTGCTCGGCCAGCTTGCGGATCTGCGGGACCAGGCCGGAGGTGGAAATGGTGAGATGCCGCGCGCCGAGATGGAGGCCCCACGGCGAGGTGATGATCGACACCGCGGCGAGCAGGTTGTCGAGGTTCGCCAGCGGCTCGCCCATCCCCATGAACACCAGGTTGTCGACCCGCTCTCCCGACAGCCGCTCCGCCATCAGCACCTGTCCCGCGATTTCCGCGGCATCGAGGTTCCGCGCGAATCCGGCCAGCCCGGAGGCGCAGAACTTGCACCCGTAGGCACAGCCGACCTGCGACGACACGCAGAGCGTCCGGCGGTCCGAGCTCTCGCCGTAGAGCGCCGGGTTCGCCGGGATCAGCACGCTTTCGACATAGCGGCCGTCGTGCAGCTTGAAGAGGAACTTGCGGGTGGTGTCGCCGCTGCCCTGGGTCTGCGAGTGGTCGAGCGCGTGCAGCCGGAACGATGACGCCAGCTTTTCCCGCAAGCCCGCCGGCAGATTGCTCATCGCGTCCACCGAGCCGGCCTTTTTCTTCCAGATCCAGTCGAGGATCTGGCCGGCGCGGAACGCGGGTTGGCCCTCGGCGGCCAGGTAGGCCTCCAGGGCGGCGGGATCGTAGCCGGTGAGCGCGGGGAGCACGGCCGGAGCATGAGCGGGATCCGGCCGGCGTCCAATCCCGCATTTGCCGGATCCGCGGCCCCGAAAGATCCTCCTTTACCCCGCTGCTTTCCCGTTCAAGTTCAGAGACACCCGCACGACGGATCCCGCCCGGATCAAGAGGACACCCACCTCGTCGCGCCGGCCCCGCGAACCCGCCGTTCATCCAAGATCGTGAAGCCCTCCATCCCTCGCCTCCGCCGAGCCGTCGCCAGCCTGCTCCTCGCCCTCGGTGTCCCGCTGTGCGGCCAGAGCTTCCCCCCGGTCAACCCGGACCAGGCCCTGGGAGTTTGGAATTTCAACGACCCCGCGCTGTCCACCCGCTCCAACGACCTCCTCACCGGGACCGCCATCCTGTTCGAGGGGAGCACCGCCTTCAGCGCCGACAGCGCCGGCCGCAGCGGCCAGGCCGGCGACCGCGCGCTGAATTTCGGCAGCACCGGCATCAACGCCGCCCGGCTGACCGACGCCCCCTTCATGGCGCTGCTCAACGACCGCAATCTCAGCGGCGACCAGATCAGCGTGGTTTTCTGGCAACGCTGGAGCACCGGGACCGGCAATTCCTCGACCGTCTGGTTCCGCTCGGCCGGCGCCGGCAACCGCGGCTTTCAAGGCCACCTGCCCTGGGGCGACGGCACCCTCTTCTTCGACCACTCCGGCTGCTGCGCCATCCCGTCGCAGCGCCTCACCGTCGCCAGCAGCAGCGTGCCCGGCCTCAACTGGCAGCAATGGACCCACATCGCGCTGATCAAAAACGGCGGCTCCAAGCAAATCTGGGTCAACGGCCAGCTCGCCGCCTCCCAAAGCAGCGGCGCCGCCGCCCTGGTCGGGGACTGGACCGAACTGCTCCTCGGTCAAACCCTCGACACCCCTTCCAATGCCATGAAGGGCCTGGTCGACGATTTCGCGATCTTCACCACCGCCCTCGAGCCGTCCCATATCAGCGCCCTCGCCAGCGGCACCGGACCCCTCGACCTGATCGTCGCCCCGCTCGACCGCGTCCCCGCCTTCAGCTCCCTCACCCCGGCCAACGGCAGCACCTTCCACCCGGTCGGCGGCGGCCTCGGCTTCACCGCCAGCACCGTCGCCCCGAACACCCTCGACCCGGCCGGCATCCGGCTGTTCCTCAACGGCAGCAACGTCACCGCCACCCTCACCATCGGCGGCGACCCGGCCAGCCGGATCGTGGCCTCCGCCGCCCCCCTCCAACCGAACCGCTTCTACACCGCCCGCGCCGAGGCCACCGACCAGGCCGGCCGGACGTCCTCGCGCAGCTGGACTTTCGACACCGCCGATCCCGCGACCACGCCGCCCCATCCCCCGCTCGACCTGCCGTCGCTGGCCACCGCCGAACCGCAGACGATCGATGGCAATCCGGCGACTTTCACCGCGACCGCCGACACCCCGGGCTCCTTCCTCGAACTCGAGCTCGCCCGCCACGTCCGCGCCAGCCGCATCGACCTGGTCGCCCCCGCCGGCGCCGCCTACGCCGGCATCCTCGACGGCACCCGCCTGCGGGTCTTCGGGCTGCGCGACCAGCTGCTCTACGAAACCACCCTCGGCTCCGTCGAAGCCGGCGGCACCTGGGCGGTCTTCCTGCCGCCGGGGATCGACGCCCGCCTGCTGCGCCTCGACTTGCCCGCCGGCCAGACCAACGGCCGCGGCGACCACCGCATCGCGCTCGCCGACTGGCGGATCCTCGGCGATCCCTCGCCCGCGGTCGGCCCGCTCGACCTCGCCGCCACCGCCACCGTCACCCAGTCCTCCACGGCCGGCAGCAACAACGCCGCGCTCGCCGTCGATTCCAACGCCGCCACCTTCAGCGAGACCCTGGACCTGGGCGACAGCCACTGGCTGCTCACCCTCGACCGCAACCGCCCGGTCCGGCGCGTCGAACTGGTCGCCCGCCCCGACGCTCTCTCCTCCCGCCTCGCCGGACTCACCGTGCGCCTCCTCGACGCCAACTCCAACACCCTGGCCACCGCCACCACATTCCACCCCGGCGCCGGCGGCACCTGGGGCTTCGACATTCCCGCCGGCACCGCGGACGCCCGCTTCCTGCGGATCGGCCTCGAGAACGGCGCGCTCAACGGCTACGGCGACCGCGTCGTCTCGCTGGCCGGAGTCACCCTGCTCACCGGCACCAATTTCGCCCTCGGCACCCCCTCCTACATGGTGCGGCTGGTCGACAGCCTGCCCTCGCCCTCGCTCGCCAACGACGGCAACCACGCCACCTTCACCGAAACCACCACCCAGACCACCGACGGCTACTGGGAGACCGACCTCGGCCAGCTCCGCTCGCTCTACAGCATCCGGGCGGTGGCCTTCAACAGCACCGACCACCAGCAACGCCTCACCCATGCCACCGTCCGGCTTTTCGACGAAAACCATAACTCGGTGTTCTCCCAACACCTCGGCGGAACTTCCGCGATTTTCGACATCGCCCTCCCCGGCCCCGTCGCCGCCCGCTACGTCCGGATCGGCTTGGAAAACAAGGAGCGCACCTCGGCCACCGGCGGCATCGAGTGGTGGCTCCGCCTGCGCGAGATCCAGGCCTTCGGGCTCGATTCCCACGAGACCGGCCTCACCGGCCTGAGCGCCACGCCGGCCCAGATCACCGCCGGCCAGTCGACCACCCTCGCCTGGCAGGAAAAGGACCTGCGCGAGCTGTCCCTCCATCCCGCGATCGGGTCGGTCGGATCGTTCACCGACACCCAGGGCCACGGCTCGCTCGTCGTTTCACCCGCCGTCACCACCGAATACCTGCTGGTCGGAACCACCCACGACGGCCCGGTCACCCGCGCCGTCACCGTCACCGTCGACGGGCAAATCCTCCCGCCGCGGATCAGCGAGTTCGTCGCCTCCAACCGCTTCTCGCTCGACGACGGCTATCGCCAGGCAGCGGACTGGATCGAACTCCACAACCCGAACGGCACGCCCTTCGACCTGAGCGCCCACGGGCTCAGCGACACGCCGGTCACGCCGCTGAAGTGGCGGTTCCCCGCCGGCACCGTGATCCCGCCGAACGGCCACCTCGTGGTCTTCGCCTCCGGCAACGCCGAACCCGTCGATCCCGCCGGCAATCTCCACGCCAACTTCAGCCTGGCCGCCGGCGGCGAGTCCGTGGTCCTCACCGCGCCGAATGGGACCACCGTCCTCGACGCCATCGTCGGCTACCCCGTCCAGCGCGACGACCTCGCCTACGGCCGGGCCCTCGACGGCAGCCTCGGCTTCCTCGCTCCCACGCCGCGCCGCCACAACCTCGCCGCCCCGCTGGCCGGCTGGCTCGAGCCGCCGGTCTTCAGCCACTCCCGCGGCTTCCACGACAGTCCGTTTTCCCTCACCCTCAGCCAGCCGGATCCCGCCGCGGAATTGCTCTATTCGACCAATGGTTCGGAGCCCGCCACCCCTTACACCGGCCCCATCCCCGTCACCGGCAGCCTCAGCGTCCGCGCCGCCGTCCGCCGCCCGGGCTACCACGCCCCGCCATCGGAAACCCACACCTATGTTTTCCGCAGCAGCGTGATGGGCTCGCCGTTGATGAATGCCACCTACACCCAGGGTGCCCTCGCCTCCCGCCTCCACGACAGCCTGACCCAGATCCCCACCATCTGTGTGAGCGTCCCGGTCCTGCCCGACGACTACAACGAGCGGCCCGCATCGATCGAAGTCATGCTGCCCGACGGCTCGCCGCCGCTCCAGGTCAACGCCGGCCTCACCCGCTTCGGCGGCTCGTGGACGAACTTCACCAAGAAGAGCTACCGCGTGAACTTCCGCGCCGAATACGGTGCCAAAAAACTCCAGTCCCCGCTGTTCCGCGGCTTCGACCGGGGGATGGCCGCGCTCGATCAAATCGACACGCTCGATCTTTCCGCCGGCAACCACGACATGGTCGACCGCGGCTTCTACATGGCCAGCCGCTTCGTCGAGGACAGCATGCTTGAAATGGGCAGCCTCAACCCTCACGGCCGCTTCGTCCACGTCTATGTCAACGGGACCTATTGGGGGAAATACAACGCCCACGAGCGGCTCGATGACGACTTCCTCTCCGGCTATTACGGCGGCCCGAAAGACGACTACATGATCGTCCGCGGCAATGATAACGCCGGCGACAACTTCGTCACCGGCACGCCCGACCCCGAGCACCGCGCGTCATGGGAAACCGTCCGCGCCAACCGCAATTCCTACACCGCCGTCAGAAGCCGGCTCGATGTCGCCCACCTGATCGACTTCATGCTGCTCTGGTTCTACGGCAACTGCGAAAGCGAGTTCCGCTGTGCCGGGCCGATCGATCCCGGCAGCGGCTTCAAATTCTGGATGGCCGATGCCGACGGCTTCCTCCGCACCTCGGCGCTGACCCTCGACCGCACCGCCAACAGCGGCCCCGGCGGGCTGTTCGGCGCCCTCGTCAGCGAGGGTCACCCCGATTTCAAGATCCTGCTGGCCGACCGCATCCACCGCCACTTCTTCAACAACGGCGCGCTCACCCCCGCCCGCAATCTCTCCCGCCTCAACGCGCGCATGGCGGAAATCCAGGACAGCCTGATCGCCGAATGCGCCCGTTGGGGCTACCGCACCCCGACCAACTGGGAAAGCGCCGCCCAAACCATCCGCACCGGACTCTTCCCCCAGCGCACCGCCAATCTCTTCACGATGCTGCGCAACCGCGGCTTCTACCCGACACTCGACGCCCCGGTTTTCAGCCAGCACGGCGGCAGCGTGCCGCAAGGCCAGCCCCTCACCCTCGGTGCCGGCGCGGGGACGATTTATTACACGCTGGACGGCTCCGATCCGCGCCTGCCGGGCGGCACCATCTCGCCCGCCGCCCTTTCCGTCGTCGCCACCTCCACCACCTTCATTCCCCTCGGTTCGAGCTGGCGCTTCCGCGACACCGGCTCGCTGCCCGCCGCGAACTGGTTTTCCCCGGCTTACAACGACAGCGCCTGGGCCGCCGGCAACGCGCCGCTCGGCTACGGGACCGGCGACGAGGCAACCGTCGTCAGCTTCGGGCCGTCGTCCGCCGCGAAATACCCGACCACCTATTTCCGCAAGTCCTTCAACGTCGCCAACCCCGCCAGCGTCACCGGCCTGACCCTCGGGCTGTCCCGCGACGACGGCGCGGTGGTCTATCTCAACGGCACCGAGGTCGTTCGCTCGAACATGCCGGTCGGCACCATCGGCTACACGACCCTGGCGGCCACCACCGTCTCGGGAAATGACAAGCTGACCGTCAACAATTTCGCCATCCCGCCGAACCTGCTGGTCGCCGGCAACAACGTCGTCGCGGTGGAGGTCCACCAGGTCTCCGCCAACAGCGGCGACCTGCGCTTCGACCTCTCGCTGGTCCAGTCCACACTCCCAACGATCGTCCTCGACGGCAATACCACCCTCAATGCCCGCCTCCGCTCCGGCACCACTTGGAGCGCGCTCACTTCCGCCGATTTCCAGGTCACCCATCCGCTCGCCACCGCCGGTCCCTACGCGCTCTCCCGCTGGAACGCGAGCGAGCCCGCCGGCACCGCGCCGCCGAACATGCGCTTCTTCCAGACCGACCTGCCGGACCCCGACCTCCCCACCCCGATGGACCTGCCGTGGACCCTGCCTTTCAACCTGAGCGACCGCAGCCGGATCAACGGCCTCGGCCTGCAGGGCATCGGCTTCATCAATACCGGCAGCCCCCAGCTCACGCCCGGTGCCGGCTACGTCGGGGCCGCGGTGCTCGCCCTCGATACCCGCGGCACCCAGGATATCCGTGTCCGCTGGACCGGCGGCACCGTCGCGCCGAACCAACGCGACTATGGCATCCGCCTCCAATACCGCGTCGGCAACGTCACCGCCTTCACCGACGTCCCCGGCCCCGGCGGCGCGCCGGTCGAATACCTGCGTTCCGCCAATGCCGGCCACTCGACCGTGCTCGGCCCGGTCTCCCTGCCCGCCGCGGCCGACAACCAGCCGCTGGTCGAGCTGCGCTGGAAGTACTACTTCCGTAGTGGCAGCACCGGCGCCCGCGCCCAGCTCCGTCTCGACGAGATCCAGGTCAGCGCCGGCCCGGCGGTCGCCGAGTCGCTGGCCGTCGCCAGCGCGCCCGCGGCCGCCCAGGCCGGCTCGGTCGCGCCACCGTTCGTCGTCCACGCCCTCGGCCGCAACGGCGTCATCGCGGAAACCTTCAGCGGGCCGGTCACCGTCTCGATCCCCGGCCAACCCGGAATGCCGGCCGGCACCCTCACCCGCAACGCGCTCAACGGCGTCGCCACCTTCGACGACCTGGTCTTCCCCGCGCCCGGCCTCTACACGCTCACCGCCAGCACCGGTGGACTGCCGGACGCGTTGCAGGAATTCCCGACCCGCGTCGCCGGGCTGGCGTCGCTGGTGATGCCGTCCGTGATCCAAGGCGCCCACCCGGCGAACAACCTGCGCGTCCCCCATGCCAGCCTGTTGCGGATCGACGGCCTGCTGCCCTCCGCCACCTACCGCTACGCGAACCAGATCGTCACCGACGACGACACGCCCGAAACCGAAGGCGCCGGCAACATGATCTTTGCCACCGGAAACTCCGGGGCCTTCGTCCGCACGACCGAATCGCCACGCTTCCTGACCAGCGACCTCAACCTCCGCCACGGCGAGTTCACCACCGGGCCCGACGGAAGCCACACCGGCTGGTTCGTCATCGAGCCCACCGGTAACCTCCGCTTCACCCCCGGCACCACCGTCCGCCCGCGAATCCTGCTCAACAGCGGCGACGGCGGCGACGTGCCCTTCCACATCCTCACCACCACCACCACCGCCCAAGTCGTCGCCTTCGGCACCGGCGCGGCGGATGGCTCGGCTCTGCACGGCGACTCCGCCGCCCTCGCCCGCAACTTCATGGTCCTCTATGCCGATCCCGACGGCCTCACCGCCCCGCTTGCAGCCACCCCGGTCGAGGACACGGGCGCGGCCGTCGATTCCAGCTACGCGCCGTTTTATCAATCCGAAGTCGCTGGCCGACCCGGCCGCTGGGGCAACATCGTGCCCAACAACCTTCCCGCCGGCGTCCGCCGCTTCGAGCAGCGCGACCGTCTGAGCGGCCAGATCGTTTCGGTCTTCCGCATTCCCGAAGGTCACGACCTGACCACCGGTCTCGCCACCGGCGGCCAGTCCACCGGCATCCGCATCCCCGCCGGGGGCGGCTTCGACCGCTGGCAGGCCCTCCACTTTTCACTCGCCCAGATCGGGGACGACGCGGTGGGCGGCCCCACCGGCGATCCCGATCTCGACGGCGTCGAGAACCTGCTCGAATGCGCGTTCGGCATGGATCCTTTCCTGGCAAGCCGCGACGGCTTGCCGGACGGCCGCCTTGAAGACTTCAACGGCGCGCCGCATCTCGTGTTCCGCTACCGCCGCCTGCTCGGCACCCATGGCCTGATCTATTCCGAACAGATCTCGGACACGCTTGGTGGCTGGTCGGAAGCCAGCCCCGCTTGGAACGGCAGCGAGGAAAGGGCGCCGAATTCCGACGGCCTGACCGAAACCATCACCCGCCGCCTGCCGATTCTCCCCGGAGAGCCGCGGCGCTTCCTTCGCCTCAGCGTCGGGGAGCCGTGAACGGAACGAGAACACCGGTTCGGCACCTATTCCACCGATCTCACTCTCAACTCGCGGAGGGCATGCAAGCTCCCCGCCGCATCCTCCCGCAGCTTCCGCGCGCCGTCCTTGCGCTTCGCCCCGAAGTGTCCGCGGCACTTCGTGAACACCCCTTCCACGAAGCCCTTGCTGCCGATCGCCACCCCGTCGCTGAACCAGCGCACCCGGCACCTCAGCAACTCCGCCCGCGACAGCTTCCCGCCGCTTTTCAACACCGCCTCCACCCGCTCCTTCGAAAAGCCTTTCCTCTTCGCTGCGACCTTCAAAGTCGCTTTGACCGGGTCGTTTACCGGGACCGCAACCGGAGCAACGCGGAGATGGACCGCGA
>CAMCYK010000093.1 GCA_945883695.1 Akkermansia muciniphila | reverse complement strand
TCGTCTGCCTGACCGGCGGACTCGGGCTGCGGGGCTTTTACAGACGAAGATTTACACTACCACAGAAATCTAGCCTCCGCTCATTGGACCTTGTACTCGGCACGGACGATGGTGATGATGTCCTTTTCGTAGGAGGTCGTGTCGTTGTTGCCTTCGCTGGAGGTGGCGGTGGAATTGGCGGGGTTGATATTGATGATCCCCATCGACGCATACACCAGCGGACCGAGGTCGGCATTGCCGGCGGACCGGAGAATGTTCTCGGCACGGCTGCGGGCATCCTTGGCCGCCTCCGCCAGCATCTCCAGCTTCAGCTCGCCGAGACGGGTGTAGTAGTATCGCGGCGGGTGGGAGGTCACGAAGACATCCTGCTCGAGCAGCGACGTGATCTCGCGGGATGCCTTTTCGATCAGCGGCACGTCGGGGGATCCCACGGACACCAGTTGCATGGCACGAAATCCGGTGGATTTCTGGGTTTCCGTACGCAGCGGCACATTGGTTCCCTCCAGCACCTTGTCCTCGCGCACGATCTCGAACTCCTCGGTGATCGTGGCGGACTGGGTCTTGATATCGTCGGCCTTGATGCCTTGCGCCTTGAGAAAAGCGACCGCCTTTTCCGTTCCACCCTTGAGCGAAATGTAAGCCGCGGTGCGGTCGATCCCCGTGCCCTCGATGGTGGCGGACCACTGGATATGATCCGAGGCGATCCTCTTTTTCGCGGAGCCGGTGATGAGGATGTTGTTTTTCTCAGGCGCCTTCCGGACGTCCCGCCAGGTGGTCGCGGCAATGTAGGTGGAGGTCGCGAGCCCGACCGCCAGGGCGACGGCGGCGAGCGGCGGCAGGCTGATACTGCGGAAGGGGCGTGGTGAAGAGGGATCGTGGCTCATGGTGGATTCGTTCTTGAGGGTGCGGCTGGCCGATGTCGCCCGGCCCGGCCCGGACCCCGAGGTCATGGCACGAGCCGGGCTTCATGAGCCAACAGCCAGCAACTGCGGAATTTCCCCGCGGAACGGATCAGGAAATTTCACCTCATTTCACCGGGGCCTTCTCCGGTTGAGAAAACAGCCCGTGCCTGATCCCGATCCGATCGGCGGCGGAGGCGATTTGGGTCAGGCGGAAATGGTACACGGCATCCGTCGGTTTTGCCCCTGCGGGCAAGGTGACCTTCAGCCAGCGTGACGGATTTTTCCCGCGGCTCTCCTCGTCAGGCGGCGTGGCGAAGGCCTTGAGCAGCATCGGATAGGCGACCAGCTTGCCCTCGTGGTAGAACTGGCCGCGCTCGTTCATCTCCAGGGTGGTGACCGGGTTTTCGAAAAGCCTGGCACGCACCAGCCCGATGGCCACATCGGGGTTCTTGGATTCCATCACCAGCTTCTCCAGTTGCGCGTTCGCCTGCTGGAGCCTCGCGATCTCCTCCGTGTAGCGCTCCTGGTTCGCCACCTCGCTGCGGACCTTGTCCAGCAGCGCTTGGTTCTCCGTTCGCAGCGCCTCGAACTCCGCGGGAAGCTGGGCTCCGCTCGCGCCCATTCGCTGGATCTCCCCGAGCATCTCCTGGTTCGATTCGAGGAGACCTGACAAGCGCTCCTTGTAGTCGACGAGCGCGAGCTTCTGCCGGTCCAGCCCCTGGTTCTTGATCATCAGCTCCTCCTTGGCGGCGAGCGCCCGCTTCATGCCGATGGAGGTCCCCACCGCCCCGAGCAGCAAGGCCATCAGCAGCGCCGCGCCCGCGATGACCGGACCGCGATGGCGGCGGGCGAAGCGATGCATGAGATAGGCCATGCTCGGCGGGCGGGCCTCCACGGGCTTGTGCTGGAGAAAGCGGAGCAAGTCCTCCGCCAGCGCGGCCGCCGACTCGTAGCGGCGCTCGGGGTCTTTCTCGAGCGCCCTGAGCACGATCCAATCGAGATCGCCACGGAGCGCGCGGGGAGTGACACCGGGATGGGAATGGGGATCTGCTCCCGGACCGGCCAGGGAAGCGGTGAGCCGGGTGCTGGGTTTCGGCGGGATCACTTCCCGGATCAAACGCTGGACCTCCGCACAGGGCGCGCTGCGGAGCTGATCGGCGTCCAACGGGGTCGCCCCCGTGAGGAGCTCGTACAGGATCACGCCGAGCGAATAGATGTCGCTGCGGGTGTCCACGGCCAGCGGATGGAGCCCGGCTTGCTCCGGGCTCATGTACTGCGGGGTCCCGATCATCCGGCCCAGCTGCGTGAAAAGGGTATTGCCGCTGGACTCGCTGCCGATCGCCTTCGCGATCCCGAAGTCGATCACCTTGACGAGTGGTTCGCCATCGTGGACCGGGACCAGGATATTGGCCGGCTTCAGATCGCGATGAATGATGCCCTTCTGGTGCGCGTGCTGAACCGCCGCGCAGACATCGGTGAACAGGCCCAGCCGCTCCCCGATCTCCAGATTCCCCGCCGCGCAGAAAGTCGTGATCGGCATCCCTTCGACCGCTTCCATCACGAAGTAGGGCCGGCCGCTTTCGGTCGTGCCCGCATCGTGCACCTTGGCGATGTGCGGATGATTCATCAGCGCCAGCGCCTGCCGCTCGGCTTCGAAGCGGGCGATGATTTCCCTGGAGTCCATGCCGGGCTTGATCACCTTGAGCGCCACCTGGCGTCTCACCGGCGCGCTTTGCTCGGCCAGATAGACCGTGCCGAAGCCCCCTTCACCCAGTTGCCGGAGCAGCTTGTAGCGACCGATCGTGTCCCCGGCCCTCTCGCCGCCGACGTTCTCCCAAAGAATCCGCCCGGTCGGAGCCATGAAATCCTCGTCCGCGAAATAGGCGGCGACGAGCGAGTCGACTTCCTCCCGCAATCCCCGGTCACCGCGGCAGGCCTCTTCGAGGTAGCGGGCGCGCTGCTCCGGACCCGCGATCTCCAAGGCGGATTGCAGGATGATGTCCAGCGGGGGTCGGTCTGGCATGGTTCTGGTTCAGCCTTCCCCGCGACTCAGTTCCCGGAACAGCCAGGCCCGGGCGAAGGTCCAATCGCGCTTCGCCGTCGGCGTCGAAATGCCAAGGGCCTCCGCGGTCTCCTCGAGGGTCATTCCCACGAAATAGCGGAGCTTCACCACCTCCGCCTTGCGGGGTTCGATCGCGGCAAAGCGATCCAGGATCCCGCTGATGGCGAGGATTTCGTCATCCTGCGCGCTTGGCACCGTGATGCCGTCTTCCGCGAATCCAGCCCGCTGCAACCCGCCCCCGTGCCGGACGGCCTTGCGATGCCTGGCGCGGTCGATGAGAATCCGGCGCATCGCCTCGGCGGCCGCTCTGAAAAAGTGCCTGCGCCCCTCCCACTGGCTCTCGCCGGGCGAAAGCTTCAGGTAGGCCTCGTGCACCAGGGCGGTCGCCTGCAGGGTGTGCGCCTCCGCCTCCTGCCTCAAGCGCCAGGCCGCCAGTTTGCGCAGCTCGGCATAGACCAGGGGAATGAGATCCTCCGCCGCCTGCCGGTCGCCTTCGCAGGCCGCGCTGAGCGTGCGGGTCACATTCTCCTCTCCGATCTCTGGCGTGGGTGACATGGTTGCGGGGACGGTCTGGCAGAAGTTCCCGCCCTCCTCAATCGCATACTCCGATCCACTTCGCCGCTTTCTGAAGATGCTCGTCATTCATTTGCTCGGGAGCCTCCGTTGAGGAAAATCGTCGTTGTCATATGCGGTATATACCCGCTCCGCCGTGGCCCGTCAAATCGGGATTCGAATCCCCCCGCCCTCATGGCGCGGAAAACTGCTCGGGCGCGAGGCTCCAGATCGCCAGCGCATCCTTCCACCGGGAGGCGTCGTGTTCGTGACAGGTGATCCTCGCCCCGCCCGGGTGATGCCCCACCATCACGATGACTTCGATCCGCTCGGACTTGCCGCCTTGTTTCAGCTGCCTGATTCCAGCGTCCGGACTCACGGTCACTGGGGGCAACGCTGAAGGCGGCTTACCCGCTACCTGGGGCGAGCTTCCGCCCCTGGATCGGGCTACTCGTCCCCATCCGGCTTCGAATCCGGAGCGGTCCCGGGTTGGTCAGCATCCGCAACTTGTTGGACAATCCTTATCTTGGCGAGGTTGTCCTTCGCGACTCGACCGTCCAAAGTGCCGTCGTTCTGGACGGCATACTCAAGAAACGCAGACATCGCCGCCACCTGGTTTGCAGTAAAACAATCTAGAAAGGGGATAGGCTCGAATAGATAGTGTAATGGATCAATCGCGTAAATCGTAAAGTCTGAAATGATGGAGTTGGACGTCCTATGGTTCCGAACTGCCCAGATCATGTAGGCTGGAATATAGAACCGAAATCCCTTCAAATCGGTGAATGAGAATGTCACTGTGAATTGCTCAAGTGTCTTGCCAGAAATTGCCTTCCAATCGTTTCTTTCATCACCGGCAGCCCTCTCTTTGAAATCAGGCATGCAGCCTCCGGAGTCGTAATATTCCGTCATATTAAGGGAAATCCCATCGTCCAGCTTTACCCCGGAAAAGGCACCCTCAATTTGATCGATCAATTTCTGTTCGTTCGCGGTCACCTGGGGTCATTCTTGGCCATAGCAACAATATTGATCACCGACCGGTCGGAACTGCCCCCTGTTTTCCGACCGGTCGGAGAACAACGGAAAATCCGACACCGGGGAG
The DNA here is from genome assembly GCA_945883695.1 of Akkermansia muciniphila. Classification (GTDB taxonomy): domain Bacteria; phylum Verrucomicrobiota; class Verrucomicrobiia; order Verrucomicrobiales; family Akkermansiaceae; genus Haloferula; species Haloferula muciniphila_A. The sequence goes on along the minus strand of CAMCYK010000093.1, from coordinate 17,874 downwards.
GCGAAAGGCGAATGGATTGTTCATGTCCGGCTTCTAGCAAGGCCACCGGCACCTGCCAAGAAGCGAGTCGGACGAGAGGCCGGAGTCCATGATCCCATCCTCCCCTCCACCGCCCTCCAAAAACCTGGCGTCCTTGGCGTCCTTGGCGTCTTGGCGTCTTGGCGGTTCCCCATCCCGCCAAGCTCCTTTCCATCGTCAGCCCTCCCTTCGTCCCCCCTTCCCCCGCGATCATGGCGGGCGATTGGCGGCTTCTTCGGAATTCAAACCGGATCCCTTCCCCCGCTCCCACCCTCCCCGGCGATGGCGCGGGGAACGGTGATGCGCAGCGGCTTCTTGAACGACCACTTGCTCCCGGTCATCATCAAAGGCCTGCCCACCGCTACCTGGGGCGCACCTCCGACTCGGGCTTGGGTTTCTCGTTGTCATCCGGCTTCGGATCCGGGGAGGCCGCGGGTGGTTCAGCGTCGCTTTTGGGGTCCTTGGGTTGGGAGAGGGATATCTCGTAGGATTCGCCTCCCTGAACGGCCGCGCTCAAGGTAATGGAACCATCCGCATTCGGAACAATCGCACGATTGTGAGTGACCACGATGGTTGACTTGTCCGCCACCGAACGGTCGGAATCGCCCCCTGTACCCCGACGTGCCCTGCATCCTCGCCGAGATCGGCTACCTCAGCCACCCGGCCGAAGCCCGCCTCTGCGGCGACCCGGCCTACCGCGAGCGGATGGCCTCCGCCCTGGCCCGCGCCATCCTCGACCAGCAGGCCAAGGGCGCTGCCGGCACCGGCCCCCTGCCGAAACCGATCTACGCCCCGCCGAGCCGCGCGTCCGATCCGCCGGGGTCCTGAGCGTCAGCGGCCGGCCTCGACCTGCCGCCTCACCTGGCGCAACATCCGGTTGTAGGCCGACGACCCCATCACCATCGGTTGGCGGACGATCTCGCCGCTGACGGTGCTCTGCTGCACCACCTCGACCCGGCAGGTCACGGTGAATTGCGAGCTCCCCGTTTGCCGCCAGCGCACCGTCGGCCGGATCATCACCGGATTCGGGTTGCTGATCGTAGTCCACGCGATCTCCGCGGTGCGGCCGCCGCGCTTGCTGAAAGTGATCGAATCCGGCGCCTGCGAATGCACGGTGAACTCCTCCGCCTTGAAAACCACCAGCACCGCGCGGCGGATCGCGTCGGGCGAATCTGTCCGGATCCGGGTCGAAGCCAGGCTGTCCACCCCGCCGCCGCCCACTCCGACCGCCGCGCCGCAGCCCGAAAGCACCAGACACCCGAGCCCCGCCAGCCATGATCTGCGATTCATGACCCAACGATGCCTCTCCCGTCTCCGTCGTCGAGCGCCAAGTCGCGGCACGCCGGGCAGGGCGGAGTGGATTGACAAAGCGCGGCGCTTCGCAGGGTAATCCCTCCATGTCCGTCCGGCTCGCACTCTTCGCCCTTCTCTCGCTCGCCACCACCGGCCTCCGCGCCGCCACCCCGCTCAACGCCGCGGCCCTGCTGCCCGAAGGCGCGCGGCTCGCGGTGGTCGGCGACTCGATCACCGAACAGAAGCAATACTCGCGCTTCATCGAGGCCTACCTGGTCGCCTGCGCCGGCCGCCCCGACGTCAAGGTCTTCCAGTTCGGCTGGGGCGGCGAGACCGCCGGGGGCTTCGCGCAGCGCGCGATCAACGATCTGGCGGTCTTCAAGCCGACCACCGTGACCCTTTGCTACGGCATGAACGACGGCGGCTACCGCCCCTTCGACGAGAACGTCGGCAAGGCCTACAGCGACTCGATGCGCGCCGTGATGACCGTCCTCAAGGAGATCGGAGTGCCGCACGTGGTGGTCGGCTCGCCGGGCGCGGTGGACACGTTTTTCTTCAAGCGCGACAACTTCGCGCCCAAGTCCGGCGCCGACGGCTACAACGACAACCTCCGCCAGCTCGGCGAGATCGGCCGGTCCCTCGCCGGCGAGTTCCAGCAGACCTTCGCCGACGTCCACCAGCCGATGGTCGACGCGATGAAGATGGCCAAGCCGGCGCTCGGAGAAAACTACGACGTCTGCGGCGGAGACGGCTTCCACCCGAACGCAAACGGCCACCTCGTGATGGCCTCGGCCTTCCTCAAGGCCCTCGGCTGCGACGGCAACATCGGCGAGATCACGCTCGACATGAACGGCCCGGCCAAGGCCAGCGCCGGCCATCAGGTCCTCGCCAGCGGCCCCGGCACGGCGGAGCTGGAAAGCACCCGCTACCCGTTCTGCTTCCAGGGCGACGACAAGTCCTCGTCCGGCACCCGCAGCATCGTCCCCTTCATCCCCTTCAACCAGGACCTGAACCGCCTCACCCTCAAGGTGGCGAATCTCCCCTCGGCCAAGGCCGGCGTGACCTGGGGCAGCGAGACCAAGGAGTTCACGAAGGAGCAACTCGGCGCCGGGATCAATCTCGCGGCGGAGTTCCCCGTGACGCCCTTCGATGCCAACTTCGCGGCCTATCTCGGCAATCTCGGCGGCAAGCAGCAGTTCGAGACCGTGCTGATCAAGGAGCTGGTCACCCGCTTCCGTGCCTTCGACGGCGAAGCCCAGGCCGACCCGGAAATCGCGGCCGCCTTCGAAACGCTCCGCACCAAGCTGCCGGCCCGCCAGGCCGCCCTCGACACTGAGGCCCGCAAGGCGCTGGCCCCGGTCAAGCACGTCCTGAAAGTCACCCCGCTCTGAGCGCCCGCCGGGGTCGATCATCGTTTCTCCCCATCCGTCATCTTCACCGGCGGGATCAGGCCTTTCTCATCGTAGGCGATCTTCTCCACCGCGATCTTCCGCCCGCCGCGGAAAGGGCCCTCCTTCTTCGCGGTTTCCCAGCGGTGATAGACGATGAACCATTCCCCGGTCTGCGGACTTTCCACGAAGGAATGATGGCCCGGTCCCTGGCGGGTGGTATCGCTTTCGAGGATCTTGCCCCGGTATTCCCAAGGACCAACCGGTGACGCCGCGGTCGCGTAGTGGACGCAGTAGCTGGCATCGTTCCACCGGCCGTGGCTATAACTGAGGTAATAGGTCTTGCCGCGGCGGTGCATGAAGGGGGCCTCGGTGAAATGCGGCGGCTGCTCGACCTTCACCTCGCGCTTGAAGCTCACCATGTCGTCCGCCAGCTCGAACACCCGGAGTTTCGCCCCCGCGCTGCCGCCGGCATAAAACCAGGACTTTCCGTCGGCGGGATCGGTGAAGACCATCGGATCGATCGCTTCGAATCCGTCGCCGCCGGTGAGCAAGGGCTTGCCGCTGTCGGTGAAGGGCCCGGCCGGCGAGTCGCCCGTCGCCACGCCGATCCTGCTGGGCGTCGGGTTCTGCGGACCGACCGAGTAGTAGAAGTAGAACTTGCCGTTCTTGCGCGCGATCGCCGGGGCCCAGGCACCGTGCCACGGCGCGCCATCGGACTTCACCCAGGGCACCCGGTCGAGGTCGAGGAGGGTCCCCTGCCGTTGCCACTCGCGCAAATCGGTCGAGCGGTAGGCGGCGAAGATCGGCCGCCGGCTATGGGCCTCGGTCGGGTAGAGCCAGAACGCCCCGTCGAAGACCTGCACGTGGGGATCGGCACCGTCGAGCACCGGATTCGCGGCGAGCGAAAGCGGGACGAAAAACAGCGCGGTGGCAAGAAGGCGCGGAGACATGCCAAGAACTACCGGCGCAGCTCGGCGCGGTCTTGCGAAATCTCCTCGCGGTGACACGGGCCGCCGCCCGCGATGCCCGCGCTGGGATTCCGCAGGCGGCGCAAGCGGGCCAGATCGGTGCGCACCTCACGGAGGATCGCGGCCAGTTCGGCGCGTTCGGATTTTTCGCGGCCGGCAGCGTTGAGCAGCCGCAGCAGCACCCGTTCGAGCCGCCGGTCGCTGCGCTCGCACTCGCGCGGCAGGCCTTCGCGGAAGCTCGGAAAGCGGCGGCTGACCAAGGTCAACCAGATCCGCTGGAAGCCGGCTTCCTGACTCGGGCCGAAGTCACTCCACCGCCTGCCAACCGGCCCCGCCGCGCCCGAAGGAAAAAGTCGCTTGCGCGACGAAGCGGCCGGCCTGATAGCCATGCCGGATGACGTCCAGCCGGTCCTCCGTGCAGAGGAATTCATGGAAGCCCTGCGGTTCCCCTTGCAGCCGCGTCGAGCAGACGGTCGCGGCCTGCGAAACCACGCCCTGCCACGATTCATCCGGGCCGACGGTGGCGAGATGGGAGCGGTGGAAATGGCCGCACAGGATCACGTCGATCCGGTGCCCGCCGATCAAGTCCAGCAAGGCCGGCAGGGGATCCACCACCGAGCGGCCGTGGCCGTCGGGTGCCAGCAGGGGATGGTGGAGGACCAGCACGCGGAGGCCGCCGGGTCCGGCGGCGAAGCGCCGGCCGGCCCGCGCCAGCGCGTCGCGGGAAATCCGGCCCTCCGACCAGTCGGCATGGAAGCCGAAGGCCCGCGTGCTGTTGAGCCCGACGACGTGGAGGCCGGGCAGGCGGAGTTCCGGCTCGAGTGCGTGGCCGAAGAACCGCCGGTAGCGGCGGAACGGCCGCGCGAAGCGGTCATACGGGTGGTTGAGGCCCGGGATGTCGTGGTTCCCCGGGATCACCAGCCGCGGTTCGGGAAGTCGATCGACGAAGTCCCGGGCCGCAGCTCGAGCGTCGCGGTCTTGAACATCGTCAGCTCGTCGTTCGCCTCCTGCCGCCCGAAGACATAGTCGAACATCCCGCGCATCGCCGCCCCGGCATGCCGCTGGCGGCCGATGTAAGCGGTCATCGTGCCGGATTGGAAATCGGTCCGCACCGGGACGATGCCGGTCGTCGCCTTGTAGCGGCCGGGCACGAAAGCCGAGAACTTGGTGCGCGCCCCGCCCTCGCCGCCGTCGTGCTTCCAGGTCAAGCGCAGCGGCCGGGCCTCCCGGAAGGTCCGCGGCAGCGAGGTGATCACCTTGAAGGCTTTTTTCCACCAGCGTCCGCCGTGGTCGCGCCGCTCGAAGGTCCGCGCGAACTCGGGATAAAAGCCGAGGATGGTGGTGCAGAGGCAGGCATGGCCCGCGACATCGAGCACATCGACCGCGATCGACCCGGCCCGCGCCAGGAAACGGGCGGCCTCGTCGATCTCCAGCGGCACGCCGAGGTCCCGCGCGGCCAGGTTGAAAGTCCCCATCGGCACGATGCCGAGGACGATCGGAGTTCCGCCCAGGTGGCGGGCGGCGGCCGAGACCGTGCCGTCGCCACCGGCGATGATGAGGCCGTCGGGAGCCTCCGCGACCGCGCGCTTGAGCGCGGCGTCCAAGCCACCCGGTTCGACGATCCGCGAGGTGATCTCATGACCGGCCTCGCGGAAAGCCTCTTCCACGATGCGGCAGACCTCGCGGGCATCCAGGCCACGGTCGTTGCCACCGGAGCCGCGGTTGAGGAGGAGCAGATAGCGGGGCATCGGGGGGATGGGAATTCAGGCCGGGGACCTTCAATCGAGGAAGCTCCGCAACATCCACGCCGCTTGCTCGTGGCTCTGCAGCCGTTCGGTGAGGAAGTCCGCGCTGCCGGCGTCGCCCGCCTCGTCGAGGGCATCCACCGCCTTGCGCAACCCGCGGGCGGCGGCCTCGTGGTCGTCCCGCAGGGCGGCGATGGCCTGGTCGCCGCTGATCAGCACCCCGGAGACTTCCCGCAGCGTGGCGAGGGCCAGGAATTCCTTCATCGAGCCCGGACTTGCGGCGCCCAGCATGCGGATCCGCTCGGCGGTCTGGTCGCTCGCCTCGGCAAGCGCTTCATACTGGGTTTCGAAGAAGGCATGGAGCGTGTGGAAACGGTGGCCGGTCAGGTTCCAGTGGAAATTGCGGGTCTTGGCATAAAGCACGTGCTGGTCGGCGAGGATGGTCGACAGCAGCTTGACGGCCTGTCCGCGGGTCTTGGCGTCGAGGCCGATGTCGATGGTCTCCGGGCTGGCGGGGCGGGAGGGGGAATTCTTGGTGGCTTTCTTGTTCATGAGAGATCCCACGTTAGCAGCACTTGGGAATGTCGCGTCCTAAAGTTCCGACGCGGGTGAAATCATGCCCGTCGACCCGATGGCAGCGTCTCCCTTGCCGCCCCGGCCACCCGCGTCCACTGTCGGGGCATGACCGATTCCCTTGCCGCCGTGGCCGACGCCTTCGATGACCTGCGCGGGCTTCCGTTCACCGCCCGCGCGGCGGCCCTCCGGCGGGCGGCAGGGTTGTTGGAAGCACGGCAGGAGGAGCTCGCCCGGCTCATGGCGCGCGAGATGGGCAAGCCGGTCACCCAGGGAACAGCGGAGCTGGTGAAGTGCGCGACGGTGTGCCGCCACTACGCGGCGCACGGCGAGGCGATGCTCGCCCCGGTGGTGGAAGATGGCGCGACGATCCTCCACCAGCCGCTCGGCCCGGTGCTGGCGATCATGCCGTGGAATTTTCCGTTCTGGCAGGTCTTCCGCTTCGCCGCGCCGGCGCTGATGGCGGGCAACCCGATCCTGCTGAAGCACGCCTCGAACGTCCCCGCTTGCGCCGAGGCGATCGCCGGCTTGATCGCGGAAGCTTTCGGCCGCGACGATTTCCTGCGGGCGGTTTTTGTCTCCGGCAAAGAGGTCGAGCCGCTGATCGCCGACCCGCGGATCCGCGCGCTGACCTTCACCGGCAGCACCGACGCCGGCCGCCAGGTCGCCGCGGCGGCCGGCCGGCATTTGAAGAAGTCGGTGCTCGAACTCGGCGGCAGCGACCCCTACCTGGTGCTCGACGATGCCGACCTGAACCTGGCCGCGAAAACCTGCGCCGCCGCCCGCATGGTGAACGCCGGCCAGAGTTGCATCGCGGCGAAGCGCTTCCTGGTGATGGACGCGGTGCACGACGCCTTCGTGGCCCTGTTGCAGGAGGAACTGGCCGCCTACCGGCCCGGCGATCCCTCCGACCCCGCGACGACCCTCGGTCCGATGGCCCGGGCCGACCTGCGGGACGAACTGCACGGCCAGGTGGCGGACAGCATTGCCGCGGGCGCGCGCCTGCTGCTCGGCGGGGCGGTTCCCGAACTACGGGATCTGCCGTACTACCCGGCCACCCTGCTCGACCGCGTGACGCCCGGCATGCGGGTTTTCGACGAGGAAACCTTCGGTCCGGTCGCCGCGGTCACCCGGGTGGCCGGCGACGGCGAGGCGATCGCCCTCGCCAATCAAACGCCCTTCGGCCTCGGTGCCGCCGTGTTCACCGCCGACGGGAGCCGCGCCCGCCGGATCGCGGAGCAGCTCGACACCGGCACCGTCGCGATCAACTCGCAGGTCGCTTCGGACCCCCGCTTCCCCTTCGGCGGCGTCAAGGACAGCGGCTGGGGCCGCGAGCTGGGAGCCCACGGCATCCGCGAGTTCGTGAACGTGAAAGCTCTCCGGATGTAGCGGAACGTCTGCGACGTTCCGGCGACGGAGAATTCAATGGAACGTCGTGACGTCGGATCTCCTTCCCGCCGCTCCCCCGCCGGAACGTCGCAGACGTTCCGCTACAATCGCGGGAAAAATGTTTCTTGCCAGACCGGCAAAAGCCGCCAGTCTCCGCGCCCCCCGCTGTCGCGGGTTGTCCGATCCAGGAGGCCTTTTGGTTGTGGTTTCCAGGATCACCGTCCTTGAAACCAATACCACCTGATTATGGAAACGCCTCCTTTCTCCGAACTCGGCCTGCCCGCCGAACTCCTCGCCGCCATCGAAAAGCTCGGTTACGAGCGCCCCTCGCCGATCCAGGCGCTGGCAATCCCCGTCGCCCTGACCGGCCGTGACATCCTCGGCCTCTCGCACACCGGCTCCGGCAAGACCGCCGCCTTCACGCTGCCGCTGCTGGCCAAGCTCGACTTCAAGAAGTTCGCGCCCCAGGCCCTGATCCTCTGCCCGACCCGCGAGCTCGCGGTGCAGGTCTGCGAGGAAGTCCACCGGCTCGGCTCCCAGCTCGGCCAGCTCCGCGCGATCCCGGTGTACGGCGGCGCGCCGATGGACCGCCAGCTGCGCGCCCTGCGCGACGGCGTCCAGGTCGTCGTCGGCACGCCCGGCCGCGTGATGGACCACCTGCGCCGCGGGTCCTTCGATGTCAGCAAGATCGAAACCGTCGTCCTCGACGAAGCCGACCGCATGCTCGACCTCGGCTTCCGCGAGGAGATGGAAGAACTGCTCGCCGCGATCCCGAAGGAACGCCAGACGATGTTCTTCTCCGCGACCATGAGCCGCGGCGTGAGCCACCTGATCGGCAAGTTCGGCAACGACGCCCAGCTGATCGAGATCGACCAGAAGTCGAAGACCGTCTCGACCATCGACCAGTGCTGCTACGAAGTACGGGAACGCTCGAAGGTCGAGGTGCTGTCCCGCCTGCTCGACATGGAGCAGTCGCGCCTCGCGATCATCTTCTGCAACACCAAGCGCTCGGTCGACGAGTGCACCGAAGCCCTGCTGGCGCGCGGCTACACCGCGGACCGCCTGCACGGCGACATCACCCAGCAGATGCGCGAGCGTACGCTGAAGCGCTTCCGCGACGGCACCATCGAGCTGCTGGTCGCCACCGACGTCGCGGCCCGCGGACTGGACGTCGAGAACATCGACGTCGTCTTCAACTACGACCTGCCGCAGGACCCCGAGGACTACGTCCACCGGATCGGCCGCACCGGCCGTGCCGGCCGCAGCGGGCGCGCGGTGAGCTTCGTCTTCGGCCGCGAGATCCACCGGCTGGAAATGATCGAGCGCTACACCCGCCACCCGATCCGCCGCGAGCGGGTGCCGACCCAGGAGATGGTGGAGGGCCGCCTGGCCGACCGCTTCTTCGACCAGATCAAGGAGCGCCTCGAGAAGGGCGAGTTCGAATCGCACGAGAGCCAGATGGACCGCCTGTTAGAGCAAGGCTTCACCCCGACCGACATCGCCGGCGTGCTGATCACCATGCTCAAGGAGAACTCCGGCCGCGAGTTCGGCGAGATCGCCGAGGACCGCGAGCTCCCGGGCCAGCGCGGCCGCCGCGAGGGCCGCGAACCGCGCGGCGACTTCCAGCAGCGCGAGCCGCGGGAACCCCGTCCGCGCCACGATGGACCGCACGACAACTCCAACATGGTCCCGCTGTTCTTCTCGCTCGGGAAATTCCACGGCGTGAAGGTCGGCGAGATCATCGGCATGCTCTACGGCGAAGCCGGCCTGCCGGACGGCGCCGTCGGCACCGTGAAACTCTTCGCCAAGCACAGCTGCATCGACGTCCGCGCCGACTGCGCCGAGCGCCTGGTCCAGATCTCGAAAGGCGCCAGCCTGCGCGGCCGCAAGTTCGTCCTCGACTTCGACCGCGGCCCGAAGGCGTGAACCGGGGGCGGTGGCACGTTAAAGGTCATTCGGGCTCCCGCGTGATCCTTGCGGTGATATAAAGAGGCCCATCCTTCAATCGCTTCGGCGTTCCCGGGAATTTGGGTTTCAGGCTTGGATCGCGGGATACAAAACCGCCGTACCTCGATCCGTTCTCGATTGAAGCGTGGCTTGCAGGCGGGCCGCTTCGCGGTTCAGTTCGGGCATGTTGGATTTACTTGGTGCGCGGTTTGCGGCGATCAGCGGGACCCTGCTCCTCGCCTCGTGCGGGTCGCTGCAATCGAACGCCGCCCGTTCGGTCGAACGGAAGCCGCAGGCCAGCGACACGGTGACGGGAAACAGCCAGGTGGCGGTGAGCGCCTTCCGCTCGACGACGCTTGCCGCGCTGCGCCAGCCTTTCACCACGGTGCGCACCGGTCTTGCCGTGGCGTGGCATCGTCCGCGCGAGGTGGTGAGCGGGAACCTGCCGATGGAAATCGAACTGAAGCCCGCCCCGGTGGAAATCCCCGGGACGGAAGACTTCGAACAGCTGCTGGACCGGGAAGGCATGCCTCGCCGCGAGTCCGGCACCTTGGAATGGCTCGTCGACGGGCCGGGTTTCTTCCCGGAACTCGACCGCCAGCTCGCCGCCGCGAAGCAGTCGATCGACATCCAGCTCTTCATTTTCGACAACGACGACATCGCCGTCCGCTACGCCGACATCCTGAAGCGACGGGCGGAGGAAGTGCCGGTGCGGGTCCTGTTCGACGACCTCGGCAGCAGCTTCGCGCACACCGCGGCTCCCGAAACTCCCGGCCCGCCCGGCTTTGAACCGCCCGCCGACATCGCCCGCTACCTGAAGGAAAACTCGCGGATCCAGGTCCGCCGCACGCTCAACCCGTGGCTGGTCTGCGACCACACCAAGCTGCTGGTCTTCGACCGCCGCACCGCCATCCTCGGCGGGATGAACATGGGCCGCGAGTATTACTCCGAGTGGCACGACCTGATGGTGAAAGTCGAAGGGCCCATCGTCGCCAGCCTGTCCCGCGAATTCAGCCGGGCCTGGCGGAAATCCGGGCCGTGGGGTGACCTCGCGCTGCTGCAGAAGCCGGCCTTCTTCCGCCGCCCGGCACCGGTCGATGGCGGGGTGCCGCTGCGCCTGCTCCGCACCGACGCCGCGCGCGGCCAGACCCAGATCCTCGACGCGACGATGCTCGCCATCCGCGCCGCGCGGAAACGGATCTGGATCGAGAATCCCTACTTCGCCCACGACGACATCGCCCTTGCCCTGGCGACCGCCGCGCGGCGCGGGGTCGACGTGCGCGTGATCATTCCCGACCGCGGCGACTCGACCATCATGGACGCCGGCAACCTCGGCACCGCCCGCGGACTCATCGAGGCGGGAGGGAAGGTCTACCGCTATCCGAAAATGACCCACATGAAGGTCATGATCTGCGACGGCTGGGGCTGCATCGGATCGGCCAACCTCGACACCCTCAGCATGCGGCTCAACCGCGAGCTGAACCTCGCGTTTTCCGATCCCGGAACCCTGCGCCGGCTCGCGAGCGAGGTCTTTTTGCCGGACTTCCGGGTATCCAAGCGTCTTCGAATCGAAGATACGGCATCGGCGATGGCGCCCTTGGCGGAAGCGATCGCGGACCAGTTGTGAAAACGCTCAGTTGACCGGGATCTCGCGGACCTTGCCGTTCTTCTCGATCACCGTGAACTGGCCGCCGGTGCCCTTGGCGAGGAGCTTCATCGCGGCCTCCGCCTTCGGCTCCATCATGGCCACCGTGTTGATCATGATATTCGCCCGCTTCGCGCGGCCCGCGATGCTTTTGGCCAGGCCTTCGGCGTTGCCGCCGGTGACGCCGTCGGTCATGAAGAAGATGACTTCCGGCGCGGGGTCCATCGCCAGCGCCATCTCGAGCGCGGGCTCCCAATTCGTGCCGTGGACCAGCTTCGTCGTCGCGATCAGATCCAGCGACTTCTTGCGCTTCGCCGGCGAGACATCGATCCAGTTGGCTTTCTGTTTCCTCCCCTTCGATCTCCAATCGTGGGCGTTGCCCGCCGAGACCCAGTCGAAAGTTCCACCCTTGCCCTTCACCTCGGCGGACCGGTTGCCCTTCGCCATGGTGATCTCGTCGCCGGCGATCCAGGTCGGTCCGGCGAAGAAGATCAACTGGTAGCTCATCGCGAGCGGCAGGCCCTCCACCGATTTCCGGAGTTCCGCCCGCATCAGTTTCTCGCGCTCGCCGCGCATCGACTGCGAGTAGTCGATCACATAGGCGACCTTGGTCGCCTTGACCTTCTGCTGGAAGAAGGTCGCGCCGCCGCCGCCATCCCCGGATCCGCTGCCGCTGCCCCAGCCTTCGCCGAAATCGTCGCCGGTTCCGAAGTCGGTCGAAGTCGTCGTGATCACGGTGTCCGGCACGGGCACCGCGAGCGGCGACTCGGTGTTGGCGGCGATCACCTTGGCCATGGCGGACGAAGGGGCGGACGGCTTGCGGTCGACGGCGGTCGAGACCTTCCGTTCCTGGACCTCCTCGGTGTCCCGCAGGCTGGACTGGTACGACACGATGACCGGCGTCTCCTTGAACCGCGGGGCCAGCAGGAGCAGCGACAGGATCGCCATCAGCAGCACCACGACCAGCAGCGCGATGATCGAACTGGTGATCGAAGAAGCCCGCCGCTGGCGTCGGATGACGGCCTCGGTTTCCGGTTTTACCGCGTGGATCGACATAACGAATTCATCCATGGCCACTTCGGGTGGCGACATGATTACGCCCGCGGCCCGCGAATCATGCCGGATTTTTTCAGTCACTTCCCGAAGTTTGGCGGTGATCCCGTGGATTGCCGGGGTCAAGCCGCGGATTTCCAGGCCGTCTGCCGCCCGTTGACACCCTCCGAGGTTCAGGCGGCAGAATGCCGCCTGACCATCGTCATGTCGCCTGCAAGGCGACACTCCACTCGCCGGCCACCCCCCGGATTCGGCCGGACGGAAAAACCTGTGGCGGAGAACCGGCGGAACGGGCTTTCTTCCTGCGGATGAGTTGCACGAGCCACCCGACGAAAGCTCCGCGACCGGCCGCTGAGGCGGGTCGCCGGGCGAAGCGCGCGCTGGTGGCGGGCTACCGGCTGGGGCTGCTGGCGGCGGCGTTTTTCAGTCTGCATTTCGCCAGCCTGCGGCGCGACGCGGGCAAGGACGCCGCGCTCGATGCCCGGGCGCTGGCCGCGGTGAAGATTTTTCTGCCCGCCGCGGAAACGCTGGGCCCGCCGGACGGCGACGACCGGGTGTCGGCCATGCTCGACGCCGCGGGCGAGCCGGTCGGCTGGGCGGCGCAGACTTTTCCCGAGGCACGGCCGGTGACCGGCTACGCCGGGCCGTCCAACCTGCTGGTGGTCTTCGACCGGACGCGGCGGGTGGCCGGGGTGAGCTTGTTGGAGAGCGCCGACACCTCCGGCCATGTCGCGAAGGTGGTGGCGAGCCCGGGCTTCCTGTCCCAATGGAACGGTCGCCCGCAGGCCAGCCTCGGCGCGCCGGGGTCGCCGGTGGTCGTCAGCGGTGCCTCGCTGACCAGCGAAGCGATGGCCCGCGGCGTCGCGGCGCGCTTCGGCGCCACGGGGATGGACCAGTGGTTTCCCGGCGAGGTGGCGATCGAGTCGCTGCGCCCCTGGTTTCCCGAGGCGGCCTCGCTGGCCGGGACCGGCGTGCTGGCCGCCGATGGCACGGTCCTCGGCACTTTGCTGCGCGCCAGCCGGATGGGCGTGTCGGCGCGCGGCTTCCAGGGTGCGCAGGACGTGCTGCTGGCGCTCGATCCGGCGGGGCGCACCATCGTCGGCGCGGCCTTGCAGGGCAGCCGCGACAACGAGCCCTACACCTCCGACGTGCGCGACGGCCTGCGCTTTGACCAGCCCTTCGCCGGCATGCCGGTGGCAGACGCGCTCGGCATCGAGGCCGGCACGACGCTGCTGGTCAGCGGGGCCAGCCGGACCGCGGAGGCGGTGGAGGAGACGGTCAAGGAAATGCTGCGCCGCCATCTCGCGCCGCCGCCGGCGGAGCCGCCGTGGCTGGGATGGCGCGCTGGCGCCGCGCTGGCATGGATCGCCGCCGGGCTGGTCATCGGCCTCGGCCCCTGGCGCGGCCGCAAGCGGGTGCGGACGATCTTCGCCGCCACCTCCGTCCTGGCGGGCGGCCTGTGGCTCGGCCTGATGACCGGCCAGGACCAGTGGATCAAGTGGTCGATGCGCGGCTCGGCGGCGGGCACGGCGCTGCCCTTGCTCGCGCTGACCGCGGCCGCGCTGCTGATCCCGGCGGCCTTCGGCAGGAACGTCTACTGCGCCCAGCTCTGCCCGCACGGCGCGGCGCAGCAACTGGTCGGGCAGCTGCGGAAGCGCCGTGTCGCCCTGCCGCCGAAACTGCACCGCGCCCTGTCGGCGATGCCTTGGCTCACGCTGGCGCTACTGTGGCTGCTGGCTTTCCTCGGCAGCGGCTTCCCCTTCGCGAATGCCGAGCCCTTCGAAGTCTGGAGCACCGGCTTCGTCGCGCTGCTGCCGGTGGCGATTTTCGCCGGCGGGTTGATCGCCGCCACCTTTCTGCCACAGGCCTATTGCCACTACGGTTGCCCGACCGGCGCGGTGCTGAAATTCCTCGCCAGCTCGCCCGGCCGCTGGACCCGCCGGGATGCGGTCGCCGGCGGGGTGGTCGCCCTCGCCTGGCTCAGCCTGCTGCTGCCATGAAACGGGCGCTTCTCCTGCTAGGCATCGTCGCCACCTGCCTCGCGCTCTGGCGCAAGCCGCCGGCCGGGCCGACCGTGCTGACGGGCCGGGCGATGGGCTGCGAATGGAAGCTGGTGACCGATGAGGCGGTGGCCGCGGAGGAAATGCGTGGCGAGATCGCCGCGGTGCTCGAGCACTGGGAGCAGGTCCTCAGCACCTGGCGGCCGGACTCCGACCTGAGCCGGCACAACCGGGGCGAGCCGGCGACGGCCGACTTGGCGCGCGTGCTGCGGCTGGCCGAAAAGCTGCATGCGGAAAGCGGCGGGGCTTTCGACCACCGGCTGTTAGGGCCGCTGACCGCAGCCGGTTTCGGCCCGGGTGGCAGCGGCATCGACCTCTCGTCGCTCGGCAAGGGATTCGCGGTCGACCGGGTGGCGGAACGGCTGCGCGAACGCGGCATCCGCCGCCACGTCTTCTCGCTGGCGGGCGAAGTCCGGGCCGGCGACGGCGAATGGCCGGTGGGCATCGAGTCGCCCACTGGCGGCATTGCGGAAACGCTCGTCCTTTCCAACCAGTCGATGGCGACCAGCGGCAACTACCGGCAAGGACGGCCGGTCGGCGAGGGCCGGGTCGCCGGCCACATCCTCGACCCGGCGAGCGGGCTGCCGGTGATCCGGCCGCCGTGCGGGGTGACCGTCATCGCCGCCGACGCCGCCACCGCGAGCGGCTGGGCGACCGCGCTCTTCGTCAAGGGCCCGCGGGCATCCCCGCCGCCCGGGATGCGGGTGATCTGGCACGGCGGCGGCGGGTAGGGACTCGCTCGTTACCAGGTGGTTTGCTTGACGTAAACCACGTCGTAGGGCCGGAGGTCGAAGGTGCTGCTCGCGGCCCCGCTGAGGGTGTCGCGGAAGCGCATGACGGAGTCGGAAAAATGATCAGTCGAGGTTGCCCAGGCGCTCGCCGCGGTAGCTGCCGTCCTCGATGCCGTGGATCCAGTCCTGGTGGCCGAGATACCAGCGGACCGTCTTGCGCAAGCCGGTGGCGAAGTTCTCGCGCGGCGACCAGCCGAGCTCGTTTTCGATGCGCTCCGGATTGATCGCGTAGCGCCGGTCGTGGCCCGGGCGGTCGCGGACGTAGGTGATCAGCTCGTCGGCGGATTGCCGCGCGCACTCCGGAGCCAGCTCGTGGACGGTGGCGATGAGCGCCTTGACCACGTCGATGTTGCGCATCTCGTTCTTGCCGCCGATCACATAGGTCTCGCCCATCGTGCCGCGGACCAGCGCCATCGCGAGGCCGCGGCAGTGGTCTTCCACGTAAAGCCAGTCGCGGACGTTGGTGCCGTCGCCGTAAACCGGCAGCGCTTCCCCGCGGAGGGTCTTCTGGATCATCAGCGGCAGCAGTTTCTCGGGGAATTGGAAGGGCCCGTAGTTGTTCGAGCAGTTGGTCGTGATGACCGGCATCCCGTAGGTGTGGTGGTAGGCCCGGGCGAGGTGGTCGCTGCCCGCCTTCGAGGCGCTGTACGGGCTGTTCGGCGCGTAGGGCGTGGTCTCGCAGAAGGCGGGGTCGTCCGGGCCGAGCGAGCCGTAGACCTCGTCGGTGGAAACATGGAGGAAGGCCGACTCGCCGCCGTCGGCGATCGATTTTCCATAGTTCGGCAGCGCGGTGCGGCCGCTATCGGCGAGGTACTTGCGGAAGGCATCGAGCAGCCGGAAAGTGCCGACCACATTGGTCAGGATGAAGGCCTCCGGGCCGTCGATCGAACGGTCGACATGGGACTCCGCCGCCAGGTGCATCACGGCGTCGATATCGTGCTCGCGCAGCAGCCTGCCGACCAGGGACTCGTCGCCGATATCGCCCTCGACAAAGACGTGGCGCGGATCGGCGTCGAGGTCATCGAGGCTGGACCGGTTGCCGGCGTAGGTGAGCTTGTCGAGGTTGACGACCTTGTCGACGGCCACCCCGAGTTCGCCGGACGCGTCGCCGAGCAGGTAGTGGACGAGATTTGATCCGATGAAGCCGGCTCCGCCGGTGACGAGGATGTTCATGTTGCGGGGAAGGTGTTGACAGTAGGCATGAATGCGGGGCGCGGGTCAACCGCGGGCCGCCACCGGGTGCTGGCGGAGGAAGTCCCCACCCGGAGGACCCGCCGGGCACCGCGTTTCTTGGCGCTTGGAACTTGCCGCGGGCGCTTCCAAGCTCGCGGCGTGCTCCCTTGGTTCCAAAACGGCGCGTTTCCCCTCTATCTGGCCCCGATGGCCGGGGTCACCGACGTGGTCTTCCGCCAGATCTGCAAGGAGCTCGGCGCGGATGTGATGGTCACCGAGTTCGTCTCGGCGGAGGGCATCATGCAGGCCGACGAGCGGACCCGGAAATACACGGAATTCACTGACGAACAGCGACCGGTGGGCGTCCAGCTGTTCGGCGGCGACGGCGAACGGATGGGCGAGGCGGCGAAGAAGATCATCGGCTGGAAGCGGCCCGACTTCATCGACATCAACTTCGGCTGCCCGGTCAACAAGGTGGTGGCCAAAAACGGCGGCTCCTCGTTGCTGAAGGATTGCCCGTCCTTGGCCGCGGTGGCCTCCGGGGTCGCCAGGGGGGTGGGCGGCGAGGTTCCGGTCACCGCCAAGATGCGGATCGGCTGGGATGACCGGACGATCAACGCGGTCGAGGTCTGCCGCATCCTCGAGGACTGCGGGATGCAGGCGATCGCGGTCCACGGCCGGACCCGGGCGCAGGGCTACTCCGGCGACGCGAACTGGGAGGTGATCGATGCCTGCGCGCGGGCCGTGAAGATCCCCGTGATCGGCAACGGCGACCTTGCCAGCGGTGAGGACCTCGCCCGCCGCAAGCGCGAGACGGCGGTCTCCGGCGTGATGATCGGCCGCGCCGCGATGCACAATCCGTGGGTCTTCCGCGAGGCCAAGCGCTATCTCGAGACCGGCGAGGTGGCCGAGCCGGTCGCCCTGGAGCAGCGCTGGGAGCTGGTCCTGCGGCACTGCCGGCTGGCCGTGACCAGCGCGAGATATGGCGCGGAGCGGCACGCGATGATGGCGATGCGCGCCCGGCTGATGGCCTATTGCAAGGGCTTCCCCGGGGCCAAGGAGTTGCGCCAGCGGCTGGCGCGGGTCGAATCCGTCACCGAAGTCGAGGACATCGCCGCCGCCTCGCTGGCCGCCGCCGCCCTGCCGCCTTCCGGCTGAAAGCGCAGTTTCGGATTTGCTTGGTCCGGTCACCTGCTAGGGTGCCCTCCATGGAAAGCCATGAAGTGCTGCGCAACGCGTTCGCCAAAACCAGCCCCAAGGCCGTCGCTTCGGACCTCGGGATTTCCCTTTCGTTGGTCTACAAGTGGGCGGAAAAGCAGAGCGAGGACGGCAGTGGCAGCCGCAATCCGCTCGACCGCCTGATGAAAATCATCGAGCTGAGCGGCGACCTCGGGATCGTCGAGTGGCTGTGCCAGCAGAACGGCGGCTATTTCGTGCGGAACCCGCAAAGCTTTTGCGAAAAGGGTTTCCAGGTGCTGCCCGCGACCAACGAGATCGTCGGACAGTTTTCCGTGCTGTTGCAGCAGATCTCCACGGCGGCGCTCGACCACTCGATCAACAAGGAGGAGGCCAAGGAGATCCGCGAGTGCTGGGACAAGCTCAAGAGCTACGCGGAAGGCTTCGTCCGCTGCTGCGAGGAAGGCGACTACGACCAGATGATGCACATCCCGAAGCCGTCCGAAGGTCCGCCACGCTATGTCGCCATGAAGTGAGCGGGGTGGCTCCTTGCAGGCGAGCGATTGGAGTGTCGCCTTGCAGGCGACATGACGATGGTCAGGCGCTTTCCAAGCGCCTGTTCTGCGTTGCTAGTGAATCCGGGCGGCAGGAT